>DATBSL010000001.1:0-9298 GCA_036559805.1 Vicinamibacteria bacterium
CAAGCTCGCCCACGGCATCGGCCCCGCCAAGGCCGAGCGCTACGGCGCGCGCATGCTGGCGGTCGTGGCGCGCGTGGTCGCGGCCGCGCCTGCCTGAGGGGGCGCGAGCCAAGGCGTTACCTTTGGTTACTCGTTCCGGAACGAGTAACGACGCCAAGGCCGGACGATCCGGGCACTAGGCCAGAGGCGGGTCCTCCGCGCTTCCGGCACGCTTGCTCATTTCTGCGCCGGTGCTTCGGTCGCGGGCCCTAGCATCGCGGGAGTGACGCCCGGCGGCAGGCCCTGCGGCAGGCGGGCGAACGCGCGCAGCTCGGCCGCGGTCGGTTTCTCCAACGTGACGCGGCTCGACGCCTCCATGGAGGCTCCGCAGGCGGCGCCGACCGCCAGCCAGGCTCCGAGAGTGACGAGCAGCGCGCCCCCGCAGCCGCTCGTGTCCTCGACCGACCCGCATGCGGCCGCGAGCGCCCCGCCCGTGACGAGGCCGGCGATCGCGGACCAGGCCAGGGTCCGCGACATCCCGAAGTTGTGGCGCTTGACGCGCGCTTCGCGCACGGCGCCCATTGGGATCTCGCGCACGCCGTTCTCGGCTCGGACGTAGAGCCGCTCCTTGTCCACGAGCAGGAGCTCACCTTCGACCTTCTCCTTCTCGGAACCGATCTTCACGCTGACGCGGCGCCCGACCACGGAGGGGCCCTTGTCGGGGCTCAGCGTGGCGCAGCCCGGCGCGAGCGTCATGGCGACGATCGCCGCGATCGCACGCGTCGCGGCCGGCGCGTCCCGCCTCACCGCCGAAAACGGCTGGACCAGAACACGGCGTCCATGCCGGCCTCCTGTTTCTTGAACGGCCCCGCCATTCGTCGCAGCGCTTGCGCAGGGTCGGTCAGCACCAGAGACGCCATCTCGGGGTCTTCATCGGCCAGCCATTCCTGGCGCATCCACTCGTAGTAGTAGCCCTCGCTCTCCAGGAACAGCTGGAGCCCGTGCGGCGAGGACGGGAGGTCGAACACGATCCGGTATTCGTCTCCGGGGGCCGTCACCAGGTGGCGCTCGCCGCCGCGCAGTAGCTCCAGGGCGCGCGCGTCGGCACGCGGTCCGCGCTCGACAGCGATCGGCTCGAGCACGCTCGGCAACACGGGATCGCCGAGGCCCACGAGCGACACCTGGTCGAGCCGCCAGTGCCCCTTCGACTGGCGCAGGCGCACCCGCAGTGGGCCGCCGCGCGCTTCGAACGGCAGCACGCGCACGTCGCCGGCGATCGGGCCCGCCTCGTCGAAGCTCCCGATCGCGCGCCAGTTCTCTCCGTCCTCGGAGACCTCCGCGTCGATCGCCCCCAGCACCCGAGCGAGGCCCATCGCTCGCGTCGCCGCGGCCGTCCCGCCGCGCTCGAGGCTCGCGAGGAACTCGCCGGCGCGCGAGCCGAAGAAAGCCATCGTCCGGTAGAAGAGGTGGGTCGAGAGCAGCGTTTGGCGCGCGGCGACGACGAGGCCGACGCGTCCCCGTGCCGGGGCGAAGTCGAGCTCGACCAGCTCCCTCGACGCGAGGTCGCTCGGGTCGGCGGGCGAGCTGCGCTCCACGGCGTCGGCAAGCACCACCGCGGGCAGGCAGCCTCCTTCGGCCGCGCGACACTCGATTGGCGCGCGCGGCCCGCTGGCCGGGTAGAAGAGGCCGTCGGAGCCGGCGAGCACGCGCCCCTCCGCAGCACGCGCGGCCGCGAGCAGGCGCACGCGCCGCACCGCGTGCGTCTCGAACGCTTCGTTGCGCATGGTGAGCCCGAAGCGCCCGCCTCGCGCCGGGCCCGGGCCGATCGCGTCGACGTCACGGGCCTCGAGGACCCGCGCGATCGAGGCCGAGAACCCTTCCGCCACCGGCCGTCCGGAAGGATCGTCGCCGTCCGCATAGAACGTCGGGCACGAGCCGAAGCAGGACTTCGGATCGGCGACGCAAGCGACGGTCACCGTACCCGCGATCGTCGCCCAGATCGAGAGGATGACCGCGCCCGCGGGGGTGACGCCTTGCGGCGTGTTGGTCTCGAAGAGCGCGACCTCGTCGGTCCGGATCGACACGTGGCCAGTGGCGCCAGCGAGTCTCTCGACCGAGTAGAGCGTGCCGGAGCCGGTCACCGAGCTGCCGTCGGGCGCCGCTTGCCAGCTGGCCAGCACGTAGAGCTCGCCCGACTTCATGTGGACCTTCAGCGCGGGAGACTTCGCGTGCGCCCTCGGCATTTCGTCGGGCGCGTGGAGCACCGGCTGGTACGTGCGGACGCTGCAGGCGACGAGCGAGGCTGCCGCAATCCAGGCGCATGCCGAATGGAAATGCTTGCGCCCCGAGGACATCCTCCACCTCCCGTGCGGTCGATGGATTGGACGGACTTGGGAAGCGTTCTTCCCACGTCGGAGCGGTCGCGACGCTACGGCCGGGCCCCGTCCTCCTGCAGCACCTCGTCGAGGATCGCGAGGAAGAGCTTCGCGTCGTCGTCGGAAAAGCACAGCGGCGGCCTGAGCTTCAGCACGTTCGCGAACGGGCCGTCGGTGCCGGTCAGGACGCCCTTCTCGCGCAGGCGGTTGGTGACGTAGGCGGCTTCCTCGGTCGCCGGCTCGAGCGAGGTACGGTCGCGGACGAGCTCCACGCCCAGGAAGAGGCCCGCCCCGCGCACGTCGCCGATCACGCCGTGCCGCGAGGCCAGCTCGCGCAGACCGCGCGCGAGCGAGCCGCCCACGCGGCGGGCGTTCTCCTGCAGGCCTTCCGCCTCGAGCACGTCCAGCACCGCGAGCCCGGCCGCGCAGGCGACGGGGTTGCCGCCGAAGGTGCTGAAGAACTCCATGCCGTTGTCGAACGCGTCGGCGATCGCCCGCGTCGTGACGACCGCGCCCAGCGGGAAGCCGTTGGCGATCGGCTTGCCCATCACCACGACGTCCGGAACGGCGTCCTGCGTCTCGAAGCCCCAGAACGCCTCGCCCAGCCGGCCGAAGCCGGTCTGCACCTCGTCGGCGATCGCGATGCCGCCGGCGGCGCGCGTATGGCGATACGCGTCGGCCAGGTAGCCGCGCGGGAACACCACCTGGCCCGCCGTGCTCGGCAGCGTCTCGGAGAGGAACGCCGCGAGCCGCCGCCCTTCGGCCGCCAGCCGACGCGTGATCGCCTGCACCTCGTCCGCGTACTTCGGCCCGGCCCGCGGGTCGTCGCGCCGGTAGCGGCCGCGATAGTCGTCGGGCAGCGGCGCCACGTGCACGAAGTCGCGCCGCCCGCTCCCGCCGGGCCCGTCGAACTTGTACGGGCTCACGTCCACGAGCGTCGTGGTGTGGCCGTGATAGGCGTGCTCGAGCACGATCACGTCGGAGGCTCCGCTCGCCGCGCGCGCGAGGCGCAGCGCCAGCTCGTTCGCCTCGCTTCCGGAGCTCACGAAGTAGGCGACGCGCAGCGGCTCCGGCAGCAGGCGCGTGAGGCGCCGCGCGTAGCGCACCACGAGGTCGTGGAGGTAGCGCGTGTTGGTGTTGAGGAGGGCCAGCTGCTCCTGGACCGCGCGCACCACGCGCGGGTGCGAGTGGCCGACGAGCGGGACGTTGTTGTACACGTCGAGGTAGGCGCGGCCGTCGTCGTCGTAGAGGTACTGCCGGAAGGCGCGCGCCGCCTGGATCGGGCGGCGGTACGACAGCCGGAGGCTGGGGCCGATCAGCCTCTGGCGCGCGGCGAGCGTGTCCTCGGCCGAAGCGCCGCTCGCGGGGGCGCGCTCGAGCGGGATCCGCAGCAGCAGGTTCGGGTCGGGCGAGAGCGCCTCGTAGAGCCGGCGCCGGCTCGGCAGCGCGACGCCGGGGAAGCCAGCGTCCTCGTCGAGCAGGTCCAGGATCAGCTGGAAGTGCAGGTGCGGCGGCCAGTCGCCGTTCGACGGCGGCGCGCCCACCGTCGCGATCGCCTGTCCCTTCGCCACCGCCTGGCCGACGGCGAGGCGGCGGAGCGCCTCCTCGCCCAGGTGCCCGTAGAGCGTGAAGAAGGGCGTGGCGTCGTCCGACTGGTGGCGCAGGATCACGAGCGGCCCGTAGTCCTGAGGCGCCGCGTTCCTCGCCAGGACGTGCACGACGCCCGCGAGCGGTGCGCGCACGACCGCCCCCGCCGCGACGAACAGGTCGATGCCGAGGTGCACCGTGCGGCGCTCGTCCACGGGCCGTCCGCCGGGCGCGAAGAGCGGCGACAGGTAGATGCCGCGCGTCTCGCCGTAGCGCCCGACGCCGAACGCGGCACCTTTCTCCGCCATCGCGGCGAAGATGCGCGGCGAGAGCCGGTCCGTCTCGACGGCGCTCGGGTCGGCGCCCAGGAAGGCGCTGCCGATGCCCAGGTCCACCACGAGGTGCGGAGCGTGGGCGAGGTCGAGCTCGAGCACCGGCGCCGCGTCCGCCCTGGCCAGCCACCCGGCGAGCCGGGGCCCGTGGGCGATCGGCGGCAGTCCGCAGGCCTCGCGGAACACCGCGCGCGCGAAGCGGGGATGCACGCGGTCGAGCGCCTCGAGCGCCGCCCAGGCGGGGGCCTCGCTCACGCTCGTGTACGGATCCTCGCGCCCGCCGCGCGCCCGCGACGCCGAGACGACGACGCTCGTCGCGAGCCGCGCCATGACCAGGGGCAGCAGCAGCGCGATCTCGTTCTCCACGAGCGGCCAGCGCTCGTGATAGCCGCCGACGACCGCGGCCGCCGCGGCGAGCGGGTCGTCCTCGCCGAGGAGAGCGTAGGCCGCCGCCACCGCCGGCTCGGCGACGAGCAGGCCGTGGTGCATGTCGCCGAAGTCCACGAGCCCCGCGAGCGGGCGGGGCAGCGTGCGCGCGTCGCCCACGATCACGTTGTGGTCGTTCGCGTCCCCGTGAATCACCTGGCGGCGCAGCCAGGGCAGCGCCGGAACCACCTCGCTCTCGAACCTGTCGAGCGCCCGCGCGGCGAGCGCGCGGCGCTCGGGATCGCCCACGGCCGCGAGGGAGGCGCGCCGCTCGCACGCGCGCGCGAGGTCCCAGGGAAACTCGCGCGTCGCCGCGGCGTGCGAGAAGTCGTCGAGCGCCCGGTCCAGGTCGCCGAGCAGCCGGCCGAGCGCGCGCAGCGTCTCGGGCGGGCGCGGGTGCGCGGTCGCGAGCGGCGTGCCGGGAAGCCACTCCAGCATCCAGACGAGCCGCGGTGTCCCGTCCGGGCCGGGCGCCTCGCCGAACGCGCCGCCCGCCTGCGTGGGCACGACCCGCGGCAGCGCCAGGTGGGGGACACGCGCCTGGAGCTGGGCGAGCGCCGCGCACTGCATCGCCACGAGCGAGCGCTCCCGCGCCGGGTGCATCGCCTTCAGCACGAAGGCGCGCCCGTCGGCGGCCGTCAGGCGGAAGTTGTCGTCGAACTCGCCGGGCAGCGCCCGCGCCCAGGCCGAGAGCCCGTAAAGCGACGCGGCGAGCCGGGTGGCGTCCCCTTCGGCAAGCGGCCGCTCGACCCGTCCCGCGGGGTGCACGCGGGATTATGTGCTAGACTTCCCGCTTCTAGTCGCCGTTCGACTGGCGTTTCCCCCGAAGTTTGGACCGCCCAATGGGGGGCGGTGCTGACCGTTCGTGGCGCACAGGCGATTTGACGGCTAGTAGGGCCGAAGGAGGCCTGTACGTTCATGATCGAAGGCACCGTCAAGTGGTTCAACGAGTCCAAGGGTTTCGGGTTTCTCTCGCGTGAAGGTGGTCCGGACGTGTTCGTCCACCACACCGAGATCAAGGCCGACGGTTTCCGCACCCTCAACGAGGGCGACCGTGTGAAGTTCGAGGTGGTGGACAGCCCGAAGGGGCCCCGCGCCGCGAACGTGACCCGCGTCTAAGACTCCTCGAATCGCTTACAAAGACAACGCCCGGGGCGAAAGCCCCGGGCGTTTTTCATTTCGCCGTCATATCCGGAGACTACTCGTCGTCCGGCGACGACCGGCGAGTCTTCTTGACGACGCTGCGCACGTGCTTGTGCCGGAGCCTGCGCTCCGTGGCAGCGCGGCTGGGCTGCGTCAGCCGGCGCGGCCGCGGCTCGCGCATCGCTCGCTCGACGAGCTTGCGTACCTTTTCGCGCGCGTCCTCGAGGTTGCGGTGCTGGTCGCGCGTGCGCTGGCTCGTCACCACGAGCCGGCCGTCGGCGTCGACGCGCGAGGCCGCGAGCGCTTCGAGCCGCGCGCGCGCCGGAGCGGACAGCCCCGTCACGCCCGCGAGGTCGACGCGCAGGTCCACCTTGGACGCGACCTTGTTGACGTTCTGTCCGCCGGGCCCCGACGAGCGCACCGCCCGCCACTCGACCGCGGCTTCCGGGATCAGGATTCCCCTCGCGACCCGTATCGGTTCGGCCATGAGTCGAACCTCCGATGTCCCCCCGCTACGGGCTCATCGAGATGACGGCGTTGTTGATGGTGGCGCCCATGGTGTAGAGGGCAGCATCGACGAGCAGTGGGCGAGTGGGTGCCACGGTCGAGGTGTAGAAGACGACTCCGTTCCGGCTGTAGGTCACGGTGCTGCCCGCGACGGCGACGCGGAGCAGGTTCCCCGTCGCGAAGTTCCCGAAGGTCCCCTTGAGCACGCCGCCCTCGTAGACGCGGATCTGCGAGGCGCACTCGCAGAAGGCGTAGTCGATGTCGTCGTAGTGGTTGCTGGAGCTGCCGTTGGACAGCCCGAACATCCTGTACGTGGAGTTCGCGGTGCCGGTCACTTCGACGTAGCCGTCGCCCGTGATCTGCTGGGAAGACACGGCGCCGGAGTTGCCCCAGCCGACTGCCGCGGTCTTGGTGAGCGAGTTGCCCGAAACAGTCAACCCGACGGGCGAGGTCCAGACGACAGGGACGGCAGGCGGCGGCGGACCACCGCCGATGACGGCGTTGTTGAGCGTCGCGCCGGTCGAGTAGAGGGCCGCGTCGACGAGCAGCGGGTGCGTGGGCGCGACGGTCGACGTGTAGAAGACGACTCCGTTCTTGCTGTAGGTGACGGTGGCGCCCGCGACGGCGACGCGCAGCAGGTTGCCCGTCGCGAAGGCGCCGAAGGTACCCCTGAGAACTCCGGCCTCGTAGACGCGCAACTCGGAGGCGCACAGGCACAGGGCGAAATCGATGTCGTTGTGGTGATTGCTGGAGTTGCCGTTGGAGAGGCCGATCATCCTGTAGGCAGAGTTCGCCGTGCCGGTGACCTCGACGTGGCCGTCCGCTGCGATCTGCTGAGAAGAAATGGCGCCGGAGTTTCCCCAGCCGATTGCCGCCGTCTTGGTGAGCGAGTTGCCCGAGACCGTGACACCGACGGGCGAAATCCAGATCACGGGCTGTAAACCCGCACCGTCGTCGTTCGTGATCGTGATCTGCCCCTGCGCGTCCGCGATCGTCGCCCCCACGGGGTTGGACAGGTTGACGAAGAGCGTTTCGTTCGGCTCGACGGTCGTGTCGCCGTTGACAGAGACCTGGATCGTCTTGCTGACCTGCCCTGGAGTGAAGTTCAAGTTGCCGGTCTGCGCGACGTAGTCGTTGCCGGCCGTGGTGGCCGTCCCATCGGCGGTCGCGAAGTCGACGGTCACGGAAACGCCCGTGACTCCGGAAAGTGAGACGGTCAGCACCGCGGCGGTCGTCCCCGACGCGCCCTCGGCGACGCTCACGTTCGTGATCGATAGCGTGACGACGTTCGGCGCGAACGTCGCGCCTGCCGTGTGGGCCTGGTCCATCGTGAGCGTGCACGTCGCGCCGGACCCGGCGCAGTCACCCGTCCATCCCGTGCGCACGAACCCCAGGTTGGCCGTCGTGCTCAGGACGACGACGGACCCTTCGTCGTAGGCATGGCTGCAGGCGGAGCCGCCGGAGCCGCAGGTGATGAAGCCGTCGCCGGACGTCACGGTGCCGTTGGAGGGAGGAGCAATCGTCAGGACGTGCGTGACGGGCGGAGGCTCGTCTAGCTGGCCGGCGACGACGAGCGCAAAAGGCTGCGGCCCTTGAGGCACGTTGAAGCCCCTGACCGTGACCGTCCATGCTCCCGCGGCGGGCGCCTGGACGTAGACGTTCTCGACGTTGTCGGTGTTGTTGGGGAGCCCGCCGGGGATCGACCAGCCTCCGCTAAAGACGTTGCCGCGGTAGAAGGCCCCTCCCGGGCCGGAGACCTCGAGGTCGAGGTTGTTCACGAGCATCTTGGCTGCGGTCGGGTTGCCGGGGTAGTCCGACCACACGAGGGTGACCTTCAGCGGCGTGCCGGCGGCGACGTCGTAGGTGTAGCTCGCGGTCGCGCCGGTCGCGAGGCCCGTGGCCTGATCGACGAACTGCCGCGAGCCGTCGGTGGCCGCGGCGAGGTCCACGCGCCCCCAGCCCTCATGGCGGTTCGGGATGGCAAGGGCGTTGTTGTTCACCCCGTCGTTGTCCTCGTCGAGAAGGTCCTGCGCGGAGTTCACGAGCGTGGCCTTGACGAGAGCCGCGCTCGCGGCGTGGCCGTGGAGCTCCTGGTAGAAGTCGCGCACGACCGCGGCCCCGCCCGCCACGAGCGGTGTCGACATCGACGTCCCCCCGAAGTACTTCAGCTTGTCGTTGGGCGGGAAGCCCCATCCCGAGGACTGGAAGAAGCCGTTCTGCGGATTCGGCAAGGCGTCGTACGGCTCCTGGTAGAGGTCCGAGAACCCCGAGAGCACCCACGAGCCCGGCGCCACGAGGTCGGGCTTGATGCGGCTGTCGTCCGTCCAGCCGCGGCTCGAGAACGCCGCCATCTGCTCGGCGTTACCGGCGCTCGGATCGCTACTGAGCGGCTCGGCGGGGAAGTTGAACGGCCACCAATCGGACCAGGTGGGGATCTCGTTCTGCCCGCCGTTGGCGGCGCAGACGGCGCTCTTGGTGGCATCGCAGGGATAGTCGGAGTTGCGGTCGTTCTCACTCGCGCCGACGCTGATCACGTTCTTGGCCGTGGCCGGCGAGCCCATCGAGCCAGGGTCGACGAGGCCGTTCTCGTCGAGGTCGACGCCCTCGTTGCCCGCGGAGAACGTGATCGTCATGTCGCGATGGCTCCACACGAACTCGTCGGCGTTCACGCTGTCGTCGGTGTACTCCCCCGCCGCTGGGCTTCCCCAGGAATCGGAGTGCACGCGCGCCCCGGCGGTGTAGGCCTGCTGAAAGAGGCCGCGGATGTCAGTAGGGATGCCGATCAGGTAATAGCCATCCATCAACCCAAAGAAGATCTGACAGATCGGCTCGATCACGACGTAGTTCTCGACCGACTGAAAGTAGAGCCGCGCCGCCGGAGCCGTCCCTTTCCCGAGCCCTGAAGCGCCACCGTCGCCGACGGCCGAGAGCGACGTGTGCGTTCCATGT
>DATBSL010000002.1:0-14589 GCA_036559805.1 Vicinamibacteria bacterium
AACGAGCGGAAGAAGAAGATCGCAGCGAGCGAGGCCAGTCCGCCCAGCCCCGCGCACGCCAGCACCAGGGCCCGAACGGCGCCCACTCCCTGAAACAGCGCCGCGCCAAAGAGCAGCACCAGGAATGCGCTGCCGGCCGACGCGGCTCCTTCGGCTCCCGCGCCGAACGCCTCCTGCCGGACGAACGGCACGACCCACGAGGCGACGGCCGAAAGGCAGAACAGCACGCCCGTCACCTTCATGGTGTCGACGGTTTCGGCGGACGCGGCGCGTCGCGGCGCGCGCTGCGGCGGCCTCGCGGACGAAGGGCGGGCCATCGGCGGTCGCGCGACCGGCGGTCGGTAGCTCGGCATCGTTGGAACCTCTCCGGAGGGACGGCCGGCCCGGATTTTAGTACCGTTGCGCCCCATGCTGGTCCTGCCGGTTGGCCTGGACAAGAACGAGGTCCGCCGCATGCCGTGGGTGACCTGGGCGCTGATCGGCGCCTGCTTCCTGGTGCACCTGGCGATCTCCACGGCCGGCGCCGGCGCCGAGCGCGAGGTCGACGAGCGAATGCGGGAATCTCTGCGTTTCCTGGGCGAGCACCCCTACCTGTCGCCGTCGCCTCCGCTCCTCGATCTCCTCGGCAAGGACGGGCTCCAGGCGCTCGACCAGGCGCGGGCCGAGTGGCAGGCCGACGGAGAGGCCCTGCCGCCGGGAATCGTCGAGGCGGAGCAGCAACGGCTGAACCGGCTCACCGACGAGGCCTTCATTGCGCTGCGCCGGCTGCCTTCGAGCCGGATGGGCTTCACGCCGTCGCGGCCGAACCCCGCCACGACGGTGACCTACACCTTCGTCCACGCCGATTGGTTCCACCTGCTGGGCAACCTGTGGTTCCTGTTCCTGACCGGCCCCTTCATCGAGGACCTGTACGGCCGCCCGCTGTTCGCGGTCCTGTACGTCCTCTCCGGCGTCGCGGGGGCCGGCGCGTTCGCGGCCGGGTCTGGCTCCGGTGACGCGGTTCTCGTGGGAGCCTCGGGGGCGATCGCGGGCGTGATGGGGGCGTTCCTGGTGCGGCTCGCCGCGCGGCGCATCGAGCTCCTGGTGCTGCCGATCCTGATCATTCCGACGTTCCGCTTCACGCTGAAGCTGCCGGCTTTCGTCGTGATCCCGGTGTGGGCCGCCGAGCAGTTCTACTACGCGAGTGTCGCGGGCGCCGAATCGAACGTGGCCTTCTCGGCTCACATCGGCGGGCTGCTGCTCGGGCTCGTGTTCGCCCTGGGCGTGATGCTGCTCGGCGTGGAGGAGCGCTTCGTCAACCCCGCGATCGAGCGCCAGATATCGATCGAGCAGGACCCCGCGGTCACGTCGGCTGCGGACGCGCGGGTCGCGGGCGACCTCGGGGCGGCGCGCCGCTTAGTCGACGGCGCCTTGCGCGCCGATCCCGGCAACATCGACGCCTGGACGGAGAGCTGGGAGCTGGCGCTGGCTGCGAGGGACGCCGAGCGCGCAGGCCAGGCGGGCCTGCGGCTGATCGAGCTCTACGCAAAGAGCGCCGATCCCGACATGCTGTGGGGCATCGTGCAGGACCCGCGCTGGCGGGAGCTGCGGATGCCGAGCCGCTTCCTGTCGACGGTGGCCGACACGTTCGCCCGGGCCGGCGACGCGCGCGCGGCGATCGAGGTCTACAGGCGGCAGGCGAGCGAGGCCGCCCCAGCCGACGTCTCTGGCCTGCGCGCGCTCGTGAGCGAGGGAGAGCTGCTGATGCGCGCGGGCGACGCCCGGGCGGCGCGCCTCGTCTTCGAGCGCGCCCGCAGCCACCCCGCGTGCAGCCAGCCGTGGCTGGAGCGTATCGAGCGTGCGCTGCGCGTCAGCCCGCGCACGCCAGCCGCTCGTCGCTGACGAGAAGGACGGCGACGGTGCACAATAGCTCGATGGCGGACCTCGAGCCGTTCTTCGTCGGCAAGACCTTCGACGACTTCCTGTTCCGGCCGCAGCACAGCCCCGTGCGCTCGCGGCGCGAGGTGAGCCTCGCGATGCCGCTCGCGGGCGAAACCTCGCTGGCGCTGCCGATCCTGGGCGCGAACATGGACACGGTCGTCGGCGAGGAGATGGCCAAGACGCTCGCGCTCGAGGGCGGCCTGGGCTTCCTGCACAGGAACGCCTCGATCGCGGAGCAGGCCGGGCGCGTGCGCTACGTCAAGACCCGCCACTCCTACGTGATCGAGCACCCGCTCTGGCTCGAGCGCACGGCGACGATCGGCGAAGCGCGCCAGGCGATCCGCCGCCACAACGCCAGCAGCTTCCTGATCGAGGAGGTCAAGGGGAGCCAGAAGCTGGCCGGCATCCTGTCGCACCGCGACATGCCGCTCGGCACGGCGGCGGACGCGCGCCCGGTCGCCGACTTCATGACCCCGCGCCACAAGCTCGTGACGCGCCCGCCCACGGTGTCGCTCGAAGAGGCGGAGCAGGCGATGTTCGACCACCGCGTCGAGAAGCTGCCGCTCGTGGACGAGGACGGGGAGCTCGTCGGGCTCGTGACGATGCGCGACCTCAAGCTCTACAAGCAGAAGCCGCACTCGACCAAGGACGGCCGCGGCCGGCTGCGCGTGGGCGCGGCGGTCGGCGCGACGGGAGACTACCTGGAGCGCGCCGCGGCGCTCGTCGAGCAGGAGGTGGACGTGCTGCTGCTGGACGTGGCGCACGCCGACTCGGGCGTCGTGGCGCGCGCCGTCAAGGCGCTGCGCGCCCGGCTGCCGCGCGTGCCGCTGGTGGTGGGCAACATCGCCACGGCGTCGGCGACCCGCTTCCTGATCGACCTCGGCGTCGACGCGATCAAGGTCGGCGTCGGGCCGGGACGCGGCTGCCGCACGCGCCTCGAGACGGCCGCGGGCGTCCCGCAGCTGCAGGCGGTGCGCGAGGTGTACCTCGCGGCCGAGGGTCGGGTGCCCGTGATCGCCGACGGCGGCGTGCGCGACGACAAGGACCTGTTCCTGGCGATCGCGTGCGGTGCCTCGTCCGTGATGCTCGGCAGCATGCTGTCGGGGACCGACGAAGCGCCGGGCATGATCGTCGAGGACCCGGCTACGCGCCAGAAGATGAAGCTCTACCGCGGCATGACCTCGCCCGAGGCGGTGGCCGACGGCGCCGAGGAGGACGAGCTGGCCGAGGCGCTGCGAACACCCGCGGAAGGGCAGTCGGTGCGCGTGCCCTACGTCGGCAGCGTGGTGGGGATCCTGGCGCGGATCCGCGGCCACCTGCAGTCGGCGGTGAGCTACGCCGGCGAGGCGACGCTCGCGGCGGCCCACGCCAAGATCGCGCGCGAGCCCGGCTGCTACCTGGTCCCGCTCTCCGAGGCGTCCCGGCGCGAGTCCTTCGTTCGCTGAGGCTCCTGCCGCGGCCAATGGGAGCGATCACGCCTTCATGAAGCGCGCCGCGCTCTTCTACGTGGTCACGCTCGGCGTCGTGATCGCGGCGATCGCCGCCGTGCTGCACTTCGGGTCGTCGCTGCCGTCGCCGGGAGGATCCCAGGCTGTGGCGCAGGGCGCGGGCGCATCCCTCGCCGGACAGGCCGATCACACGTGGATCGGAACGGGCCTTCGGGGGCCGCTCATGCGCCTCCTGCTGCAGCTTCTCGTGATCATCGCCGTGGCGCGGCTGGTGGGGAAGCTGTTCGCGCGCGTGGGTCAGCCCTCGGTCGTGGGCGAGATGTCCGCGGGGATCCTGCTGGGACCGTCGCTGTTCGGGTGGCTGATGCCGGGCGCGTTTGCCGCGGTGTTCCCGGAGTCCTCGCTCGGCTCGCTTCGGCTCCTGAGCCAGATCGGCGTCTGCCTGTTCATGTTCACGGTCGGCATGGAGCTGGACGTCGGCCAGCTGAGGAGCCGGGCGCACACGGCTCTCATGGTCAGCCACGTGAGCATCGTGTTTCCCTACCTGCTGGGCGTCGTGCTCGCCTGGTTCCTCTTCAGCGACCTTGCGGCCGCCGGCGCCCGGTTCACGCCCTTCGCGCTCTTCATGGGCATCTCGATGAGCATCACCGCGTTTCCAGTGCTGGCGCGCATCCTGCGCGAGCGGCGCATGACGCGGACGTCGCTCGGCAGCACGGCGCTCACCTGCGCCGCCGTGGGCGACGTGACGGCGTGGTGCATCCTCGCGTTCGTGGTCGCGATCGCGCGCGCGACGAGCCTCGAGGCTGCGGGCCTCAACCTGCTGCTGACGGCCGCGTTCATCGCCGTGATGCTCTGGGGCGCTCGCAAGGCGCTTCGCGCGTGGCTGGGCGAAGCGCGGCTCGCGAGCGAGGCGCCCTCCGAGAGCACGCTCGCCGCCGTCGTCTGCCTCGTGATCGCCGCGGCGCTCGCCGCCGAGCTCGTCGGCCTGCACGCGCTCTTCGGCTCGTTCCTGGCCGGGGTGATCGTGCCCGACCGTCACGGCTTCCGGCACAAGCTCGACGTGCGCGTGGAGAACTTCAGCAGCGTCTTCCTGCTGCCGCTGTTCTTCGCCTTCACGGGGCTGCGCACGCAGGTGGGCCTGCTCCACGACGCCTCGGGGTGGCTCGTGTGCCTGCTGATCGTCGCCGTCGCGACGCTCGGCAAGCTGGGCGGCAGCGCGCTCGCCGCGCGCTTCACGGGGATGGGCTGGAGCGAGTCGCTTCAGCTCGGCGCGCTCATGAACACGCGCGGCCTGATGGAGCTCATCGCTCTCAACATCGGCTACGACCTGGGGATCCTCTCCCCGCGCATCTTCACCATGCTCGTGATCATGGCGCTCGTCACGACCGTGCTCACTGGCCCGCTGCTGACGCTCTTCGCCGCGCGCAAGGCCGCGACGGCCGACCTGCCGGAGCCGACGCGGGCCTAGCGGCGAGCGGGTGCCTGCGCTGCACAGGAAACAGCAACAGCTGCGAACGAAGGGGGATTACGGAGCGCCCTCGTCCGAGCCGAGGCCGCTCCGTTTCGCCTCGCTAACGCTCGGGGTCCACTCCCCCGTAGTGAGCGGGGGGGTGCGGGGGGTGCGGCGCAGCACCCCCCGCATCAGAAGACGAGGCGCAACGTGGCGAGCGCTTCGTCGTGCTTGATCGCGCGCGAGGCCGCGATGTCGTGGACCGAGTACTCGAGCGTGAGGTCGAGCCTGCGGATGATCGTCAGGCGCAGGCCGAGGTCGAGCTTGTCCCAGTCCCAGGCGAAGCTCGGCGCCACGAAGCCGCGCGGCGCGCTGAAGTCGTTCTCGAGCCGGCTGAAGCGCACGGCCGGCTGTATCGACGGGAACAGGTCGTTCGGATCGGCCAGGTCTCCGAGAGCGAAGCGATAGCCGGCTTCGACTTCGTAGCCGACGCGAGGGAGGTTGGCCGCCGTTTCCTTCACGATCTGCCCGAAGACCGAGAAGCCGCCCCAGCGCGCGTCGAGGTTGAAGCCGTACTCCTCCCGGTCGTCGCCCGAGATCGGCAGCGAGAGCCCGCCCGCGCCGTCCAGGATGTCGAGATCTCCCTCGTAGAACGTGCCGCGCAGCGACGCGGCCGGGGAGAGCTCGGTGCGGTAGTAGAAGCCCATCAGGTCGATGCCCCGTCGCTGGTCGGCGCTCAGCAGCCGCAGGCCGAGAGCACCGCCGTACTCGAAGCGGTCGTCGGGCTCGAGCTCCTCGACCTCGGCGTGGTAGAGGATCGGGAAGCCCGAGTGGAGCCGCGGGTCCGGGTCGGGCGGCATTTCGGTGCCGTTGTCGCCGGCGAGCGCGTTCGGGTCGCGCATGAAGATCGGGTTTCCGTTCGAGAGCTGCGCCGCGAAGTAGAAGTGCTCTCCGACCGAGCCGCCGACCTGGATCTGCAGGTCGTTGAAGCGGTTGAACGCGGTCGAGACGAGGCCGTAGCTCTCGAGGCGCCGGAACGGCTGGCGCTCGAGCTTGGGCGCCTTGCCGACGAGCGCGTAGAGCGACGACCCCTCGAGCAGCTCGAGCGAGCCGCGCTTCCTTCCGAATGCGACCCAGGCCTCGCGCACGTCGACGACGGCGTCGGTGCTCGTGGGATTGCGGTCGTAGAGGTTGACGAAGCCGATCTGGACGTGTGCGCTGATCTCGCGCGGCATCTCCACGTCGAGGTTGACGAGCGCGCGGCTCACCTCGAGCGAGGTTCCGGGCGAGACTGTCTCGAGCGCGACGTTCGGCTGGCCCTCTGGGACGAAGTCTGGCGGGAACGGGAACGCGAGCGGGAAGCGGTCCTCCTCCGACCAGCGCAGATGGGCCTTGAGCTCGCCGGAGATGCGGAGCTTGAACCCGTCCTCGTCGGCCGGCTCTGCGGGCGCCGCCGCCTGGGCGTGAAGCGCGGGCGGCGCGAGCGCCAGCATCAGCCAGACGAAACCCGCAGCGACTCGCTTCATGCCCACTCCCCCGTGAGGTCTCGGAAATGCTAGCACCCGGCGTTCTATGCCTGGCTATCGGTTTCCCGCCAACCCGCGCGCGACTTCGGCATAGGCGCGCGCGACCTTCTCGCGGTAGCGTTCCTTGCTGTACTCGCGCTCGACCAGCTCGAGGCCGCGAACGGCTCGGACCCGCGCTTCGTCCGGGTGAGCGAGCGCGCGCGAGAGGCCCGCCGCGAGCCCCTCGGCCGTGGCCGGGACGAGAAACGCGAGCGAGTCGTCGAGCAGCTGCGTGTGCGTCGTAATGCCCGTCGCGACGATCGGCTTGCCCGAGGCCAGGTAGCTGTAGATCTTGAACGGCGTGTTCTCACCCTTGAGGCGCGGAGAGCACAGGAGGTCGGCGAGCGCGAGGAAGACCGGCAGCTCTTCGGGCGGCCGCGTGCCCGAGAAGAAGACGCGCGCGTCCGCCCCGAGCTCTCGTGCGCGTGCTCGGAGCACGTCGATCTCGGCCGCGCGGCCTCCCATGAACAGGAACTGCGCGCCAGCGACGAGCGGGACCGCCTCGAGCAGCAGCTCGACTCCCTGGTAGGGCTCGAAATTGCCCGAATACAAAACGACCGGACCCTCGCGGAGGCCAAGCTCGCGGCGGAGTCCCGCGACGCGCTCGGTCGCCGGGGGATGCCGCACGTCCACGAGCGGCGGGTCCTCGACCTGGAACACCGGCACGTCCGGCGCCCGGTGCTTCACCCCGTCCGTGAGGCTCTGGCACACGGTCACGGCCGCGACGGAGTGGCGAAGCGCGTGCCGCTCGAGCGCGTCCGCGAGCCACAGCAGCGGACCGCGCGTGGCGAAGCCGGAGTAGCGGAGCTGGTCCGGGATCGACGAGTCGACGTCCATCACGAGCGGCACGCCGAGGAGCCGGGCGAACGGCGCCACGAGGTGCGCCGACTCCTCGACGGCGTGGACCACGTCGTAGCGGGAGAACGCGAGGCGTAGCACCGCTTCGGCTGCAAACGGGACGTCGAGGAGGAGCTTTGCCAGAGAAGGGCCCGCTTTCACGCGCCCGACCGGAAGCCGGAGGCTGCGCAGGTGCCGCACGCCCGGCGTCGGGGCCGGCTCGCCCTGGGGAAAGGTCAGCAGGTCGACCTGGTGGCCGAGCCCGGCGAGCGCCCGCGTCATGTGCAGCACGGCGAGCGGCGTGCCGCGCACCTCGAAGAAGGGCTGCGGCGCGAGAAACAGGATGCGGAGCCCCTCGGCCATTCAGTGCCCCGGGCCCACGCGCCGCACGAACGACATCGTGTCGAGGGCCGAGAGCTCCTGCCGGCGGCCCGGAGGCCGCGGAGCCTTGGCCTCGGCGCGCACGCGCGCGACGATCGGGGCGCCCCGCGTCGTCCACCAGGCCCGCGCCAGCTCGCCCGTCCACGGCGGGACGTCGGCGAGCCGGTCGAGCGTGTCCAGAAAGGCCCCGGCGAACGACGGACGCTCGGCCGGGTCCTTCTCGAGGCAGGCGAGCAGCAGCGCCGACAGGCCCGCGGGCACCGGCTGCCCGAGCCGCTCGGCGGGAGGCTGGGGCTTCGTGTGCAGGTGGTGGCCGCACACCTCGACCATGTTGCGGCCCTCGAACACGGGACGGCCGGTCAGCAGGAAGTAGCCGACGCAGCCGAGCGAGTAGAGGTCGCTGCGGGCGCCGACGCGGCCGGGCGAGGTGATCGCCTCGGGAGCGAGGTAGAGCGGCGTGCCGGCGATCTGGTCGTCGCGCGACAGGTCCGTGTCCTGGTCGAGCTCCTTGACCAGGCCGAAGTCCACCACCTTCGCCACGTCCGGCGCACCGCCTCGCTGCGGCACCAGGATCACGTTGGCGGGTTTCACGTCACGGTGGATCAGCCCGATCTCGTGGGCCTCGGCGAGCGAGGACGCGACCTGCCGCAGCACGTGCACCACGCGGCCCGCGCTCTGCGGCCCGTCGTGGCGCGTGAGGTCCTCGAGGTTCAGGCCCTCGAGGTACTCCATCGCGTAATAGAAGACGCCGTCGGGCGTGCGGCCGTAGTCGAAGATCGCGACGGTGTTGGGGTGGGTGAGCCGGCTCGTCATCTGCACTTCGCGCTCGAAGCGCTGCAGCCGCTCGGCGCCAGTCTGGCCCGGCGGCAAGAGCTTCACCGCCGTCGGCCGCCGCAGCATCACGTGGCTCGCGCGGTAGACCGCGCCCATGCCGCCCTCGCCGATCTTCTCGAGCAGCGTGTACTGCCCGAGCTGCGAGGCCTCGCGAACTTGCTCGCGCAGGCCGAAGATGGAGCGGGAGGCCACGGTCGAGATCGCGACCGCACCGAGGACCGCTAGCCCCGTCCACACGACGTGCACGACCCCGGCGGCGGCGCCGTGGCCGGCGCTCGCCTGCCACCACGCGCTCGCCGCGACCATGAACGAGGCGGCGACGAGGCCCAGCATCAGCGTACGGCGCGGCGAGCTCGGCACCACGATCGAGCGCAAAACGAGCGCCAGCGCCACGACCAGCAGCGCCCGCGTGTGCGACGAGCCCTCGAGCTCGCCCGGGAACGCGGCGAACACGAGGGCGGCGTTGAGCACGGCCAGTACGAGCGTCACGCTCGCGTCCAGCGCGAGGAGCCGCGCCTCGGGCAACGCTCCGCGGCGGCACGTCCACCAGAGCCCACCGGTAACCGTCGCGGCGCCGAGGATGAGAAAGGCGCCGGGGTCGCGGCCTGCGGCTGGGGTCAGCGGGCGCAGCAGGGCGAGAGCCGCCTGCTCGAGCGCAAGGAAGCCGAGCGCGAGGAGCGCGTAGGCGCGCCCGAGCAGGGCCAGCCGCTCCTGCAGGAACGCGCGCGCCTCGCTGCCGTTCGACGGCGCGAGGAAGGCGACGCGGGCCTTGGGCTCGTCCTCGGCCGATGGCATGCGCCTCAGTATACGGACGGCTCACCATCCGCCCGAGCGCACGAGGGCCAGGTCAGCTCGGCCTGGGCGGGATGGGTTGGTCAGCCGCGCCGGAGCGATTCTTCGAGCGTCGCGCGCAGGACGGGCAGGGTCGCCAGGTCCTTGGGTCGGCCCGCCTTCTCCTTGAGCTCGATGAGTGTCCGGAGGTCGATCACGCGCACAGACAAGCCTTCGCCCAGGCTCAGCTCGGGGGCATGGTCGACGAGGTCTTCGTAGGACTGCCCGTCGCCTACGGTGCCCAGGCAGTCGAGGTCTCCATGAGTGGTCACGAGGAGCTGGTGGCCGGGGCTCATGAGATGCGACTCGCCTGGGCGGAGCCGCCGGGCGTCATGGCGATAGACCGCGTCCAGCTCCTCGAGCACCCGGAGCAGGCGACCGACGTTCGCGATGCTCCGTCGGTGGACCAGGTCGAGGTCGGCGGTCAGGACCGGAGCCCCGCGCAGTACCCCGGCCATCATGCCGACCACGACGAACTCAACGTCGTTTACGACGAGACGACGGAGTAGCTCAGCGTAGCGCGCTCGATCCATTGAGCCTGCGGATCTCGGCGACCGACTCGGCGAGGTTCTGGACCACGAGCAGCCGCTGCGCGGGCGTCAGACCGAGCATCTCGCGGATCTGCGCCCGATCGACGCCGTTCTCGTCGATGTCAGGCGGCGATGGCTCGAACGCGAGGGGCGGATCTGGGTCCTTCATCGCTTCGTACTCTAGCACCGCACGCTAAACGGTATTTCGCGAGACGCAGCTCGACTTGGAGGGCGGAGGAAGCAGCCGGTCCTACGTGTCGATATACTCCATCAGCCTCAGCCAGGAGACGCGATGTCGCTGGGCCCCGGCGTCAAGCTCGGGCCGTACGAGATCAAGGGCCCGCTCGGCGCGGGTGCCATGGGCGAGGTCTACCGCGCTCGCGACGAGCGGCTGTCACGCGACGTCGCGATCAAGGTGCTGCCCGCGGGCGTCTCGAGCGACCCCGAGCGGCTGCGCCGCTTCGAGCAGGAAGCGAAGGCCGCGGGCTCGCTGAACCACCCGAACATCCTCGCGGTCCACGACACGGGGCATCTCGACGGCTCGCCCTACGTCGTCTCGGAGCTGCTCGAAGGCGAGACGCTGCGCGAGCGGTTGGCCGGGGGAGCGCTGCCGGTACGCAAGGCGGTCGAAATCGGGGCGCAGATCGCGCGCGGGCTGGCGGCGGCGCACGACAAGGGGATCGTGCACCGCGATCTCAAGCCGGAGAACGTGTTCGTGACGGGCGACGGTCAGGTGAAGATCCTCGACTTCGGGCTCGCCAAGCTGACCGAGCCGGCTGGCGGCGAGCTCAGCCAGTCGCCGACCGAGGCGCGCGGCACGGGCTCGGGCGTCGTGGTGGGCACGGTCGGCTACATGTCGCCGGAGCAGGTGCGCGGCGCGAGCGTCGACCACCGCTCGGACATTTTCGCGCTGGGCGCGATCCTGTACGAGCTTCTGTCGGGCACGCGCGCGTTCCGTCGCGAGACCTCGGCCGAGACGATGACGGCGATCTTGCGCGAGGACCCGCCCGAGCTCGCGGAGAGCGGCCGTGCCGTCCCCCCGGCGCTCGCGCGCATCGTGGCTCACTGCCTCGAGAAGAGCCCGCAGGAGCGCTTCGCCTCGGCGCGCGACCTGGCCTTCGATCTCGAGTCGCTGTCGGAGAAGTCGGACGCGACGACCTCCTCGCGCCGCATCGCTGCCAGGTCGAGCGCCGGCGGACGCGGCCTCTGGATCCTCGGCTGGCTGGCGTCCCTGGGACTCGCCGCCGCGGCCGCCTTCTGGCTCGGCCAGCCCGGCCCGACGCCGTCGGAGCCCACCTACCAGCCACTCACGTACGGGCGCGGCAGCGTGTCGGCCGCGCGTTTCTCGTCCGACGGGTCGTCCGTCGTGTATTCCGCACGTTGGGACGGAGCGAAGTCGCAGCTCTACTCGATGAGGATGGACCTGCTGCTCGAGCAACCGCTGGAGATCGAGGGCGAGCTCGTCGGCACGGCGGGAGGCGAAGTCGCCTATATCCGGGAAGGTGGAACGCTGCTGCGGGCTCCGCTCGCGGGAGGCGGTGGTGCACGCGAGGTCGCGAAGAACGTCGTCCGCGCCGACTGGTCGCGTGACGGAGCGAGCTTCGCGGTGACCCGTTGGTCCGGCTCGAAGCAGGTGCTCGAGTTCCCGATCGGCCGACGTGTTCATGAAACGGTGGGGGCATTCAGCTGGATCAGGGTGTCGCCCGACGGTCAGCAGGTGGCGTTCATCGAAAATCCGACGCACAGCATAGCGGGCGAGCACATCGGAGTGGCGAACGCTGCGGGCGCGAGGGTGGTTTTCGCGAGCGATCCTTCGACGGACCGGCTCGCCCTGAGCAGCCTGACCTGGTCTCCCGACGGAACCGAACTGTGGTTCGGCACCTGGAACCCTGGACGACGAGGAGTTTTCGCCGTCAGCCTGCGAGGCGGTTTAAGGACACTGACTCGAAGCCCTCACGTGCCAATGGTGCAGGACACGTCGGCCGACGGGCGGGCCCTCCTGGATTTCGGCCTGAGCCGCCGCATGGTGGCGGGCCTCGGCTCCGGCCAGAGCCTCGAGCGTGACCTGACGATCCGGCTGAGCGGCCAGGCCTGGGACATCTCCCCTGACGGCAGGCGTTACCTCATCTTCGGTGGCGTCGACGGCAAGGGGCTGTCGGCGTTTGTCGGAAGCTTCGCCGGCTCGCCTCTCGTCCGAATCGGCGTCGGCCAGCCCAATTCCTTGTCGCCCGACGGCTCCCTGGTGGTGGCCTGGACGGACGCCCAGGCGCCAAAGCCAGGCCTGGTCCTGCTTCCCACTGGAGCGGGTGAGCCGCGCGAGATTCCGCGGGGAACACTCGCCAGCTACCTCGACGTGCGCTTCCTGCCCGACGGCCGTCGTCTTCTCTTGCAGGCCCGCGAAGAAGGGGGGGCTTACCGGCTGTTCCTACAGGAACTGCCGGACGGTCTGCCCAGGCCGATCACGCCCGAGGGCATCAACACCGACTACGCCTTCACGACTCCGGACGGGGCCTGGGTCCCGGCGGGCAGCGACTTCGAGGCGGCTGCGTACCAGCTTTACTCCCTCGAGGGCGCCGCCCCGCGAGCGATTCCGGGGTTGCAGGCCGGCGACCAGCCCCTCAGGTTCACGGCCGACGGTCGTCGGTTGTTCGTGCGCCATGAAACCCACGATCCGACGGTCATGCGAATCGCTGTCCTCGATCTCACGACGGGACGCCGTCAGCCCTGGAGGGTCGTCAAGCCTGCCGACCCTGCCGGTGTCACCTCGATCGACTACATCTATCTCACCCCCGACGGGAACGCGTACGTCTACAACTACACGCGCGACCTTCGGGATCTTTTCCTCGTTAAGGGCCTGCGGTAACGACCGCGTCGGCAACACACTCCGAGATCGCCCCCGACGTGTTGGTAGGACTTCTGGGGCTCGCGCGGCTCAGGAGTGGCTGAGGAAGCGCTCCGCGTCGATCGCGGCCATGCAGCCGGTGCCCGCCGCGGTGACCGCCTGGCGGTAGCGGTGGTCGGTCACGTCGCCGGCCGCGAACACGCCGGGGACGCTCGTGGCGCTCGTGCCGTCGTGGACCAGCAGGTAGCCGCCCTCGTCGCGCTCGAGCTGGCCCTCGAAGACCGCGGTGTTCGGCGTGTGGCCGATCGCCATGAAGATCCCGCCGCACGCGACCTCGCTCACCGCACCGGTCTTCACGTTGCGGATCGTGGCGCCGGTCACGCCCTGGCCGGGGCTGCCGTGGATCTTCACAACCTCGCTGTCGAGCAGCCAGGCGATCTTCGGGTTCTGCTTCGCGCGCGTCTGCATTGCCTTGCTCGCCCGCAGCTCCTGGCGGCGGTGGACGACGGTCACCTTGTCGGCGAACTTGGTGAGGAAGGTCGCTTCCTCCATCGCGGTGTCGCCGCCGCCCACGACCAGCACGTGCTTGCCCTTGTAGAAGAAGCCGTCGCAGGTGGCGCAGGCCGAGACGCCGCCGATCTTGGTGCGGAACTCGAGCTCCTCGGGCAGGTTCAACCACTTGGCGCGCGCGCCAGTCGAGACGATCACCGTGTCGGCCGTGATCTCGAAGCCGTCGAGCGTGAGCTTGAACGGCCGCTCCTGGAGCGCGATCCGCTTGAGCTCGCCGGTCGCGAACTCCGTGCCGAAGCGGGCGGCCTGCTTGCGCATGCGCTCCATCAGCTCGGGGCCCAGGATGCCCTCAGGGAAGCCCGGGTAGTTGTCGACGTCGGTCGTCAGCATCAGCTGGCCGCCGGGGACGTCGGTCGAGTCGTCGCCGCCGCCGCCCTCGACGACGAGGGGCTCGAGTTCGGCGCGCGACGCATAGACAGCCGCCGTGAGGCCGGCCGGACCGGATCCAAGGATGACGACACGATAGTGGTTCTTGGCGGGCACCAGGCTCTCCGAATGCAGTGGGAACCCTGTCAGTATAATCGGGGGATGTCCGAAGCGTCCTCCATCGACGTGCTGCTGGCCACGCTCAACGCGACCGAGCTCGGCAGCCTCGAGGCGATCGCGGAGAAAATGCAGCAGGTCCAGGCCGCACTCGAGGGGCTCGGGAAGACCGAGCTCGCGGGGGCTGCGGCCGGGGCGGTTGCGGCGCTCCGCCGGGGGGACGTGGCGGAGTTCAAGCGCGGGCGGGCCTTCCTGCAGAGCAAGATCGGCCACCTGCGCTAGGGGTTCCGTCCTTCCCCCGAGCCGGTGCGTCGAAGGCTGTGTAGAGGTATGTCCGACACCTGGAAGGGAACATGTCAGCAGCAGAGATCGACGTCGCGAAGCTGAACGAGGCGGTTCGGGAGGAGGCGCGCCTGGTGCAGGCCGCCGTGGACGAGGTGCGCAAGGTGATCGTCGGGCAGCGCGCCCTCGTCGACCGGATGATGGTGGCGCTCCTGTGCCGCGGCCACCTGCTGGTCGAGGGCGTGCCCGGCCTCGCCAAGACGCTGGCGGTGAAGACGCTCGGGCAGGTGCTCGACCTCCAGTTCGCGCGCATCCAGTTCACCCCCGACCTGCTGCCCGCCGACCTCGTCGGCACGCTCGTCTACCAGCAGAAGTCGGGCGAGTTCGTGGCGCGCAAGGGCCCGGTCTTCACGAACCTGCTGCTCGCCGACGAGATCAACCGCGCTCCCGCGAAGGTGCAGTCGGCGCTTCTCGAGTCGATGCAGGAGCGCCAAGTGACGCTCGGCGACGCGACGCACCCGCTGCCGGATCCCTTCCTGGTCTTCGCGACCCAGAACCCGATCGAGCAGGAGGGCACCTACCCGCTGCCGGAGGCGCAGGTCGACCGCTTCCTGCT
>DATBSL010000003.1:0-1664 GCA_036559805.1 Vicinamibacteria bacterium
GGCCAGTACGACCTCGTCGTGTCGGCCCTCGCGCCCTACAAGCGCCTCGAGCTCGCCCTCGAGGCCTACCGCGGGACCGGCCGCCGCCTGCGGATCGTGGGCTCGGGCCCCGAAGCCGCGCGGCTGCGGTCGCGGGCGCCGAGCGAGGCCGAGTTCCTGGGTCAGGTGAGCGACCTCGAGCTGCGCGAGCTCTACCGCGGCGCGCGCGCGGTGCTGATGCCCGGGGTCGAGGACGCCGGGATCGTGCCGCTCGAGGCGCTCGCCTGCGGCCGGCCGGCCGTCGTCTTCGGCGAGGGCGGCGGCGCCGAGAGCGTCGAGCACGGCCGCACCGGCATCGTTTTCCACGACGCGACGCCCGAGGCGCTGCGCGCCGCCGTCAGCTCCCTGGAAACCACGCGCTTTGATAGACTCGCCCTCCGGGCGAGGGCTGACGCGCAGAGCACCGTGCGCTTCGAGGAGCGGATCCGAGAGTTCGTGGAAGACGCGCTCGCCCACCGGAGCCCCGCATGCTGAGAGCGAAGGCGAGGAAGTGGGTGACGATCCACGTCGCGGTCGACGTGGCGGCGACGTCTCTCGCGTGGCTCCTCGCCTACACGCTGCGCTTTAACGAGCCGCTCGCGACGCTCGTCCCGGTCACCAAGGGCGTCCCCGAGCTCGTGCGCTACCTGCTGCTGCTGCCGCTCATGGCGCTGCTGTGGCCGCCCGTCATGTACTTCCATGGCCTCTACCAGATCCGGCGCGGCCGCAGCCTGATCGACGAGACGTTCGCGATCCTCTTCTCCGCGCTGATCGCCTCGGCGCTCACGCTGGGCGCCACGCTCTACGTGCGCGTCTACTACGCCTTCCAGCCCGAGGTGGCGCCGCTCTGGGAGTACAGCCAGGCGGTCTTCGCGCTCTTCGTCGTCCTCGACGTCCTGCTGATCAGCCTTGGCCGCAAGGCGCTGCGCTCGTGGCAGGAGAGCCAGTGGGCCGCGGGCGAGAACCTCACGCGCGTCCTGGTCGCCGGCACGGGCGAGCTGGGCCACGCCGTCGCCGAGGCGCTGCTCGCCCACCGCCGCCTGGGCTACCGCGTGATCGGCTTCCTGGGCGAGGGCCCGGACGCGGTCGGCCACGCCGGCCTCCCGGTGCTCGGCACGATCGAGACGGCGCGCGAGGCGGTCGACGCCTCGCAGGCCGACCAGGTCTACGTCGCGCTGCCGCTCGAGGACCACGCACGGCTCGTGCCGCTCGTGCAGGGTCTGAGCAACGAGTGCGTGGACCTCAAGGTCGTGCCCGACGTCGTGCAGTACGCCACGATCCGCGCCTCGCTCGAAGACCTCGACGGCATGCCGATCATCAGCCTCAACGAGGTGCCGCTGCAGGGCTGGAGCAGCATGGCGAAGCGCGTCATGGACGTCGCGGTCTCGTCCGCGATGCTGCTCGTGCTGACGCCGGTGCTGCTGGTGCTGGCCCTGCTAGTCCGGCTCCGCGGCGGCCCCGGGCCCGTGCTGCTGCGCCAGGAGCGCATGACCCTCGACGGGAAGACGTTCCAGATTTTCAAGTTCCGCACCATGGTCGACGAGGCCGAGAAGGAGACGGGGCCGATCTTCGCGACCTCGGACGATCCGCGCCGCACGAAGGTCGGCGCCTGGCTGCGCCGCCACAACCTCGACGAGCTGCCGCAG
>DATBSL010000004.1:0-18967 GCA_036559805.1 Vicinamibacteria bacterium
CGACGAGGTCACCAAGATCACCGGCCAGAAGATCGGCGTCGACCTGACGCGCGTGCCGGTCTTCGTCGGCGGCCTGCTCGGCGCGACGCTCGTGTTCGTGTTCAGCGCGCTCGCGATCAAGGCCGTGAGCAAGGCCGCGCAAAGCGTCATCACCGAGGTGCGCCGGCAGTTCAAGGAGAGGCCCGGGATCATGCAGGGCACGGAGAAGCCCGACTACGCGGGCTGCGTGGACATCGTCACGCGCGAGGCGCTGCGCGCGATGGTGGCGCCGGGCCTGCTCGCCGTGCTCACGCCGATAGCGGTGGGCTTCGGCTTCAAGTACCTCTCGCCCTACGGGCAGGTGGGCGCCGAGTCGGTGGCGGGGCTGCTGATGGTGGGCACGATCACCGGCATCCTGATGGCGACCTTCATGAACAACGGCGGCGGCGCCTGGGACAACGCGAAGAAGTACATCGAGTCGGGCGAGTTCAAGGTGGACGGCCAGGTCGTCGGCAAGCGTTCGGAGCCGCACAAGGCCGCGGTCGTCGGCGACACCGTGGGCGATCCCTTCAAGGACACCGCCGGCCCGTCGCTGCACGTGCTGATCAAGCTGCTGTCGACGATCACGCTGGTGCTCGCGCCGCTTTTCATTGTCTAGGGGGTCAGGTCTTGAATCTTGACCTTGTGACTCCCCAACTGGGATGGTGCGAGGGGGAAGTACGGCAAAGCTGCTGACTTTCTTGTTCTGGGGGGTGCGTCGCACTCCCCAGGCCCCCCGGAATCGCTGAAGCCAACGATGTCTGCGAGCCGTTACGCGCAGCTGGGGACTGGGCTGGCGGTTGGCGCGCTCGCCGGGGCGTTCGTGGTCGATCTGCAGCTGCCATCGCTCGTCTCGTACTCCGGGGACCGGTCGCTGATCCTGCCGGTATCCGCGGCGGTGGGGGCGCTCGCGTGGCTATCGCCGCTGCGGCGGCTCCTGGCCGCAGGTACCGTTCTGCTCGCGGCGTTCTGGCTGGTCGTCTGCTACACGCCGCTCACCTCGCGCCTGGCGGAGGGGCTGGTGCGGCGGGACGTGGTCGAGAACGCGGACGCCGTGTTCGTGTTCGCCTCGCGCGTCCAGGAGGACGGAGACCCGACGACGGACGCGGCCAGCCGGCTGTTGAAGGGAATCGAGCTGATGGCCGAAGGCCGCGCGCCGCTTTTGGTGGTCTCGGAGATCCCGCCGCCGGCCGGGTCCTACGCGACGCTGGCGCGCGCGTGGCTCCAGAGGTTCGCTGGCCGGGGCGAGGTGCTTCGCATCGGCCCGATCGTCAACACCCACGAGGAGGCGGTGGCGCTCGCGAGGCTCTGCCGCGAGCGTGGCATCCGCCGGATCCTCGCCGTGACGTCGCCCACGCACACGCGGCGTGCGGCGGCGACGCTCGAGAAGGAGGGCCTCGTCGCGATCTCCGTGCCCTCGGTCGAGACGAACTTCGACCTCGAGGTCCTGCGGCTCCCCGGCGACCGGCGCCGGGCCTTCGGCGCGGTCGCGCACGAACGCCTCGGGCTCGTCGTCTATCGCCGGCGCGGGTGGATCTGATTTTCTTCCGGGGGGTGCTGCGCCGCACCCCCCAGACCCCCCCTTCGCTCCGCGGGAGTGAATCCCGCTCCGCTCCGTGCCCGTTACGAGATAGCGGTCACTTGCCCGTAAAGGCCGCCCCGAGCACGGTCGTGCCCCAGCGCAGCTTCAGCTCGCCCTTGTCCTTGTCGCCGGTGACGTCGATCGTGAACTGCTCGACGCTGGCGTCGGCCTTCGAGGCGGTGAGCGGCACGTCGGCGACCTTGGAGCCGTCGGCCTTGCCCACGTTGAGCTGCCACTGGTCCGCGGCGACCTTCGTGGCCTTGAGGACGTACTCGCCCTTCGGCACCTGGACCCCTCCGAACGCGAGGTCCGCGTCGGTCTTGAGCGTGGTCGCAGCGTCGGCGCCCATGCGCCACGCCTGGCCGACCTGGGCCTGTCCCAGCATGTCGCGGCCCTTGAGGCTCGGCCGCCCGTAGTCGATCGCGACGGTCTTGCCTGCCACCGTCGCCTTGGCCTCGCCGCGGTCATTGCCCTGCGCGAAGGAGCTGACGGCCAGGCAGACGGCAACGGCCGCCAGGGAAGGGTGCTTCAACATGTGCGATGCCTCCATGAGGATGAGAGAGCTCCGATCATAGCGCGCCCGCTCGTCACTCGTTGTCGAACGGGTGCGGCGGCTTGCCGCCCGGATCCTGCTCCGCCCGCTTGCGCGCCTCCTCGAACTTCTTCTCCAGGATCTCGCCCGACCGTTTCGTGTGCTGCACCGAGCGCGCGAACTTCTCGTCGAGCACGCTGCGCGCCCGCTCCACCCGGTGCACCAGATCGTCGAAGTTCTTGGCCGGGGCCTTCTTCTTGTCGATCCAAACCACCGCCCCCGTCTCGGGATCGACCTTCAGGAGCGCATCACAACAAGGACAAGTGACATCCAAGGCCTCAGGCATACACCCATTCTAGGGGCCCCCCGGCCCTGGCTCCCGCCCGGCGGGGGGCTTGATTCTGAAAATGCGTTTCATTATCATGTTCTGGAGATGGCGAGCGCCGCACTCGAAACCGAGCCGGTCCGCTGCGGGCGCGCGATGACGCGCTGCGAGTGCACCGGCATGCCCTTCGACGAGGTGGCGCGCCGCATCCACGAGCGGGGGCACTGCCTCGAGACCGTACAGCGCGACACCGGCTGCGGGCGGCTCTGCACCGCCTGTCTCCCCGACCTCCAGGAGCACCTCGCCTCCCGCGGCTAGTCCGGCGGGGTAAGATTCCCTTACCGGCGGACCCGCCGCGGAGGGACTTCCATGAAGGGGAACGACGAGGTCATAAAGGTTCTGCAGGACGTGCTGTGCGCCGAGCTCACGGCGATCAACCAGTACTTCATTCACGCCCGCATGAACGAGAACTGGGGCTACAAGAAGCTCGCCGCCTTCATCCAGAAGGAGTCGATCGAGGAGATGCGGCACGCGCAGGAAATCATCGACCGCATCCTCTACTTGGACGGCGTGCCCAACATGCAGAAGTACATGAAGATCAACGTGGGCAAGACGGTGCCCGAGCAGTTCAAGCTCGACGTGGCCGTCGAGTACGACGCCGTGGCGCGGCTCAACAAGGGCATCGAGCTCACCCGCGCCCAGGGCGACAACGGCACGCGCGCGCTGCTCGAGACGATCCTGAAGGACGAGGAAGAGCACATCGACTGGCTCGAGGCACAGCTCGGCATCGTCGAGGAGATCGGCGCACAGAACTACCTCGCGCAGCAGATGGAATGACCGCGGGCCGCGGCGTCCTGGCCCTGGCCTTTCTCGCGGCGGCGCTCGCCCTCGCCGCACAGGAGCGCCCGCAGCAGGCCGTCGCCGGAGAGGCGGTCGTCCACCCCGAGGAGAAGCACTTCCGCAACCTGCGCCAGCTCACCTCGGGCGGCCAGAACGCCGAGGGCTACTGGAGCCCCGACGGCCGCAGCATCGTCTTCCAGCGCATGAACGAGGCTGAAGGCGTGGCTTGCGACCAGGAGTACGTGGTCGACGTCGAGAGCGGCTCGAGCCGCCGCGTCTCGAACGGCAAGGGCCGCGTGAGCTGCGGCTACTTCACGGACGCCGGCCGGCGCGTTCTGTACGCGTCGACCCACCTCGCGAGCGAGGCCTGTCCGCCGCCGGCCGACCACTCACGCGGCTACTCGTGGCCGATGCTCGCGGGCTACGACATCGTCAGCCACGCGCTCGACGGCAGCGGCTTCAAGCGCCTCACCGAGACGCCGGGCTACGACGCCGAGGCGACGCTCTCGCCCGACGGGAAGACGATCGTGTTCACGTCGGTGCGCGACGGCGACCTCGAGATCTACACGATGGCGAGCGACGGCACCGGCGTGAAGCGCCTGACCCAGGAGCCCGGCTACGACGGAGGGCCCTTCTTCTCGCCCGACGGCAAGCGCATCGTCTACCGCCGCGACCACTACGCGGACGCGGCGGGCCTCGCGCGCTACAAGGAGCTGCTCGCCGAGGGCCTGTACCGGCCCGGCGTGCTCGAGATCTGGGTCATGGATCGCGACGGCGGCCACAAGCGCCAGGTGACACGGCTCGGCGCGGCGTCGTTCGCCCCCTATTTCCACCCGGACGGCAAGCGCATCATCTTCTCGAGCAACCACCCCAACCCTCGCGGGCGCGCCTTCGACCTCTACCTGATCGGCGAGGACGGCAGCGGCCTCGAGCGGGTCACGAGCGAGCCGAGCTTCGACGGCTTCCCGATGTTCTCGCCCGACGGCAAGCGGCTCGTGTTCGCGAGCAACCGCGGCGGCCGGACGCCCGGCGAGACCAACCTCTTCGTCGTCGACTGGGTCGACTGAGACGAGCTAGCATCCAACACGCCTGGGAGGCGAAAGCATGTTTCGAACTGGCAACCCTACGCTGAAGGCCGAGACGTTCACGTCGGCGGCGCGTGAGCGCGGCGCGGAGGCGATGACGATCGAGGGCACCGTCAACAAGGCCGGGCTCTCGCTGCTGATCCTGATCGCGTGCGCGGCGCTCCAGTGGAACCTGGTGTTCGGGCCCACGGCGTTCGTCCCCCTGATCTACGTGGGTCTGGGCGGCGGGCTAGTCACCGCGCTCGTGACTGTCTTCAAGAAGCAATGGGCGCCCGTCACGACTCCGCTCTACGCCGCCCTCGAAGGGCTGATGCTCGGGGGCGTGTCGCTCGTCTTCGAGCAGCAGTACCCGGGGATCGTCGTCAACGCGGTCGGGCTGACGCTCGGAACGCTGGCGGTGCTGCTCTTGGCCTACCGCTCGGGGTGGATCCGGCCGAGCGAGAACTTCAAGCTCGGGATCGTCGCGGCGACCGGCGCCGTGGCGCTCCTGTACCTGGTCTCGATGGGGATGAGCTTCTTCGGAAAGACCATGCCATTCATCCACGACAGCGGGCCGATCGGGATCGGCTTCAGCGTCGTGGTGGTCGGGCTCGCGGCGCTCAACCTGGTGCTGGACTTCGATTTCATCGAGCGCGGGGCCGAGGTCGGGGCGCCGAAGTACATGGAATGGTACGGGGCGTTCGGGCTGCTCGTGACGCTCGTCTGGCTGTACCTGGAGATCCTCCGGCTGCTGGCGAAGCTCCAGGGCAAGGAAAAGCGCTGACGGCCCGCGCATGATCCGGCGCGACTTCGTGAGGCTGGGCGGGGCTGGCTTCGCCGGCCTCGTCGCCGAGGCCAGCCTGCCATCGGAGCTTCGGGCCGCGACCGACTGGCGCAACCTCAAGATCACCGCGGTCGAAGCGCATCGGCTGCAGACGAACTCGCTCTTCGTGCTCGTGCGCACGAACGAGGGCGTCACGGGCCTGGGCGAGGTCAGCCCGATGAACACTCGGGTGCTCGCCTCCATCCTGCAGCACTCGCTGGCCCCGATCGCCGTGGGGAAGAACCCGCTCGACGTCGGCCGGATCTGGGACGAGATGCTGCACGCCACCTACAAGCTCGGCACCATGGGCGCGCAGCCGGAGGCGATGGCCGGCATCGACATCGCGCTCTGGGACATCCTCGGCAAGACGGCGGGCCTGCCGATCTGGCAGCTGCTGGGCGGCAAGCGCAAGGACCGGGTGCGGCTCTACGCGAGCATCGGCAACGGCGCGCAGAACACGGTCGCGGACCAGGTGAAGAAGGCCGTGGACGCCGCGAGCCAGGGCTACACGGCCGTCAAGATGCGGATGGAGTGGAGCTCGCGCGCGGCCGACGTGAACCCCGCCAAGGACTGGGAGCTCGTGAGCACGGTCCGCAAGGAACTCGGCGACAAGCTCGACCTCTACTACGACGCCAACAACGGGCTCTCGGTCTCGACCGCGATCCGGCTCGGCCGCCGCTTCCAGGACGAGCTGAACGTGATCCACTACGAGGAGCCGGTCGCGCAGCACGACTACGCGGGCTACGCGGAGATCTGCGCCGCCCTCGACATGCCCGTGGCCGCGGGCGAGCACGAGTACACGCTCTGGCAGTTCCGGGACCTGATCGAGCGCGCCAAGGTCGACATCGTGCAGCCGGATCTCGTGAAGTGCGCCGGGCTCACCGAGGCCGTCCGGATCGCGCACCTCGCGCAGGCCCACGGCAAGATCCTGGTGCCGCACCAGACGCAGCAGACGATCGGCCACACGATCAACGTGCACTACCTGGCGGCCTTCGACCACTCGTCGCGCGCGCAGGAGTACTCCTGGGTTCCCGAGCGCGCCGCGAAGCTCTGGACGCTCTTCAAGCAGGACCTCTCGCCCAAGGGCGGCTATGCCACGGTTCCCGACGGACCGGGCCTCGGGCTCGAGCTGGACGAGGCCGCGATGAAGGCGCAGCTCGCCGCGAGCTGACCGCGGCGACTCAGAGGTCGACGGCCACCACCTCGTGGGCGAGGACCGTGGGAACGACCAGCTCCAGCCATCCCTGCGACTCGCGCACGGGCGGCGCCCCTCCCGCCACGAGCAGGCGAACGGCCCTGGCACGCGCGCCAACGGGGAGGCGCAGGCGCACGCGCTGCTCCCCGACCGGCAGCAGCTCGCGCAGCGGTCCCTTCATCAGCATCGGGTTGGTCAGGTTAACGAGGTGCACGGTGAGCGAGTCCTTCTGTCGCCAGAGCGTCACGTCGAGCACTCCCGGCCCGACGACGCTCACGGGCGGCTCCTCGCGGGTCGCCCACGACACGGCGTTTCGCAACAGCTTCAAGTGATCGGGGGCCAACACCTCCCAGAACGTGCGGTCGACGTCCCACGGGAAGTAGGCGACGCGGCCTGACCCGAACTCCCGCAGGAACGCCTGGGGGACGTCGGTCTTCGGCTGGCGGACGTAGACCTTCTCCATCGGCAGGTCGGGATAGGCCGGTATCAGCGTGAGCGGCGGGTTGGGGAAGGGCACGCTCGGCTTCACGTCGAGGAGCCACGCGCCGTGGATGATGCGCGGGGCGTCCTCGAGGCCCGCGAGCAGCGGGTGGCCGGCGGCGGTCTGGTGCTCGAGGCGCAGGTAGCCGTTGCGGACCGGGCCGGGGACGCGGCGCACGAACGAGACGCCGAGGAGATCCGCGAGGCCGAAGTCCGCGCGCGGCCTGCCGGTCTCGTCGTAGAGCGAGGTCTCGGACGTCGCGACCAGGCCGCCGCCTCCGCGCACGAACTCGCGGAGCTGCGCGCACTGCACGTCGGACAGCGCGGCGACGTTCGGCAGCACCAGCGTGCGCAGGGGCGACAGGTTCGCGGAGTCGAGTTTCTGGTCGTGGACCATCTCGAAGGGGATGCGCGCCTCGACGAGCGCCTGGTACCACCCGAGCAGCGGCTCCTCGACGCGCTCGCGCGGCCGGTCGCCGCCGCAGAACCAGGCCGTCTGCTGCGAGTAGACGAGGCCGACACGCGCCAGCGGCCGCTCGTTGCGCAGGTAGCGTTCGGCCGCGTGGCACCAGAGGTAGAGCTCCTCGACGGGCTTGAGCCAGCGCTCGTCGTGGAGCGCGCCCGCGAACTTCGAGAACCACGGCCGCATTCCGTTCGCGACCAGGTCGGCCACCCAGAGACGGATCTCGGCCTCGCTCTGGACCGAGTCCTTCCAGCGGTACGCCTCCTCGACGCCCACGCCGAACAGGCCGACGACGGGCTTCTGGCCCAGCGCGGCACGGTACTCCTTGGCGTTCATGCCGATCGCCCAGGGCGCCATCAGCCCGCTGCGGGCCTGGCGATCGGCCACCATCATCGTCGCGCGCTCGCCGATCTTCTTCATGTCGAGGCGGCTCGAGGCGCCGCCGCCCGTGTTCGGGATGACGCACGCGTCCGGGTTGATGCGGCGCACCTCCGCTTCCCACAGCTGCCACAGGTCGAAGACGCGCTGCTGGCGCCAGAGCAGGTAGTCCGGCTGGCCCGTGGACGCCTCGGGCGTCGCGAGCCGGGGCAGCTCACGACCGGTGGCGGAGCGGAAGCTGGCCGCGCAGTGGGTGCAGTAGCACATGCCCGAGCCCGTCCAGCGGTTGATGAAGATGCCGTCCACGCGATAGAGCGCGACGATCTCCTTCGTGACCTCGGTCATGAACTCGAAGTTGTAGGGGCCGAGGCCGCAGGTGACCCACATCTCGGGCGAGGCCCAATGCCGGCGCGGCTTGCCGGACGCGTCGACCGCGATCCAGTCGGGATGAGCCGCCTGCACGTCGTCGTACGTGGCGTGCGGGTCGGTCCGCGCCACCACCACCATGCCGAGGCGCCGGCAGCCAGAGACGAGCTCGCCGAACACGTCGCGGTCGCCGAGCCAGGCGCTCCTGTGGTGGAACGGCACCCGGGTGGGGTAGTAGGCCACGCAGCCGCCAGCGCTCAGGCAGACCGCGTCCGAGTGCGTGCGCCGGAAGTAGTCGAGCCAGAAGCCGATGTCGAACTTGACGGGATCGTCCTCGACGAGCGTGAGCTGGGCCCAGCGCATCGGCCGGGAGATCCAGCTCGGCGCGTCCGGCGAACCGAGCGCCCCGCCGCCCAGGCCCAGCGCGGCGCCGGCGAAACTCGACGTTTTCAGGAAGCGCCGCCGCGACGGATCGATCGGAACCACGGCCTCCCTCCTTCTGAAGGGACGCCTATGGTAAGCCGTCCGCTAGGCGACCGCTCCCGATTCGAGCGCCTGCCTGCCGGCGTGCGCGGGAGACGGGTGGCCGAACAGCCAGCCCTGGACGAGGCTGATGCCGGTGGCATTGACCGTCTCGAGATCCGCCATCGTCTCGACGCCTTCGGCGATGACCTGCGAGCCGAACTGCAGCGCGAGCGCCGCGATCGAGCGCAGCACGGCGCGCTTGTGGAAGTCGCGGTGGCAGTCGGTCACGAAGTGGCGGTCGATCTTGAAGTAGTCGGGCTTGCACTCGACCATCATCAGGTAGTTCGACTGGCCGAGGCCGACGTCGTCGAGCGCGACACGGATGCCGAGGTTGCGGAGGTCGGCGAGCGCGCGCTTGAGCGCGCCCAGGTCCCAGGGCGCGGCGTGCTCGACGATCTCGACCACCAGGCGCTCGGGAGCGACGTCCCAGCGCTCCGCCGCCAGCGTCAGGAATCCGATGAAGCCCGGATCGAGCGCCAGCGTCGGCGCGTGGACGTTGATGCCCAGCCGTGGCTCGCCGGGCAGGGCCGAAGCCGCGGCGAAGATCGTCTCCACGCAGGCGCGATCGACGGCGGGCAGGCTGCGCTTGCGGCGCGCGTACTCGAACAGGATCTCGGGCGACTCGACTGACGTGCCGCGCGGCCCGCGGATCAGGCCTTCGTAGTAATGGCCCCGGCGTCCGGGGCCGGCGACGTCGAGCACCGGCTGGAACACCGCCGCGAGCTCCGCGGGACGCAGGATCCTGGAGAGCAGCGTCGACTCAAGCATGGCTCGGCCTCTCGGGGCCCAGCGCGAGCCGGTCGAGCTCGGAGAGCGAGAAGGGCTTCTGCAGCACGCCGTCGGCGCCGTGCCGGATCGCCTGAACGCACGCCTCCGGCGGGACGTAGGCGCTCATCAGCAGCACCGTCATGCGCGAGTCGCGCTCGCGGATCTCGTGCAGCAGGCTGAGGCCCTCGCTGCCACCGAGGGAGGTCAGTCGCAGATCGAGGATCGCGGCGTCGTAGCGGCGGAAGGCCAGCAGCGCGCCCGCCTCTTCGAGCTCGGCCGCGGCATCCACCTCGTGTCCCTGGCTGCGGAAGTAGTCGGCCAGGGCGGCTGACACCGCTGGCTCGTCGTCGACGACCAGTATGCTTCTCGGCATGTGTCCGGTCTGTTCTGCAAAGTCGCTGCCACAGGCGTGCGGCCCGCGGCGTTTTCCTGTAAGCCTCTCGAGACTCGATGATTAGGTTGCAAGCCCATTGGCGGCCGCCGCCAGCGTCGTCCAAGGCGCGTACGGAGGAATCCCGAGGCAGGACGAGCCGATATCGATCGGCGTAGGTTTTGCTATCGATTCGGCTCCCGGTCTCCCTCGGCGCGCGCCACGTCCGCGTCCATCAGCACGAAGGCGCGCGGGTCGAGCTCGACGCGCTTCGGCCGGCGGTCGAGCGGCAGCCTCAGCGTCTGGCGTCGCTCTCCGAGCTCGAGCCGCTCGATGCGCGGACGCGGCTCGCCCTCGACGGCCAGCGCGACGTCGATCGGCACCCGGAACGCCGTGCCCGCCTGCAGCTGCTCCAGGTCGAGCCGGAGCTGCTTCGCGGACGCGTCGTGCGACCAGCGCGCGCGCAGCTTCAGGAAGCCGCCTCGCGTGAGCCACTGCTCGAAGAACCAGCCGAGCTCGCGGCCCGACGCCTGCTCCATCGCGCGGCGGAAGTCGGCGGTGGTGGCGTTGCCGTTCTGGTGGCGCCGGTAGTAGGCCTGGATGCCGCTCCAGAAAGCGGCGTCGCCGACGACGCCGCGCAGCATGTGGAGCGTCCAGGCTCCCTTCTGGTACGTGCCCGGGCCGCTCAGCACCTGCTCCATGTCCGACAGGTTGTCGTGGACGATCCGGTAGCCGGGGTTCTTCGCGTCGAACTCGCGGATCGCGTCCCGGCTCGTGGCGCGCATGGCGTCGGCCTCGTCGCGGCCGTAGGCGTGCTCGACGAAGAGCTGCGTGAAGTAGGTCGCGAAGCCCTCGCTCAGCCAGACGTCGTCCCAGTCGCTCTCCGTCACCGAGTTGCCGAACCACTGGTGCGCGATCTCGTGGACGATCACGTTGCGCCAGCGCGTGGAGCGCGGGTCGTCGACCGAGTCGTCGCCGTAGAAGATCGACGTGGCCGACTCCATCCCGCCGCGCACGCCGTTCGCCTGGACGTTGCCGAGCTTCTCGTACGAGTAGGGGCCCACGCGCTCCGCCAGGAAGTCGAGCACCGCCGCCGTCGGCTCGGCGAAGGCCGCGAAGCCCTTGTCGCGGTCCTGGCGGTAGACCCAGGTCTCAATCGGGATCCCGCGCCAGGCGGGCCGATGCTCCACGGCGAAGCGCGCCACTCCGAGGACGTTGAGCCAGGTGGCGATCGGGACCGACTGACGCCAGTGCGACACGCGGCGGCCGTCGCCCGTGTCGTTCTCCTCGACCAGCAGGCCGTTGGAGACGACCTGGTAGTGGGCGGGCGCGGTGACGATCATCTCCGAGGTCGCCTTGTCGCTGGGGTGGTCGAGCGTCGGCAGCCACTGGCGCGCCTTGATCGGCCAGTTGTCGCTGAAGAACGACCGCTCGCCGTGCCTGGTGGTGGCGATCAGCAGCCCCGTCGCGGGGACTCCCCGATAGCTCACGCTGACCCGCCGCTCCTCGCCGGCGCGGCCCGCCGGATCCAGCCGGATCGCCAGGCGGTCGCTCGCGTGCTCGAACACGAGCGGACGGCCGGCCTCGCTCACGCCGTTCACGCTCATGCCGCGCTCGACGGCCGGCGGCTTCGGCTGCACGAGGTCCAGCGTCAGCGTCGCGAGCCCGTCCTGGACGACGCGAAACGCGACCGTCGTCTCGCCCTCGATCGCGTCGCTCGTGTCGCCGAGCGTCAGGCGGAACGCATAGTGGACGACGTCGACGCCGGGCTGGCGCGGGTAGCTGTCGCCCCGGGACGGCCCGGGAGCGAGGGCCAGGGTGGTGACGGCCACGGCGACGCGCGTGCTGCCGAAGCTCATGAGGATTCCTCCGCGAGCGGGTGCGAGAACCGCCATAGCCTATACGCAGGTAGAGTAGCCACCCGATGCGGTGGTTGCGGGCGGCGGGCCTGTATGCCGTGCTGACGGTCGCTCTCACCTGGCCGTTCGCGGCCAACCTGCGCGTGATGGACGCGGGCGACTCGGCGTTCTTCGCGTGGGAGATCGGCTGGACCTTCCACGCGCTCGCGACCGATCCCGCCAGCCTGCCGCACGGGAACATCTTCCACCCGCTGCGCTACACGCTCGGGATGGACGAGCCGGTCTTCGGCACGACGCTCCTGGCGCTGCCGCTCGCGCTCGTCACGGACGACGCGGTGCTGCTCTACAACGTGGTGCGCCTGCTCACCTTCCTGTTCTCGGCGCTCACCGCGTACGCGCTCGCGCGCGAGCTGGGAGCGGGAGAGCTCGCGGCGCTTTTGGCCGGCGCACTCTTCGCGTTCTCTCCGATCCGCACCGACCAGGTGGCGCACCTCTCGACGCTCGGCACGCAGTGGTGGCCGCTCGTGCTGCTGTTCGTCGTCCGTTGCGCGCGCGCGGGCAGGCTCAAGGACGCGCTTCTCGCGGCGCTCGCGTTCGTCCTGGCGTTCCTCGCCTGCGGCTATCACGGAGTGATCGCGGCGGCCGTGCTGCCGCCCGCGCTCGTCGTGCTGTTCTGGGGCCGGCTCGGGAACCTGAAGTGGGCCGCTCCGGCGGCCCTCGTCGCCGCCCTGGCGCTGCTGCCGCTCTACCGCATGCACCAGAAGGCCCTCGAGCCCGAGCGCTACGCGCGCGGGACCGAGGAGACGATCCTCTACTCGGCGCCGGTCGAGTCGTTCCTGGCGACGAGCTCGTGGAATCGCGTCTACGGCGAGGCGACCGACGCCTTTCGCGCCTCGGGGCCCAACAACCTGTTTCCCGGCCTGGTGGTGCCGGGGCTGGTGATCGCCGGCGCGCTCGCGCTGCGGAGCCGCGGCGAGCGGCCGTCGCGCGAGGCGTGGGCGCTCGCGGCGCTTTGCGCCGCCGCCGCGCTCGTGGCGCTCGGGCCGCGGATCCGGGCCTTCGGCGCGGACCTCGGCCCCGGGCCGTGGGCGCTCTTGCGGGACGCGCTGCCGGTCTTCCAGATGATCCGCGTGACGAGCCGGGCCGGCGTCTTCGTCGCGCTGCCGCTCGTGATGCTCGCAGCACTCGCGCTCGAGAAGCTCCGGCCGGGACGAGCCGCGCTCGCGCTCGTCGCCTTTCTCGCGCTCGCCGAGACGCTCGTCGTCCCGATCCCGATGCCGGAGTGGAGCAAGGTGATCGACACGCGGCGCGAGCCGCCGCCCGTCTACCGCTGGCTGGCCGAGCAGCCCGGGCGGGACGCCGTCGTGCACCTGCCGATGCTCGACGTCTACGGCCTCGAGCGGCGGCCGGCGTTCCACGAGAGCGTCTACATGGTCTACTCGACGCTGCACTGGAAGCCGCTCGTCAACGGCTACGCCGGCATCGAGCCGCGCCGCTACGTGGAGCTGCGCGAGCTCGTGCGCTTCTTCCCGTCCGACGAGTCGCTCGCCGCCCTGCGCGCGGCGGGCGCCCGCTACGTGATCGTGCACGGCCGCGGCTACGGGCCCAACCAGTGGGCGCGGCTGCAGGAGCGGATGAAGGCGGCGCTGGGCGCGTCGCTGCGCGAGGTGGCCGTGCTCGGGAGCGAGACCGTCTACGAGCTGACGCCGGCCCGCTAGGCCCGTCGATTCATTGAATTGCGAGTGCGCCGATGCTAGCCTGCCGCGAGCGTCGCACGCCGAGCCCCGGAGGCCGCCCTTGAGCAAGGACACCCTCAGCATCACGGACAACCGGACCGGGAAGACGTACGAGGTGCCCGTCCAGGACGGCACGATCAAGGCCATGGACCTGCGCCAGATCAAGGTCGCCGCGGACGATTTCGGGCTCATGACCTACGACCCCGGCTTCATGAACACGGCCTCCTGCAAGAGCCGGATCACCTTCATCGACGGCGACAAGGGCATTCTCAACTACCGCGGCTACCCGATCGAGCAGCTCGCGGAGCAGGGCAACTACCTCGAGACCGCGTACCTGCTGCTGAACGGCGAGCTGCCGACGAAGTCGCAGTACGAGGTCTGGGCCGACAAGGTCACGACCCACACCTTCGTGCACGAGAACGTCAAGGAGCTGATGGTCGGGTTCCGCTACGACGCGCACCCGATGGGGATGCTGGCGTCGATGACGGCGGCGCTCAGCACCTTCTACCCGGCCTCCAAGCACGTGCGCGACGACCAGGAGCGCGAGCGGCACGTGAGCCGGCTGATCGCGAAGATCCCGACGCTCGCCGCGTTCGCCTACCGCCACTCGATGGGCCTGCCGTACGTGTACCCCGACAACGAGCTCAGCTACGCCGGCAACTTCGTGCAGATGATGTTCAAGACGAGCGAGCTCAAGTACAAGGTGCACCCGGCGCTCGAGCGGGCGCTCGACGTGCTGTTCATCCTGCACGCTGACCACGAGCAGAACTGCTCGACCTCGGCGATGCGCGGGATCGGCTCCTCGGAGGCCGACCCCTACTGCGCGGCGGCGGGGGCGATCGGCGCGCTCTACGGCCCGCTCCACGGCGGGGCCAACGAGGCCGTGCTGCGGATGCTGCAGGAGATCGGCTCGAAGGACAGGGTCTCGGCGTTCATCAAGGAAGTGAAGGAGTCGGGCGGCGAGGTGCGGCTGATGGGCTTCGGCCACCGCGTCTACAAGAACCACGACCCGCGCGCGAAGATCATCAAGAAGATGGCCGACCAGGTGTTCGAGGTCACGGGCCGCAACCCGCTGCTCGACATTGCGCTCGAGCTCGAGCGGATAGCGCTCGAGGACGAGTACTTCGTCAAGCGCCGGCTCTACCCGAACGTGGACTTCTACTCGGGCCTGATCTACCAGGCGATGAAGTTCCCGACCGAGATGTTCTGCGTGTTGTTCGCGATCCCGCGCATGTCGGGCTGGCTCGCGCAGTGGCAGGAGATGATCGAGGACAAGGAGCAGCGCATCGCCCGCCCGCGCCAGGTCTACCTCGGGCCCGCGAAGCGCGACTACACCCCGCTCCACCGCCGCGTCTAGCCCGGCGATTCCGCCGGGCAACCCATTTGACGCGGCCGCGCCCGCGAGCGAGACTGACCTAGACGGAAGCCTAGGGGTGGCCTGAGAACGGCCTGAGATCAAACCCTCGGAACCTGATCCGGTTCGAACCGGCGTAGGGAAAGGCGAGAGAGATGACTCCGTTGCTGACAGCCGTCGCCGTGCTTTTCACGGTACTCGTGTCCGCGGGCTCGTACGCCCAGTCGGCGGCGACTCCTGCCCCGCCCGTCGTCCACCTCACCGAGGAGGTCGTCGTCCAGGCCGTTCGCGCGGACGAGAAGACGCCGGTCACCAAGACCGACGTCGGGCGCGAGGCGATCGAGCTCGTGAACCGCGGCCAGGAGATGCCGTTCCTGCTCGCCGCCACGCCGAGCGTGAACGTCAGCTCGGACAGCGGCATCGCCGCGGGCTACGCGTACTTCAACATCCGCGGCGTAGGCCAGACGCGCCTCAACATCACGCTCGACGGCGTGCCGCTGCAGGACCCCGAGGACCAGGCGCTCTACTTCGCGAACTTCGGCGACTTCGCGAGCGTCGTCGACTCGATCCAGATCCAGCGCGGCGTCGGCATGTCCGGCGTCGGCTCGGCCTCGTACGGCGGGTCGGTGAACTTCGCGAGCGTCGGCCCGGGCGACGCGGGGCGCCTCGAAGCGCAGGCCGGCTACGGCTCGTGGGGGACAGGGCGCGGCACGCTCGCGCTGTCCGGGCCGGTGGGCGGCGGCTTCGGCGCCTACGGCCGCTTCTCGGCGCAGACGACGGACGGCTTCCGCGACCACTCCGGCATCGACCAGCAGGCCGGCTACTTCGGCGCGACGCGCGCCGGGGAACGCTCGTTCTTCAAGCTCTTCGGCTTCGTCGGCCGCGAGCAGAGCCAGCTCGCGTTCCTCGCAACCGACGAGGCGACACTCGAGTCCGATCTCCGCGCGAACCCGCTCTCGGCGGACGAGACGGACGACTTCGGCCAGGACTTCGTCCAGGCGCAGTACACCTGGCTCGCCGGCTCCGCGACGACGCTCACGGCCCAGGCCTACTACAACGGCGCCCAGGGCTGGTTCCGGATCTGGGACGCGCCCCGCGAGAACCTGCAGCAGTACGCGATCGACGGGCACTTCGTCGGCGTCGTGCTGGGCGCCACGCACCGCCGCGGCCGGCTCGGCCTCGTCTGGGGCGTCCACGCCAACGACTTCGGCCGCGATCACTTCATGGACGTCGTCGGCGGCGCGCGCGCGTACCGCAACACGGGCCTCAAGAACGAGCTCAGCAGCTTCCTGCGCGCGAGCTGGGAAGAGGGGCGCGCGCGGCTGTGGGCGGACGCCCAGCTGCGCCACGCGCGCTTCGAGTACCAGGGCGGCGAGCCGCTCGGCTCGGTGAGCTGGACCTTCTTCAACCCTAAGGCGGGCGTGCGCTTCGACGCGACGCCGAGCCTCGGGCTCTACGCCTCCGTCGGGAGCATGAGCCGCGAGCCGGCGCGCAGCGACATGCTGAACGGCGAGGACGACGCCTCGCTGCCCTACGACCTCGAGGCCGTCCTTCCCGAGAGCCTCGTCGACTTCGAGGCGGGCGCCGAGTGGCGCCGCGGCGGGCTCGCGCTCCGCGCCGACGTCTACGCGATGGAGTTCGAGAACGAGATCGCGCTGTCTGGCGAGCTCACCGAGGTCGGGCTGCCGGCACGGCGCAACGCCGGCAGCAGCCACCGCCGCGGCGTGGAGCTGGGCCTCGACTACGCCGTTTCGCCCCGGCTGCGGCTGGGGCTCGCCGCCGCGCTCAGCCGCAACCGGATCGACGCCTGGACGCAGCACTACGACGTGTACGACGCCGACGGCGCGTGGCTCGACAGCGTGGCCGTCGTGCACCGGGACGTCCGGCCGCTGCTCACGCCGGAGGCGATCCTGAACGGCACGCTCGAGTGGAAGCCGCTCGACGCGCTGTCGCTCTTCGCCCAGGGACGCTACGTGGGCGCGGCGCAGCTCGACAACACCGGCAACGCGGACTTCCGCACGCCGTCCTTCTTCAACCTCGACCTGCAGGCGAGCCTGTCGCTGCGGCGGATCCTGGCCAAGGGCGAGCCGCGGATCCGCGTGCAGGCGACCAACCTGCTGAACGACCGGCGCCTCTGGCCCTCCGGCTACAGCTACGTCTACTTCGTGCGCGACCTCGGAGCCGACACGCTCGCGGGCACCTCGTACTACTATCCACAGGCCACGCGCAGCGTCTACGCCACCCTGGAGGTGCGGTTCTGAGGAGCGCCCGCTGAGCCCGCTGACGGCGATCGAGGCGATCGGCGTCCTGGCCGGCGTCGGCTACGTCGTGTTCGCGATCCGCGAGAGCGCCTGGTGCTGGCCCTCGGGGATCGTGAGCGCCGCGGCCTACGTGGTGGTGTTCCAGCAGGCGCGGCTGCCGGGCCAGGCCGCGCTGCAGGCGCTGCTCGGGCTCATCTGCGTCTACGGCTGGTGGAGCTGGCGGCGCGGCGAAGCGGCGAGCCCGCTCTCGGTCTCGCGCGCGGCGCCGCAGGTGCTCGCGGCGGCCCTGGTCGCGACCGCGGCCGCGGGCGGCGCCATCGGGCTCTTGCTGCAGCGCTCGCTCGAGTCGGTCGCGCCGTTCGTGGACGGGGGGCTCGTGGCCGCGAGCCTCGCCGCGCAGTGGATGGCGGCGCGCAAGTGGATCGAGAACTGGCTGGTCTGGATCGCGGTGAACGTCGTGTCGATCGGGCTGTACCTGTCGCAGCAGCTGGTGCTGACGACGTGCCTCTACGCGCTCTACCTGGCGATGGCGTTCGTGGGGTACCGCGCGTGGTCGCGCTCGCTCGCGAGGAGCCGCGCGTGAAGCCCGCGCGCGTCGTGCTGATCGGGCCCGAGAGCACCGGCAAGTCGCGGCTGGCGGGGGAGCTGGCGGCCCACTACGGCGTGCCGTGGTCGCGCGAGTACGCCCGCGAGTACGTCGAGCGCCGCGACGCGCCGCTCACGTACCAGGACGTGGAGCCCATCGCACGCGGGCAGAAGCTGGGCGAGGACGCGGCGATCGCGCGGGCGGTGGCGGAGTCCGCGCCGATCGTCGTGCTCGACACCGACCTCGTGAGCACCGCTGTCTACAGCCGGCACTACTACGGCGACTGTCCGGCGTGGGTCGCCGAGGAGGCCTTGCACCGGCTGGCCGAGCTGTACCTGCTGCACCACGTGGACGTGCCGTGGAGAGGCGACGGCCTCGCCCGTGAGCAGCCGGAGCGCCGCGCGGAGCTTTTCGAACGCTTCCATGCAACGCTCGCCTCAGCCGGCGCTCGCGTCGTGGACGTGTACGGCTCGTGGGAGGAGCGCCGCCGCGGCGCCGTCCAGGCGATCGACGCGCTGCTGCACGTTCCAGCTCATCCCCCGGGGGTCGCGGGGGGCAGGGCGTAGAATCCGCTCGTGGACGAACGACTGAAGGCCGAGCTCGTCCGGGAGATCCAGGAGTTCATCGACCGCCGCTGGCCGAAAGCCGCGAGCGACGATGCCGCCACGATCGGCGAGCGGCGCCTGCAGCTCGCTTCGGCCGTGCTGATGGTGAGCGTCGTGCGCGCCGACCTCGAGAGCCGGCAGGACGAGCACCACGCGCTGCAGCGCGCCGTGGCCCGCGCGCTCGACCTCCACGAGGAGGCCGCGGCGCTCGTGGTGCGCGTGGCCGAGGAGGCGCTCGGCCGCGGCGTCTCCTTCGGCGCGATCCTGCAGCAGCTCGCCCGCGACTGCTCGCTCGAGCAGAAGCACCGGCTCGTCGAGTCGCTGTGGCGGATCGCCTTCGCCGACGCGGAGCTGGCCGGCCACGAGGAGTACCTCGTGCGGAAGATCGCGAACCAGCTCGGCCTGTCGACGGCCGACCTCGTCGAGACCAAGGTTCGCGCGCGCGAGGAGTTCCTGAGGGACGGCCTCTAGACGACTGTCTCCGATCGACCGGATTGCGGTCTGCGATCGGGACGGTCCGTCCAGCTGCTGGACGCCCCGCGCGACGCACACTCGCCACTGAAAACGAACCAGATCAAAGCGTTGGCGGGAACTGCCGTCCTGGTATGCGCCTTGCCACTTTGCGATGCCGGTGGGCGACCCTCCCGTCCGCCCGTCTCTTGGAGGTGTGCTCGTGGGGAAGCGCGTGACCGTGCTCGTGCTCGTGCTCGTCGCCGCCGTCGCTGCCTGTCTCACCGCGGCCGCGTCGAACTCGAACTACCGGGTGATCGTTCACCCGGGCGTCAAGGGATCCCAGATTCCGCGCGCCACGCTGAGCTCGATCTTCCTCAAGCAGGC
>DATBSL010000005.1:0-10934 GCA_036559805.1 Vicinamibacteria bacterium
GAGGTCCACGCCCGCTACCGGGTCGTCAATCACGACGCGCAGGATCCCGGGATGCTCGCTCGCGTGGGGGAGGGGGCGGACGGTCAGCCGGTGTTCATGAGCCGGAGCTACGTGGAGGCCGACCGGCGCATCGTGCTCGGCTTCGTCGAGCCGCACCTGATGGCCGGCTTCTCGGGCGGCTACAAGGGCGTCTTTCCGGCGCTCGCCGACATCGACTCGATCATCCGCTACCACGACGCGAAGACGATCGGCCACCCGAAGAGCACGTGGGGCGTGATCGAAGGCAACCCGACCCAGGCGATCGTCCGCACGAGCGGCGCGCTCGTGCCCGTCGACTTCTGCGTCAACCTCACGCTCAACCGCGAGCGGCGGATCACGCGCTTCTTCTGCGGAGAGGTTCTCGCGGCGCACGAGGCGGGCTGCGCGTTCTCGCGGCAGACGGCCATGGTGCCGTGCGAGCGCCCGTTTCCGGTGGTGGTCACGACCAACAGCGGCTTCCCGCTCGACCAGAACCTCTACCAGACGGTGAAGGGGATGTCCGCGGCGGCGCAGATCGTGAGCGAGGGCGGCTACATCGCGGCAGTGTCGCGCTGCAACGACGGCTTCCCGGCTCACGGCAACTTCCGCCGGCTGCTGGTCGAGCACGCCTCGCCCCGCGCCCTGCTCGACGCGATCGAGGCGCCCGGGTTCGCGATGCACGATCAGTGGGGAGCGCAGATCGTGGCGCTCGTGCGCCAGAAGGCGCGCGTCGCCCTCTACAGCGAGCTGCCCGAAGCCGAGGTGCGCGCGGCGCACCTCGAGCCCATGAGTGACGTGGCCGCCGCGGTGGCGGCCGAGCTCGAGCGGCGCGGCCCGGACACCCCGGTGGCCGTCCTGCCCGAGGGCCCGATGACGATCCCGTACCTCGCGGGCGCGGGGTTGTAACACCGGCCGATCGCAGGCATCGTAGAGAGCATGGCGAAAGCCTTCGAAGAGCCCCGGCGCTGCGAGATCACGCCGCGTTCCCTCTACCTGCGGCGGAGGGACTTCATGGCACTCGGGCCGGGCGCGACGCTCGGGCTCGCGGCGCTCGCGCGCGGGGCCACCCTGGAGGCGGCGGAGCAGGCACTGCCGCCGCTGCTTCCCGACGTGAAGAAGGGGCCCTTCGGCACCGACGAAGCCCAGACGCCGTATCGCGACGTCACGACCTACAACAACTACTACGAGTTCGGCACGGACAAGGCGGACGCGGCCGCGAACGCCGGCTCGTTCCGCACCCGGCCGTGGACGGTGAAGCTCGAAGGCGAGATCAAGAATCCGCAGACGGTCGCGATCGACGAGCTGCTGAAGTGGTTCCCGCTCGAGGAGCGCATCTATCGGATGCGCTGCGTCGAGGCGTGGTCGATGGTGATCCCCTGGGTCGGCTTCCCGCTCGCCGAGCTCGTGCGGCGCGTGGAGCCCCTCGCCAAGGCGAAGTACGTGGCCTTCACGGGTACGCTCGACATGGTCCAGATGCCGGGCCAGCGGCGCGACGTCCTCGACTGGCCCTACGTCGAAGGGCTGCGGCTCGACGAGGCCCTGAACCCGCTGGCGCTCCTGGCCGTGGGCCTCTACGGGCGCGTGCTGCCGAACCAGAACGGCGCGCCGCTGCGTCTCGTGGTGCCCTGGAAGTACGGCTTCAAGGGGATCAAGGGCATCACGAAGATCCGTTTCGTCGAGAAAGAGCCTTCGACGTCGTGGAGCCGGATGACTCCAAGCGAGTACGGCTTCTACGCCAACGTGAACCCCGAGGTCGACCACCCGCGCTGGAGCCAGGCGCGGGAGCGCCGCATCGGCGAGTTCCTGAAGCGCAAGACGCTGCCGTTCAACGGCTACGCCGACCAGGTCGCGCACCTCTACGCCGGAATGGACCCGAGAAAGCTCTACTGAGCGTGACGGCCGCGGCCCGACGCTACGCATGGGCCGCCGTCTTCGGAGCGTGCGCCCTGCCGCTCGCCAAGCTCGCGTGGGACGCCGCGCGCGGCGGCCTCGGCGCCAACCCGATCGAGGCGATCCTCAATCGCTTCGGCTTCTGGACGCTCGTCTTCCTGCTGCTCTCGCTCCTCCCGACACCCGTGCGGATCCTGACCGGGTGGGGCGGCGCGATCCGCTACCGCCGCACGATCGGCTTGTTCGCTTTCGCCTACGCTTGCCTCCACTTCGCGACGTACGTGGGCGTCGACCAGTTCTTCGACTGGAAGGCCATCGCCGAGGACGTGCTGAAGCGGAAGTTCATCGCTGTAGGCTTCGCCGCGTTCCTGCTGCTCATCCCGCTCGCGCTCACCTCCAGCGACGCCGCGGTGCGGCGCCTCGGCTTCGTCCGTTGGAAGCGTCGGCACCGGCTGGTCTACGTCGCGGCCGTGCTCGGCATCGTTCACTTCGTCTGGAGGGTGAAGGCGGACCTGCGCGATCCGCTGCTGTTCGCGGGGGCGCTCGGCATCCTGCTGGCGATCCGTCTCGTGCCCGCGCTGCGTCTGCGAGCAAGGGCCGGCACCCCCGCACCCGCGTCCGGCTCGCCGCCCCCGCGCTGAAGCGGAGTCAGCGGCCGACGCGGCTCACCCGCAGTCCGGGTGGCCGCAGTCGCACGGCTCGTCGCCGTGGCCCTGTGCGGCGCAATCCTCTGAGCAGTACCGCCGTCCCTCGCGCTCGACACCCTCTTCCGCGCACTTGCAATCTGGATGCTCACACATAAGGGCCTCCGCAGTCTGACCGCGACCGAGCAAGAGATGTGCCGATGCACAAATGCCGAGCGATCCAGCGGAACGGGCGCGCCAGGCCCTTGGCCGCGTCTCGATGGCTTGCCCCTTTGTAGATTCAGGCTTCGCTTTCGGACTGTCGGCCCCGTCCGGGCTCGTTTCGGCTCGAGATGCGGCATGGCACGCCCGTTGCTGGAATTCCCTCGAATGTACTTGAGAGATCGGGCGGAGCTGGAAACGCGCCTGCGGTTTTCGCTATGCGCCCGGCTCCGGGCGGCTCGCCAGCGGACCGACTCCCTGTTCGCCCTCCTGCCCGACGAGGCGCTGCGCGCGCGGCCGGTGCCCGAGCGACACCGCCTGATCTTCTATCTCGGGCACCTCGAGGCGTTCGACTCGAACCTGATCCTGCGCGACAGCCTGGGCCGGGAGTCGCGGCGGCCGGAGCTCGATCGCCTGTTCGCCTTCGGCATCGATCCGCTCGCCACGGACCTGCCGAGCGACCAGCCCTCCGACTGGCCGCACCTCGTGGACTTGCGCCGCTACAACGCGTGCCAGCGCGTGGCCGTCGACGCGGCGATCGCCACGACGCCGCTCCTGCGCCCCGTCCACCCCAACCTGCAGAACGGCTGGGCCGTGAACCTTGCGATCGAGCACCGGCTGATGCACGCCGAGACGCTCGCCTACCTGATCCACCAGCTGCCGTACGCCCTGAAGCCAAGCGGTCCGCACCCTCCGCTATCCGCCGTCGCGCACGCGCCCACGCGGACGGTCGAGATCCCGGCCGGGCGAGCGCGGCTGGGCCTCGCGCGTGCCCTCGCCCCGTTCGAGGCGTGGGACAACGAGTACGAAGCCCACGACGTGGATGTCGAGGCATTCGCGATCGAGTCCCACGACGTGACGAACGCCGATTTCCTGGACTTCGTTTGCGAGGGCGGCTACCAGGAGCGCTCGCTCTGGACCGACGAGGACTGGGCCTGGGTACAAAGCTTGGGCCGCGAGCACCCGCCGTTCTGGGTGCGGACCGCCGGCGCGTGGCGCTACCGTGCGATGTTCGCTGACGTCCCGCTCGGCCTGGCGTGGCCGGTGTACGTGAGCCAGGCCGAAGCCGCCGCGTTCGCTCGCTGGCGGGGGCGGGCGCTGCCCACCGAGGCGCAGTTCCATCGGGCCGCCTACGGCACGCCCGAGGGACGCGAGCGCTCCTATCCCTGGGGCGAGGCGCCCCCCGTGGGGCGGCGCGGCGTCTTCCACTTCCAGCAGTGGGACCCGTCCGCCGTCGGCACCCACCGGGGCGGAGACAGCGCGTGGGGCGTGTCCGACCTCGTCGGCAACGGCTGGGAGTGGACGAGCACGCCCATGGCACCCTTCCCCGGCTTCGAGCCGCTGCCCTTCTACCGCGGCTACTCGGCGGACTTCTTCGACGGGCGGCACTACGTAATGAAGGGCGGCTCGCCGCGCACCGACGCCTCGCTGCTCCGGCGCTCGTTCCGCAACTGGTTCCAGCCGCACTACGCCTACGCCTACGCGACGTTCCGCTGCGTGGAGCCGCGCGCGTGACGACGCCCGCGCGCGTGACGGCGCTCGCGCCCTTTGGCCTGCTGGCGTCCGAGACGGCCGAGGCGATCCGCGTCGGGCTCACCACGCGCCCGCTGCGCCTTCCCTTCGAGTGCTTCTACGACGACGTCGGGTCGGCTCTCTTCGAGGCGATCACGTTCCTGCCCGAGTACGGGCTCTCGCGGGCGGAGCGCCGCGTGCTGGAGCGCTCCCGCCACGCCATCGCCGAGCGGCTGCAGCCGCCGATCGAGGCGGTCGAGCTCGGCAGCGGCTCGGGCCGGACGACGCGCCCGCTGCTCGAGGCGCTCGCGCGCCGCGGCGCGACGCGCTACCACCCGGTCGACATCTCGGCTGCCGCACTCGCCGAGTGCCGCCGACAGATGGACGGGATCGCGGGGCTCGCCGTGCGGCCCTTCGAGGGCACGCACGCCGACGGGCTCGCCGCCGCCGCCGCGCAGCGCGCGCCGGGAAGCACGCTGCTCGTGCTCTTCCTCGGCAGCAACATCGGCAACTTCGAGCGGCCGCAGGCCCTGAGCTTCCTGCGCGAGGTGCGCTCGCGGCTGAAGCCCGTCGATTTCCTGCTGCTCGGAGCCGACCTGGTCAAGCCCGCGCCGGCCCTGCTCGCGGCCTACGACGACGCCGCCGGCGTCACCGCGGCCTTCAACCGCAACGCGCTCGTGCGCCTCAACCGGGAGCTGGAGGCGGACTTCGACCCGAAGGCGTTCGAGCACCGGGCGCTCTACGTCCCCCACGCCCGGCGCGTCGAGATGCACCTCGTGGCGAAGGCGCCCCAGGTAGTGCGGGTGCGCGCACTCGACCTCGCGCTCCGGCTCGACGCGGGCGAGACGATCTGGACCGAGTCGAGCTGCAAGTTCCTGCCCGGCGAGCCGTGGCGCATGGGCGAGCAGAGCGGCTTTCTTCCGGTCGGCGAGTGGACCGACTCCGCGTGGCCCTTCTCGCTGAGCCTGATCGCCGCCGCCTAGCCGTGAGCGCGCTCACCCGGCACGCGAGCTACCGCGGGGCGCTCGTGGCGATCAACGAGCGGGACGCTCCCTATCTCGTCGGCGGAACCTACGCCTTCCGGCACTACACCGGCATCGCGCGCCCCACGAAGGACCTCGACCTCTTTGTCGAGAAGCACCGCCGTGACGAGGTCCTCGAAGCCCTGCAGGACGCGGGCTGGCACACCCACGCCGCCTTCCCGCACTGGCTCGCGAAGGCCGAGCGCGGGGAGCACTCGATCGACGTCATCCACGGCTCGGGCAACGGGATCGCCAACGTCGACGCCGACTGGTTCGTCCACGCTCGCCGCGCGGAGACGCTGGGGGTGCCCACGCGGCTCATGCCACCCGAGGAGATGATCTGGTCCAAGGCGTTCCTGATGGAGAAGTACCGCTTCGACGGCGCGGACGTCGCGCATCTCCTGCTGCGGCAAGGACAAGGACTCGACTGGCCGCGGCTCGTGCGGCGCTTTGGCCGGCACTACCGGGTCCTGCTCGCCCACCTCGTGCTCTTCGACTTCATCTACCCCGGACAGCGCGTGGTTCCGTCCTCGCTCGTCCTCGCGCTGGCGCGGAGGGCCGTCGAGCCCGGCAATCGGGACGCGAACGCCGGGGTGTGCCAGGGCGTGCTGCTGTCGCGCAAGCAGTACCGCCCCGACACCGAGTCGTGGGGGATGCGCGACGCGCGCCTCGACGCCGACGTGTCGATGACGCCGGACGACATCGTCTCCTGGACGCTCGCGAGTCCGGCCAAGCCCGGGCCGGACGCCTGAGCGGCGCGCATGCGCATCGCGGCGGTCGGCGACGTTCACTGCACGAAGGGCTCGAGCGGCCAGCTCCAGGGGCTGTTCGGTGAGGTCGGGAAGCTTGCCGACGTGCTCCTGCTGTGCGGCGACCTGACTCACAAGGGCCTGCCCGACGAAGCGCGGGTGCTCGTGAAGGAGCTCGCGGCCACGAGCGTTCCGGTTCTCGCCGTCCTCGGCAACCACGACTTCGAGTCGGACGAGCCGGCGGCCGTGACCGGGATCCTCGAGGAGGCCGGGGTCAACGTCCTGGACGGCGAGGCGTGGGAGCGCGACGACGTGGGCTTCGCGGGCGTCAAGGGCTTCGGCGGCGGCTTCGGCGAGTGCAGCCTCGCGCCGTGGGGCGAGGCGACGCTCAAGCAATTCGTCCAGGAGACCATGAACGAGACGCTCAAGCTCGAGCGGGCCCTGGCCTCGCTGCGGACGAGCCGGCGCGTGGCGCTCTTGCACTACGCCCCGATCGCGGCGACCGTCGTCGGAGAGCCCGCCGAGATCCGCCCCTTCCTCGGCTCGAGCCGCCTCGAGGAGCCCCTCGACCGCTACCAGGTGACGGTCGCGTTCCACGGGCACGCGCACAAGGGAACGCTCGAGGGGCGCACCCGCGGCGGGCGCCCCGTGTACAACGTGGCGCTGCCGCTGCTTCGGGCCAGCCGGCCGGAGCTGCCGCTGCTGGTGGTGGACCTCGACGACGCGCTGAGCTATCCGCGCGTCGACCCCTGAGCGGCCAGCAGCCGGTTCAAGGCTGCGTGGTCCACCGGCTTCACCAGATGGCCGTCGAAGCCGGCTTGCGTCGACAGGCGCCGATCCTCGTCCTGACCCCAGCCGGTGAGCGCGACGATGACCATGTCCTTTCCCCACGGCTGCTCACGGATCCTCCGGCAGGTTTCGTAGCCGTCGAGCCGCGGCAGACCGATGTCGAGCAGGATCACGTGGGGGCGGAGCTTCTCCGCTTCCGAGAGGGCGTGCTCGCCGTCGTGAGCGGTGTGGGCCTCGTGGCCCGTGAGCGACAGCAGCGCCGCGAGGCTCTCGGCGCTGTCGTGGCTGTCGTCGACGACCAGGATCCGGCGATTTACGATCGCAGGCTGCGGCGGCGGCTGCCGGTCCGGCTTCTGGGGCATGGGCCTCTCGACGGCGATGCGCAAGCGTACGCCAAACCCGCTCCGCTTGCCGAAGAAGCGGGTTCGCGTGGGGCCTGGGGGGAGGCTAGCCGCCGAAGAGAGGCACGGGATCCACCGCGGTCCCGCTCCAGCAGCCGCCGCCCGCCCGGCTGTGCACCGCGAAGTGCAGGTGCGGCACGTGCGGCGGGGCGTTCCCGGTCGTGCCCACGTAGCCGATCGTCTGGCCGCGGACGACCCTGTCCTGGTCGCGCAGCCCGGGCGGGTAGCCGTCGAGGTGGGCGTAGATCAGGCAGAAGCGCCCCGAGGCCTCGTCGTGCTCCACGGTCAGGCCGGCCCCGGCGTGGCGCGTGAGCCGAACGACGCCGTCGGCCGCGGCGCGCACCGGCGTGCGGCGCGGGGCCGCCACGTCGACGGCCGCGTGCTGGCGCCGGCCGCGACGAGCGTCGAAGCCTTGGCCGATGGTCGCGGGGTCGACGCCCGCGAGCGGGAAGAGGAGCGGCACGGGGGGGCCCGTCACGCCGGAAACCGCGGCGGCGCCGCCACGCGCCCTGGCCAGCCAGCCGACGACCAGGAACAGCAGCGCCAGCACGAGCCCGGCGGCGACGCCGGTCCGTAGGATGCCCGGGACCGTGTGAAGGTCGACGGCGCTCCGCCCACGCACGACCTCAGGATAGCCGTGCTTCAGTCGCTGGCGGACGCGGGCCTGCGCACGTTGCCGCCCGCCTCGATCGGAATCACGTGGGTGTGCAGCGCGCTCAGGCGCGACGGGAACCGGGCCGGAGCGCCGGCCTCGGCCGTGTCGTGCGAGTAGCCGCAGAGCAGGGAGATCTGCTCGGCCTCGACGATCTCGTTCCACATCTCTTCGAGCCGCGCGGTCGCCGGCAGGTTGTCCTTCCAGAGCAGGTCGACCATTTCGCCGAACACGCGCACGTGCGCGTAGCCCGCCGAGCGGAGCTTGCGGATCAAGGCCATCACGGCGGCCTCGAACAGCATCGCGTTGGGAAGCCCGTCCCTCATGAAGACCGCGAGCAACTCGTCGGCGGGAACGGCCACGAGCTGGCCCCACGTCCGGAGGCCCTTCACCGGGAGGTCGGCCGCCTCGAGGCGCGCCTCGAGGGCGCGCAGGTGCGGAGCGGTGGCGACGAGGATCACGCCCTCTTTCCTGCCCAGCCCCTCCGCGGCGAAGAGCGTGACGGCGTCGAGCAGGACGCGCTCGTCCCGATACACCTGTGCGATGTGGTCCCGTCGGAGGGGGTCCGTCAGGAGATCGCTCCAGGGCGCTTGGATGGCCAGCTATTGCCTCCTCGAGCCAAGTTCTGGTCTCACGGTAGCACGACCCCGCCGGCGGCCGGGGCGCCAACGCCAGGATTGCATTCTTTGCAGCGTCCGGCCCGCATATTGAAGAATCTCGCCTGCATTCTCAGGCCTCTCCCTCCATGGGCGAGAGCCGCCCGACCTCGCGCTTGCCCGCCATGCGGACGAGGACGAGCAGGAACACGTAGACCGCGGCGACGCGCACCACGATCGACAGCAGGGGGACGACCGCCACCGACCACGTCCCTTCGACGCCCATCTCACCTCGGTGGGCTCTCGGAAGCCTGCGTGCAACAGGAGCAACCAATGTGCCAGCGCCGGCGTCAGGCGTCCGGAGGGGGAGTTGCGGCGCGGGCACGGTTCCTGCAGCCCCAGGCGTTTCATGAGCAAGCTACTGCGCGGGATAGCCGCCGGCTGGGGGGCCAAGAAGCTCGGCGGCGGCTGCTTCAGCACGATCCTGGTCTTCCTGCTGCTGTGGTGGCTGCTCGGATCCTTCGACGTGTTCCGCTAGCGCGACGCGCTCGGCTTCCTCACGCGTCGGGTCGAGGGAGATCTGAAGAGCTTCAAGGAGTTCATCGAGGAGCGCGGCCGCGCGACGGGCGGCTGGCGCGGCGTCGAAGTCTTTCGCGTCGTCGCAGCGCATTCATCTGACTGGGCCGATGCTGAGCCGCCGCGGAGACAGCGGCCTTGCAGTTTGTACAGTGCGGCATCGGCCGACGAGGGCGTTTCCGGCTTCTGGTCGAAAACACTGGAGTTACTGGCGTGGCATGCCGCTTGCTCCCCCAAGCATCTGGAGGGCACGAACATGCTTTGGACGATTGCCGTGATTCTCGGCGTGATGTGGTTGCTGGGGATGGTCAGCTCGACAACGTTCGGTGGCTTTCTTCACCTGCTTCTGGTGCTCGCGGTCGCAGCGGTGCTGATCAGCCTGATCCAGGGTCGAAGGGTCGTTTGAGCGCGCGCGCGTGCATGTTGGCGCGCGCATGTTGGGAGGCGTGATGAAGAACAAGAGCCTGGGGCTCGCGCTCGGCGCGGCCCTGACACTAACCGGCGCGGCCGCGATGGCGGGCGACACCGGCGACGCGTGGATCACCACGAAGGCGAAGATCAGCCTGCTCACGACGGACGGAGTGAGCGGGACCAAGATCAACGTCGACACCCAGGAAGGCAAGGTGACGCTCCACGGCAAGGTCCCGACCTCGGGCGAGAAGTCGAAGGCCGAAGCCACCGTCAAGGGCATCGAAGGCGTCAAGGAAGTCAAGAACCTGCTGCAGGTGGTGCCGGAAGAGCGCAAAGACGCCGTGAACGCGACCGACGACAGCATCAAGGAAGCGGTCGAGGCGAAGCTCAAGAGCGACAAGACGCTCGAGGACGTGGACGTCGCCTCGGTCAACCAGGGCGTCGTGCTGCTCTCGGGCAAGACCACAACGCTCAGCGCGCAGCTCAAGGCGATCGAGCTGACGGCCGGCGTTTCCGGCGTGCGCCGCGTGTCGAGCGAGATCGAAGCCGCGGAGAAGTAGGGCCGGGCTGGCGTCTCGCCGCACCCTGGAGGGCGCGACTCGCGCCCTCCAGGCCTACCGGAAGCAGGACCTACCGAAAGCTGGATTGGAGAACACGATGAAGCGAGAAGCACTGACGAGCCTGCTCTACGAGGCGCTCGAAACGGAGCAGGGCGGCGTGAAGATCTACGAGACCGCCGTCGCGGCGGCCGTCAACACGGACCTGAAGAAGGAGTGGAAGGAGTACCTCGACCAGACGCGCAACCACGAGAAGGTGCTGCGCGGCGTGTTCGAGACGCTCGGCCTGGATCCCGACGTGGAGACCCCGGGACGCCAGATAGTGCGCACGATCGGCGAGGCCCTGGTGCTGGCGATCCAGACGGCCGTCAAGGAAGGCGATGCCGCCGCGGCGGAAGCGGTGGCCGCGGAGTGCGTGGTGCTGGCCGAGACCAAGGACCATCTCAACTGGGAGCTGATCGGCGAGGCGGCCAAGGAGATGGGCGGCCCGCACGGCAAGGCGCTCGCGGACGCCCACGAAGAAGTCGAAGACCAGGAGGACGAGCACCTGTACCACACCTCGGGCTGGGCCCGCGAGCTGCACATGCAGCAGCTGGGGCTGCCCGCGGTGCTGCCGCCGCCGGAGGAGAAGAAGGACGTCAAGACGGCGATCGGCGCGGCGCGCGCCAAGCAGGGTCGCAAAGAGATGACGAAGACCCGGCCACGCGCCCGGCGCAGCGCCTGAGCCACTGAGGAGGCTGCTCATGAAGGTCCAGGAAGTCATGATCCCGAACGTGACGATCGTGGGGCCCGACGCGACGCTCGCCGAGGCGGCCCAGCTGATGCGCGAGGAGAGCATGGGGCCTCTCACCGTCTGCGAGAGCGGCCACGTCTTCGGCATGGTCACCGACTTCGACCTCACGGTCCGCCCGTCGGT
>DATBSL010000006.1:0-16976 GCA_036559805.1 Vicinamibacteria bacterium
GCGGCGAAGGGGCTGCCCTTCGCGACGGTCAAGCACGAGGCGAAGAACGTGGGCGCCTCGGGCCAGCAGCTCTCGTTCGTGATCGACGCCGGGCCCAAGGCCAAGGTGAAGCAGATCGTCTTCGAGGGCAACGAGGTGTTCACGGACGACAAGCTGCGCGGGAAGATGAAGAAGGTCAAGGAGCCGGGCCTCTTCAACCTGAGCTGGCTCGGCGGCAAGACCACCTACACCGAGGACAAGTGGCTGGGCGGTTCGGAGGATCCGCGCGGCGACCGCGGGCGGATCGAGGACTTCTACCTCGACCACGGCTACGTGACGGCGCGCGTCGGCCAGCCGCGCATCAGCTACACGGACGGCAAGTCCGGCTTCTTCAAGAAGAAGCCGGTCAAGCTGATGAAGCTCGAGATCCCGGTGACCGAAGGCAGCCAGTACATGATGGGCGCGCTCAAGTTCGAGGGGCTCACGGTCCTCAAAGAAGACTTCGTCCGCGGCTTCTTCAAGATGCCGGAGGGCAGCGTCTACAACGACTCGCGCTTCAAGAAGGCGTACGAGAAGCTGCGCGATGTGTACGGCTCGCTCGGCTACTTCCAGTGGACGGGCGGCACCGATCGCAAGCCCGACGCGGAGCGCAAGGTAGTCGACGTGACCGTGAAGATGGAGGAGGACAAGCAGTACTTCCTCGGCAAGCTCAACTTCATCGGCAACGACTCGACGCGCGACAAGGTGATCCGGCGCGAGATCTACATGAACGAGGGCGACGTGTTCAACACCGAGGCCCTCAAGATGTCGATCAAGCGCATCAACCAGCTCGGCTACTTCAAGGCGATGGAGAGCGCCCCGGACATCCAGCCGAACCCCGACGCCGAGAACAAGGTCGACGTGACCTTCAAGGTCGAGGAGCAGAACCGCAACCAGTTCACCTTCGGCGGCGGCGTCTCGGGCTACGAGGGCACCTTCATCAACGCCTCGTTCTCGACCACCAACTTCCTGGGCGCCGGCGAGACGTTCCAGATCTACGTCCAGAGCGGCAGCCGCACCAAGAACTACTCGCTCTCGGTGAGCGAGCCGTACTTCCTCGATCGGCCGATCACCGCCGGGGTCGACGTCTTCAAGCGCAAGATCACCTACTACAGCTACGCCAACGTCGCGGGCTACACGCAGGAGAGCACCGGCGGCAGCCTGGTGACGGGCTTCATGGTGGGGAAGTGGTCGCGCGCCTTCCTCAACTACACGTACGAGGTGATCAAGCTCACCGAGGCCGACCCGGCCGACGTGACGAACCCCTTCTTCCCCGGCGGGGGCGGCGGCGGCGTCACCCCGGGGCAGAGCTACGACCCGCTGCTGTTCGGCGACTACGGCAGACGGACTGAGAGCCGCATCACGCCGAACCTCGTCTACAACACGGTCGACAACCCGTACACGCCGCGCGCCGGCATGCGCCACACGGCGACCTTCATGTTCGCGGGCGGGCCGCTCGGCGGCACCGTGAACTACTACCGCCCGACGCTCGAGGCGATCCTCTACCACCCGATCGGCCGCAAGATGGCGGTCGGTGTCCGCGCCGAGTGGGCCCTCATCCACCAGTTCGGCGACACCCAGGTGCTGCCGCTCTACCAGCGCTACTTCCTGGGCGGCGAGACGCAGATCCGCGGCTACGACTTCCGCGCCATCGGCCCGGTCGACTCGCAGGGCAGAGCACTCGGCGGCAACAAGTTCGGCCTGTTCAACGCCGAGTACTACGTCGACGTGTTCGGCCCGCTGCGGGCGCTCCTGTTCTTCGACGCCGGCCAGGCCTTCCTCGAGGGCGACCCGATCCGGTTCCAGGACTTCCGGATCTCGACGGGCGCCGAGCTGCGCTTCATCATGCCCGTGCTCAACGTGCCGTTCCGGCTGATCTACGCCTTCAACCCGAACCGCCAGACCTTTTACGAGAAGCTGTACACGCCATACTCCACATTCAAGTTCGCCGTCGGTACCACCTTCTAAGGAGAAGACATGAAGAAGACGTTCGTCGTTTTCACAGCCGCGCTCGCGGCCGCAGGCGCGGCGCTCGCGCAGGAGCCCGCCGCCGCCCGCTCGCCGAAGGTGGCCGTGATCGACATGGCCCGGGTCTCGGCCGAGAGCGCGCTCGGCAAGAGCTACGCCGCCCAGCTCGAGAAGCTCCAGACCGAGATCAACGCCGAGGCGACCAAGAAGCAGACCGATCTCGGCAAGCTCGACACGGCGCTGAAGGCGCTGCAGGAGGAGCTCGAGAAGCAGGGCGCGGTGCTGAGCCCCGAGGCGCGCGACAAGAAGCAGCAGGACATCGTGCGCAAGACGCGCGAGCGCCAGGCGTTCCTCGAGGACGGCCAGCAGGAGATCAACCGCATGCGCGAGCGCGCCCAGCAGCAGGCGCAGGCGATCAACGGGGAGTTCCAGCAGAAGGTCCGCCCGCTCGTGGAGATCGTGGCCAAGGAGAAGGGGCTCGACCTGGTGCTCGACTCGCAGGTGGCGTACACGATCAACCGCGATTTCGACATCACGCGCGACGTGATCGCCAAGGCCGACGAGACGGCCAAGCCTGCCGCCGCGGCGTCCGCCACGCCGCCCGCCCCCAAGCCGTAGCGGGGCAGAAGGGCAGGAGGGGGCGCAGGGGACGCCCCTCCCGCCCGGGCCCGCCATGGGCGCACCCTCGTCCAGCATGACGTCCGGCGACATCGGGTGGCTGGTCAGCCAGATCCCGACGCACTACCCGTTCGTCCTCGTGGACCGCATCCTCGAGCACGACGCGAGCGGCCGCCTGGTGGCGGCCAAGAACGTGACGGGCAGCGAGGATTTCTTCGCCGGCCACTTCCCCGACCAGCCTGTGATGCCGGGCGTGCTGATCCTCGAGTCCCTGGCGCAGGCCGCGGGCATCTGGCTGCTCAAGACCGCTCCCGACCCGCGCGCGCTCGAGATCCGCGTCGTCGGCTTCGACGAGACGAAGTTCCGGCGGCCGGTCGTGCCGGGCGACCAGCTTCGGCTCGAGGTGCGGCTCGAGCGCCGGCGCGGCGGGCTCGCGCGCTTCCGGGGCGACGTGAAGGTGGGCGAAGCGCGCGCGGCCGAGGCGCTGCTGCTGCTCCAGGTGGCGACGCTGCCGGCTCCCGAGGTGGACCCGCTCGCGCGCGTCGCGGCGGGCGCCGTGCTCGAGCCGGGCGTGCGCGTGGGCCCGTTCTGCGTGCTCGGGGCGGGCGTCAGGCTCGGCCGCGGCAGCGTGCTCGACTCGCACGTCGTGATCGACGGCGACACGCGGATCGGGGAGCGCAACCGCTTCTTCCCCTTCAGCTCGATCGGCCTGGCGCCCCAGGACCTGAAGTACAAGGACGAAGCCACCACCGTCGAGATCGGCGACCGCAACGTGTTCCGCGAAGGCACGACCGTGCACCGCGGGACGGCACCCGGCGGCGGCACGACGCGGATCGGCTCCTCGAACCTGTTCATGGCCCAGGTCCACGTCGCGCACGACTGCCGGGTGGGCAGCCACACGATCCTCGCCAACGGGACGGCGCTCTCGGGCCACGTCGAGGTGCAGGACCACGCGACGATCGGCGGCCTGTCGGGCGTACACCAGTTCTGCCGCGTGGGCACGCACGCGTTCGTCGGCGGGGCGACGGTCGCCACGCGCGACGTGCTGCCGTACTCGCTCACGGTGGGGAATCGCGGGCGCTTCTTCGGCCTGAACGTGGTGGGTCTGCGCCGGCGCGGCTTCAGCGCCGAGCAGATCGCCGCGCTCAAGCAGGCCTGCCGGCTGCTGCAGACGCCGGCGCAGTCGCTCGCCGAAGCGCTCCAGCGCGTGGAGAGCGAGGTCCCGCAGACCGAGGAGGTCCGCACGCTCGTCGAGTTCGTGCGCGGCGCGAAGCGCGGCGTCATCCTCGAGCGGCGCCGCGACGCGGACGACGACGAGGCCGAGGCCTAGCGCCGCCCGATGCCCGGGGAGGTGCTGGGCCTCATCGCCGGCAACGGCCGCTTTCCCTTTCTCGCCGCCGCCGGCGCGCGCCGCGCCGGGCGCCGGGTGGTGGCGCTGGCGCTGCGCGAGGAGACGGAGCCAGCGCTCGAGCGCGAGGTCGACGAGCTGCACTGGATCTCGCTCGGCCAGCTCGGCAAGGCGATCGAGATCCTGCAGCGCGCCGGAGCCCGAGAGGCGGTGATGGCGGGCCAGGTCCAGCACCGCCAGCTCTTCTCGGACGTCGTGCCCGACCTGAAGCTCGTCGGCCTCTTGGCGCGGCTCGCCTTCCGCAACACCGACAGCCTGATCGGCGCGGTCGCCGACGCGCTGGCGCGCGAGGGGATCACGCTCATCCCGTCGGTCGCGTTCCTCGAGGACCAGCTCGCCTCGCGCGGCCCGATGACCAAGCGGCGGCCCGACGCCGAGCAGGCGAAGGACGTCGCGTACGGCGAGAGCGTCGCGCGCACGCTCGCGGGCATGGACCTCGGCCAGACCGCGGTCGTCAAGGGCCGGGCTGCGGTCGCGCTCGAGGCGATGGAGGGCACCGACGAGACGATCCGGCGCGCCGGCCGCATCGCCGGTCCGGGAACCACGGTGGTCAAAGTCTCGAAGCCCAAGCAGGACCTGCGCTTCGACGTCCCGGTGGTGGGCCCCGGCACGCTCGACGCGATGCGCGAGGCCGGAGCCGCCGTGCTGGCGGTCGACGCCGCGCGCACGCTGCTGCTCGACCGCGCCGCGTTCCTCGAACGCGCCGACGCCGAGCGGATCGCCGTCCTCGGCCTCGACCCCGCCGGCGCGGGCCCGAGGGGCGATGCCTGAGGCGCTGCGCGCCGGCGTCGCGGGCGTAGGCGCTCTCGGACGCCACCACGCGCGCGTCTGGGCGGCGACACCCGGCGCGTCGCTCGCGGGCGTCTACGACACCGATCGGGACCGCGCCGCGGCGGTGGCGGCCGAGTTCGGCTGCCGGGCCTTCGACAGCCTGGAGGCGCTCGTCGCCGACGCGCGGGCGCTTTCGGTGGCCGTTCCGACCGTGGCGCACCACGCCGTGGCGCGACAGGCGATCCAGGCGGGCTGCGACGTGCTGCTCGAGAAGCCGATGACCACGACGCTCGCCGAGGCCGACGACCTCATCACGCTCGCGGCCGACCGCTCGGCGATCCTGCAGGTGGGGCACATCGAGCGCTTCAACCCCGCGACCGGACCCCTGCTCGCCGCGGGCAAGGGCGCGCGTTTCGTCGAGGTGCACCGGCTCGGGTCGTTTTCGCCGCGCAGCCTCGACGTCGACGTGGTGCTCGACCTGATGGTCCACGACCTCGACATCGTGATGGCCCTCGACGGCTCCGAGCCGGTCCAGATCGAGGCGGTGGGGGTGCCGGTCCTCACACCGCGAGTGGACATCGCGAACGCCCGGCTCCGCTTCGCGTCCGGCCTGATCGCGAACCTCACCGCGAGCCGCGTCTCCGTCGAGAAGGTGCGCAAGTTCCGCGTGTTCGCTCCCCGCACCTACGTGTCGGCCGACTTTGCCGCTCGGGAAGCCCAGGTCTACAAATTGGCGGGCGAGCCGGGGGCCCCCACCATCGAAACCAGCCGCCAGGGAGCCCCGGACCAGGAGCCGCTTCGCCTGCAGATCGAGTCCTTCGTCCACGCTGTCAGCAGCCGCACGCGCCCCCTCGTTTCGGGGGCCGACGGCCGACGAGCCCTGGCCCTCGCGCTCGCCATCCTGGAGAGAATGGCGGGCCACTGACTTTTACCGCCCCGGGCGCCACAGATTGGGCCCAGCATCCTCGCAACTGCAAGATCTTGTAGGGATTAGTTGATCTGGGCGGGCGGCCCGTGCTAGCCTGTACTCTCAAGGGCAGAGAGATCACTCGGGGATCGTGTGCAAAGGCAGCGGTTTAACCAGCGCCAGGGTTTTCTCCTCTCCGCGATTCTCCATCTCACGATCCTGATGATCCTGGTCAGCCGGCCTCCCGGGTCTCGGCCTGTTGAGCCAGTCGATCCCAGCACGCTCGAGAAAAAGGACGTCGTGTTCATGCCGTCACGCGAGGAGCTGCGGCGGATGCTGCCCCCGGAGCGGCGACCCGCGGCGCCTCGTCCCACTCCGGCGCCGGTCGCGACACCTCCGCCCGCGCAGGCCAAGGACCGGATCAGCGTGGGACCTCCCTCGGAGGTGCGCCCCAAGCAGCCGATGATCCTCCGGCGCGAGGACGACCTGACGAAAGTCCCCAAGGGCACGAACGTGCCGCCAGCGCCTGCGCCGGCGACGCCGCCTCCCGCGACGCCAGCCCCCGCCGACCTGGCGCCGAAGGCCGCACGCGCCGAAGAGGCTCCCGGCCGGCAGGGGCTCAAGCTTCCGCCGGGGCTCCTCGGTCAGCAGCCGCGAGGCGACGAGGGGCGTCGTCCACTGCCCGGGCCTATGGGTCCCTCGATCGAGGGCGCGGTCGAGGGGCTGGCGCGCCGTGTCGAGCGCGACTCGAAGGCCGGGATTCCCACGGGAACTGGCCAGAACCTTGCCGGCCTCAACTTCGACCCCCAAGGCGCGGACTTCACCTTGTGGGTCAACCGGTTCAAGGACGAGGTGTACCGCAACTGGATCGTTCCCCAGGCGGCTCTCTTCGGCGCCGCCCGGGGCCACGTCGATTTCGAGTTCACCGTCGAGAGGGACGGCACCATGTCGGCGCTCCGGCTCGTCAAGTCGTCCGGGACGGCGTCGCTCGACCGCGCGGCGCAGAACGCCCTGTCGAGCAGCCGGCTGCTGCCGCTGCCCGACGACTACGGGCCGCCGCGCGTGACGATGCAGGTGAGCTTCTACTACAACGAGTCTCCGCAGGGTTCTTGACGAGAACAGGAGTCGTTCACCACGCCGGCGCGGCCTGGGCCGTGGCGTTCGCGGGGGCATGGCTGCTCGCCGCGAGCTGCCGGACCGTGCGCGAGGTGCCGCTCTCCGACCTGCAGGTAGGCGTCGCACTGCTGCCGCCGCCGCCAAGGGCCGAGCAGGCGATCCGCGTCGGGGTCAAGGTCGCGGCCGACGTCGCGTCGGTGAGCGCGCCCGGCGGTGTCACCGTGCGCGGTGCCGCAGCGGGGGAGAACGTCGCGCTGCTGCGCTCGTTGCCCCGGGCCACGTTCCAGGGGTTGGCGCACGCCGGCCGGCTCCGGCTCCTGGAAACGGGCGACGTCCTGGAGCACGCGCTCGTGCTGCCCGCGGACGAGGCAGCGCTCGTCGAGGTGGACTCGGCGCCCTACCGCGGCTTCGTCGAGGTGCTGCCCGCGGAAGAGGGGCGCCTCAACGTGGTCAACGTTCTGCCGCTCGAGGACTACCTGCGCGGGGTGGTCCCGAACGAGCTCGCGCCCGAGGCCTTCCCCCAGATCGAGGCGCTCAAGGCGCAGGCGGTCGCGGCGCGCAGCTACGTGCTCGCGCACCTCGGCGACTACTCCTCGCGCGGCTACGACGTCTGCGCGACCGCCGCCTGCCAGGTGTACCGGGGCTCGGCGTCGGAGCACCCTCTGACCGACCGCGCGGTGGCAGAGACGCACGGCACGGTCGCGACCTGGCGCGGGCGGCCGATCCACGCGTTCTACACCTCCACCTGCGGCGGGCACACCGAGGAAGGGACGTCGGTCCTCGAGGACGCCGCGCCCTACCTGCGCGGTGTCGCGTGTCCCACCGAGAGAGCGACCGGCGCGCCGGTCGATCCGAAGGGCGAGTGGCAGGTGCGCCTGCGCCCCAAGGACGTGGAGCGCGCGGTGGCGCGTTACGGCAGCGTCGGGCGCGTGCTGGACCTCGTGGCCACTCGGGTGGGGGTCTCGGGGCGCGTGGTCGAGCTGCGCGTCACCGGCACGGAGGGGGCCCTCGACCTGCGCGGGCAGCGCGTGCAGCTCGGGCTGGGCCTGCGCGAGAGCCTGTTCGTGCTGCAGCGGGAGACCTCGCGTTCGGGCGAGATCGAGCGTTTCGTCTTCACCGGGAAGGGCTGGGGCCACGGCGTCGGGCTGTGCCAGATAGGCGCTGCGGGGATGGCCCGCGAGGGGGCGTCCTTCGAGGAGATCCTCAAGCACTACTACACGGGCGTGAAGGTCGCCGCGGTGCCGCCGCCGTCGCACGCCAGCTCCCTCGCCGGCCCGTGACCGCCGCTCGCCGGCCGGCTTTTTGACACTCGCGAAGCGGCCTCCTAGAATCCACTACCCGTTCGACAGCGTATGAGCACTCCCGCGAAACGCCTCGAGCCCTTCGCGGTGCCCGGCGGCCTGCGGGGCACCCTCGCGAGGCTGTCTCTGCCCGAACTGCTGCGCGAGCTGCAGGAGCACCGCGCGACCGGCATCCTGGCGCTCACCTCGGGCGGGGCGCGCAAGGCGCTCTACCTGAAGGCGGGCCGTGTCGTCTTCGCGAGCAGCAACCTGCCGACCGACCGGCTCGGAGAGGTGCTGCTGCGCGCGGGCAAGATCACGCGCGATCAGAACGAGGGCTCGATCCGCGCGCTCGCGCAGGGCCGCCGCCAGGGCAAGGTGCTGGTCGAGATGGGAGCGCTCACGCCGCAGGAGCTGTGGTCGGCCGTGCAGAGCCAGGTGAGCGAGATCGTGTTCAGCGTGTTCCAGTGGGGCGAGGGCCAGTTCCATTTCGAGGAATCGGTGCTGCCCGAGAAGGAGCGCATCACCGTCGACCTCGACGTGACGGCGCTCGTGCTCGAGGGCGTGAGGCGCGCGGACGTCCTCTCCACGACGCGCGGGCGCGAGCTCGACGGCTATCTGGTGCTCGAGCGCGGCACGCCGCCGCCCGAGGGCCTGATGCAGTGGGAAGAGCACGTGCTCTCGCTCGTCGACGGCGAGAAGAGTGTCGTCGAGCTGAGCCACGAGAGCGAGGCCGGCGAGGGGCAGACGCTCAAGGCGCTCTACGGCTTCCTGGCCACGGGCATCCTGCGCCCGCGCGGGCGCAAGGTGCGCGCGCTCGACCAGGACTTCGTGCCCGAGGACACCGAGATGGCGCTCGTCGACTCCTTCAACAAGATGTACCGGCGCGTGCTCGCCTACATGGTGCGCGAGGTCGGTCCGATCGCCGAGAGCGTCCTCGCCAAGTACCTGAACAACGTGCGCCAGTCGCGGCTGCAGGTGCTCCAGGACGTGACGCTTCGCGGCGACGGCGCGCTCGAGGAGTCGGCGCTCGAGCGGAACCTGGCCCGGCTGCCCGAGGCCACGCGGCGCTCGCTGCTCGTCGAGACGCTCAACGAGCTCCTGTACGCCGAGCTCCTGGCGGTGAAGCGGACGCTCGGCCCCGACCACGAGACGGCGCTCGTCCGGGAGCTGCGCCCGCCGCGGTGAGCCTCGCGGAGAAGCAGCAGCAGAAGGGCGCGCTGCTGCTGCTGGCGGCGCTCCTGCTGCTGGTGCTGTGGAGGCTGTGGCCTCTCCTCTGATCGCGATCGTCGGGCCCACTGCCTCCGGCAAGAGCGCCCTCGCGCTCCGGCTGGCGCGCGAGCACGCGGGCGAGATCGTCTCGTGCGACAGCCTGCAGGTGTACCGCGGCCTCGACATCGGCAGCGCCAAGGCGACTCCCGCGGAGCGGGCCGAGGTGCCGCACCACCTGCTCGACGTGGTCGCGCCCAGCGAGGCGTTCTCGGCAGCCGACTACGCGCGCCTCGCGCGCGAGGCGCTCGCCGGGATCGTGGCGCGCGGCCGGCTGCCGATCGTGGCCGGGGGCTCGGGCCTCTACGTGCGCGCGCTGCTGCAGGGGCTCTTCGAGGGCCCCTCGCGCGACGACGCGCTCCGGTCCCGTCTCGAGGGCATCGCCGAGCGCTTCTCCGACGTCCGCCTCCACCGCCTGCTGGCCCGCGTCGACCCGCCCGCGGCCGCCCGGACGAGCCCCAACGACCGCGTCCGGATCGTCAGGGCGCTCGAGGTCTACTGGCTGACGGGCCGGCCGATCTCGTCGCTCCAGGGCGCCGGCAGCCGGCCGCTCGAGGGGTATCGGACGCTCGTCCTGGGCATCGCACCGGAGCGCGAGCGGCTGCGCGAGGCGGTCGCCGCTCGCACGCGCGAGATGATCCAGCGCGGGCTCGTGTCCGAAACCGAAGGCGTCCTGGCGGCAAGCGGGGGCGTCGTGCCCCGGCCGCTCGAGGCGATCGGCTACCGGCAGGCTGTCGCGGTGCTGCGCGGCGACCTGGATCTCGCCGCGGCCGAGAGGTCCGTCGTCACCGATACGATGCGCTTCGCGAAGCGGCAGATGACCTGGTTCCGGCACCAGGCTACGGTCGAGTGGTTCCCGAACGCCGACGAGGCTCACGCGGCCGCGACCGCGTGGCTGCGCGCGGCCCCACCCGCGCCTTGACCCTCGCCTTCGCCAACGGGGCGAAGCCGAGGCTCTTCACCTCGCTGGCGCTCGGGGTTGACGGAAGCCCGAAGATCAGTAGAATTTGTAAGTTTGCGGTTGTCTTCATGCTTCTCATAGACATCTCCCGGATTCCGACCGAGGGCCTGCCACTCGACGAGGCCCTCGACACGGCCTCGCTCCACATGGAGGGCGATGCCGAGGTCGAGGTCCGCCCGGGAGCCCGCCTCGCGGGGCACGTCGACCTCGTCGACGGGACCACGATCCACGTCCGGGGCAGGCTGAGCGGCAGCCTGGAGACCGGCTGCGGCCGCTGCCTGGAGCGCTACACGCTCCCGGTGGCGCAGGAGCTCGATCTCTTCTACCTGCCGCGCGTCGCGGGCCGGCCGCAGGAGCAGGACGAGGACGCCGAGCTCAGCGACCGAGACGTCGTCGTGGGCTACTACGACGGCGAGAGCCTCGACCTCGGGGAGGTGATGCGCGAGCAGATCCTGCTCGGGATGCCGCTCAAGCCGCTGTGCCGCGAGGACTGCCGCGGCCGCTGCGCGATCTGCGGCCAGGACCTCAACCAGGGAGCGTGCGCGTGCCCGCCGGCCGAAGAGCCCGTGGATCCCCGTTTCGCCCCCCTCCGCAAGCTGTTCGACAGGTAACCAGGAGCACCGATGCCCAATCCCAAGCGCCGTCATTCGAAGGCCCGCACCGGCAAGCGCCGTGCGCACGATCACCTGCAGCCCCCGGGCCTGAGCGTCTGCCCGAACTGCCACGAGCCCAAGCTGCCGCACCGGGTCTGCCCGCGCTGCGGCCACTACAAGGGCAAGGCCGTCGCCGGAGGCGAAGAGGCCTAGGCCGGGGCTCCCAGGCAGAACCCCTCCAAAGATGGGAGTCCCCCGCGTGGCCGTCGACGCGACGGGCGGCGACCACGGCCTCGCCGTCGCCGTCTCCGGCGCGATCGCCGCGAGCCGCCGCCGCGAGGTCGCGGTGTCGCTCGTCGGCCCCGAGCGCGAGCTCTGCAAGGCACTCGCGGCCGCGGCTCCGGGCGAGATGGCACTCGCGGTCGTCGACGCCCCCGAGACGATCGGGATGGCGGAGAAGGTGAGCCTGGCCACGCTCCGGAAGCGCTCCTCGATCCAGGTCGGCCTCGAGCGCGTGCGCGACGGCCAGGCGGACGCCTTCTTCTCCGCCGGCAACACCGCGGCGTGCTGGACGATCGCGCGCCGCGTGCTCGGCACGCTCGAGGACGTCGACCGGCCCGCGCTCGCCGCAGTCGTGCCCAATCGCGAGGGACGCACGGTCGTGGTCGACGTGGGCGCGAACGCCAGCTGCGACGCCCACAACCTGGAGGACTTCGCGATCATGGGCAGCGCCTACGCCCGCGGCGTCCTCGGCATCGCGCGGCCGCGCGTCGGCCTCATGAGCGTGGGCGAGGAGGAGACGAAGGGCAGCGAGCTCGTGCGCGAGGCGCACGAGGTCCTGAAGCGCTCGAGCCTCAACTTCGTCGGCAACGTCGAGGGGCACGACCTTTTCACCGGCAGGGTCGACGTGGTGGTGATGGACGGCTTCACGGGCAACGTGGTGCTGAAGGCCTCCGAGACGGCCGCGGAGCTCGTGTTCGAGCTGCTGCGCGCCGCGCTGCCGGGAGGCGTGCGTGGCGCCATCCTGGGGCTGCTGGCGAAGCCGGCGTTTCGCGCCGTGAAGCGCCGCAGCGATCCGGCCGAGATCGGCGGCGCGCCGCTTCTGGGGCTGCGCGGCTGCTGCGTCATCGGCCACGGCAAGTCGGACGCCCGGGCGATCGAGGCGGGCATCCTGTGCGCCGCCTCCTTCCACGAGAGCGGCGTCAACGCCGCGATCGAAAGCGAGCTGAAGGCGCTCTCGCGCGCACTCGAGGAGAAGACCGGCGCCGAGCCGGCGCGGCCACCGGTCGGAGCGGGCGCGTGAGCGTCGCCTTCGTCTTCCCGGGCCAGGGCTCGCAGCAGGTGGGCATGGGGAAGTCGCTCGCCGAGGCCTTCCACACGAGCCGCGCGGCGTTCGCCGAGGCCGACGACGCGCTCGGCTTCTCCATCTCGAAGCTGTGCTTCGAGGGGCCCGAGTCCGAGCTTCAGCTCACGGCCAACACGCAGCCGGCGATCCTCGCGACCAGCATCGCGGCGCTCGGGCCGCTCGTCGCGCGCGGAGTGAAGCCCGACTGGGTGGCCGGCCACAGCCTCGGCGAGTGGAGCGCGCTCGTGGCGGCCGGGTCGCTGTCGTTCGCGGACGCCGTGCGCACCGTGCGCCGCCGCGGGCAGTACATGCAGGAGGCGGTGCCCGTCGGGACGGGTGCCATGGCGGCCATCCTCGGCCTCGACCTCGCGCTCATCGACGCCGCCTGCCGCGAGGCCGCCCAGGGCGAGGTGGTAGCGCCCGCGAACGTCAACTCGCCCGGCCAGGTCGTGATCGCCGGCCACAAGGGCGCGGTCGAGCGGGCCTCCGAGCGCTGCAAGGCCAAGGGCGCGAAGCGGGCCGTGCCGCTGCCGGTCTCCGCGCCCTTCCACTGCGCGCTCATGCAGCCCGCGCAGGACCGGCTGGGCCCGGCGCTCGCGGCGCTCCGCTTCGCCGACCCGAAGCCGCCGCTCGTCAACAACGTCGACGCGGACGTGGTGCGCGACGGCGCCGCCTGCCGCGCGGGCCTGGTGCGGCAGGTCTCGGGCACGGTGCGCTGGCAGGAATCGGTCGAGCGCCTCGCGCGCGAGGGCGTCACGACGTTCGTCGAGGTCGGGCCGGGCAGCGTGCTGAGCGGCCTCGTCCGCAAGATCGCGAAGGGCGCGCGGGTGCTGAACGTCGACTCGCCCGAGTCGCTCGAGACGACGGCCGCGGCCCTCGCGGGTGGCGCGGAGGGGTGATGGGTCTCCTGGAAGGAAAGGTCTCGCTGGTGACGGGCGCCTCGCGCGGCATCGGCCGAGCGATCGCGAAAGCCCTCGCCGCGGAAGGCGCCATGGTCGTGCTCGCCGCGCGCGACGCGGCGAAGCTCGCCGAGGGCGTCGCCGAGATCCAGGCGGCCGGCGGCCGGGCCGAGGCGCTCGCGCTCGACGTGGCGGCCCGCGTTTCGGTGGAGGAGGGCGTCGCGAAGGTCCTCGCGGCGCACGGGCGCATCGACCACCTCGTGAACAACGCCGGCGTCACGCGCGACAACCTGCTCCTGCGCATGAAGGACGCCGAGTGGCAGCAGGTGCTCGAGACCAACCTGACCGGCGTCTTCCTGTGCACGCAGGCCGTGCTGAAGCCGATGCTCAAGCAGCGCAGCGGCCGGATCGTGACGATCACCTCGGTCGTCGGCCTCGCCGGCAACGCCGGGCAGGCGAACTACGCCGCCAGCAAGGCCGGTCTCGTCGGCTTCACGAAGTCGGTCGCGCGTGAAGTGGCCTCGCGCGGGATCACCGCCAACGCGATCGCTCCGGGCTTCATCGAGACGGACATGACGAACGCAATGACCGACAAGGCGAAGGAGGCGGTTCTCGCCGCCATCCCGCTCGGGCGCGTGGGCCGGCCCGAGGACGTCGCCTCCGCCGTGCTCTTCCTCGTTTCCGACGCCGCCGCCTACGTCACCGGCCAGGTGCTGGCCGTTGACGGCGGCTTCCACATGTAGAATCTGACACCCCCCGATTCGCCCGCGGGCGAGGGGAGCTTTCCGGAGGAACCTTCGCATGGAGCCTGTTGCCGATCGCGTCAAGAAGATCATCGTCGACCAGCTGGGCGTCGAGGAAGAGACCGTCACCCCCGAGGCCTCGTTCGTCGACGACCTCGGCGCGGACAGCCTCGACACCGTGGAGCTGGTGATGGCGCTCGAGGAGGAGTTCGGGGTCGAGATCCCGGACGAGGACGCCGAGAAGATCACGCGCGTCAAGGAAGCGGTCGAGTACATCGAGAAGCACGCGGGCAAGAAGTAGCCGCCGGCTCCGGCGAGGGACGCCACGTGACCCAGAACCACAGGGTCGTCGTCACCGGGGTGGGGCTCGTGTCCCCGCTCGGCATCGGCACTGCCGAGACCTGGCAGGGCCTCGTCGCCGGCCGTTCGGGCGCCGCTCCTATCACGCTCTTCGACGCCTCACAGCACTCGACGCACTTCGCCTGCGAGGTGAAGGGCTTCGACCCGCTGCGCTTCGTCGAAAAGAAGGACGTGAAGAAGATCGACCGCTTCATGCAGTTCGCGATCGCGGCGGCCGACTTCGCCTTGAAGGACAGCGGGCTCGCGATCAGCTCGGAGCTCGCGCCCAAGGTCGGCGTCTACATCGGCAGCGGCATCGGGGGCTTCGCCACGATCGAGCGCGAGCACTCCGAGCTGGTGAAGGGCGGGCCGCGCCGCGTGAGCCCGTTCTTCATCCCCGCCGCCATCGTCAACCTCGCCTCGGGCTGGGTCGCGATCCGCAGCGGGGCCAAGGGGCCCAACTCGGCCACGGCCACGGCGTGCACGAGCGGCGCCCACGCCGTCGGGGACTCGTTCCGCCTGATCCAGCGCGGCGACGCGGTCGCGATGATCGCGGGCGGCTCGGAAGCGGCGATCACCCCCCTCGGCGTGGCGGGCTTCTGCTCGATGCGAGCCCTCTCGACGCGCAACGACGCGCCGGAGAAGGCCTCGCGGCCCTTCGACAAGGACCGCGACGGCTTCGTGATCGGGGAAGGCTCGGGCATCGTGATCCTCGAGGAGCTCGAGCACGCTCGCGCTCGCGGCGCCCCGCTGTACGCCGAGGTCGTGGGCTACGGAATGTCGGGCGACGCCTTCCACATCTCGGCGCCTTCCGAGGACGGCGACGGTGCCATCCGGGTGATGCGCGCGACCCTCGCCGACGCCGGTGTCGCGCCCGACGTCGTCGACTACGTGAACGTCCACGGCACCTCCACGCCGCGCGGCGACGTCGTCGAGGTGATCGCGGCGAAAGCCGTCTTCGGCGGCCACGCCCGCAAGCTGGCGCTCTCCTCGACCAAGTCGATGACCGGGCACCTGCTCGGGGCGGCGGGTGGCCTCGAGGCGGGTATCACCGCGCTCGCGCTCAAGGAGCAGCTGATCCCGCCCACGATCAACCTCGAGAACCAGGACCCCGAGTGCGACCTCGACTGCGTGCCGAACCAGTCGCGCAAGGCCGAGCTGCGCTACGCGCTCAGCAACTCGTTCGGCTTCGGCGGCACGAACGGGGCGCTCTTGCTCAAGCGCTTCGAGAGCTGAGCCCCGGGCGATGAAGATCGTCGTCTGCATCGAGCAGGTGCCGGACACCGAGACGCGGGTGAATGTCGCCCCGGGCGGGAGCGTCATCGCGGAAGCCGACGTCCAGAGCTGGATCGTCTCGCCCTACGACGAGTTCGCGATCGAGGAAGCGCTGCGGATCAAGGAAGCGAAGGGCGGCGAGGTGGTGCTCGTGACGCTCGGACCCGAGCGGGCCCAGGCGGCGCTCCGGACCGGCCTCGCGATGGGCGCCGATTCGGCGCTGCACGTGAAGGACGCGGCCTTCGACGGTGCCGACACGCTGGTCGTGGCCAGGGCCCTGGCCGCCGCCATCCGCACGCTCGGTCCGGTCGACCTGGTGCTCTGCGGGCAGCAGGGCGTGGGCGGGGACCACAGCCAGATCCCCGGGATGCTGGCGGAGCTGCTCGACCTGCCGCAAGTCACCGTCGCGGTCAAGATCGAGGTCGGGGACGGGCACGCCACGGTCGAGCGCGAGATCGAGGGCGCGCGCGAGACCTGGACCACGTCGCTGCCTGCGCTCGTCTCGGCGCAGAAGGGCCTCAACGAGCCTCGCTACGCCGCCCTCAAGGGCATCATGGCGGCGAAGAAGAAGCCGGTGCAGGTGCTCGACGCCGCCGGGCTCGGGCTCGACGCCGCGGCGCTCGCCCCGAAGACGCGCGTCACGAAGCTCGAGCTGCCCCCGCCGCGGCCGCCGGTGCGGATGATCCAGGGCGACGCGGCCGCGCAGGCGAAAGAGCTGGTACGCGTGCTCCACGAAGACGCCAAGGTGATCTGACGTGGCGGTGATTCTGACGTTCGCCGAAGCCCGCGACGGGAAGCTGCGACGCGCGTCGCTCGAGACCGTCTCGGAGGCCCGGCGCCTGGCCGGCGCGCTCGGGGCAACGGTCGAAACCGTCGTGGTCGGAGCGGGCAGCGAGGCGCTCGCCGGCGAGCTCGCGGCCTACGGCGCCGACCGCGTGCGCGCCTTCGACGACGCGGCCCTCGCGGCCTACGCGACCGAGCCATACGCCAAAGCGTTGGCGCAGGCGATCGCCGATTCGAAAGCCACGGTCGTGCTCGTGCCGTTCACCGCGATGGGCAAGGACCTGGCGCCGCGCGCGGCCGCACGCGCCGGCGCGGGGCTCGCCTCGGACTGCGTGTCGTTCGAGGTGAAGGACGGGCGGCTCACGGCGCGCCGGCCGATGTACGCCGGCAAGGCCTACGCCAGCGTCGAGTGGACGGGCGAGCCGCAGATGGCGACGCTGCGGCCCAACGTGTTCCCGCTCGGGGCCAGGGACGAGACCCGCAAGGCCGAGGTCGTTAAGGGATCCGTGGACACGGCATCGCGGGCGCGCGTGACCGCGACAACGGCGACGGCGCAGGGCAAGGTGTCCCTGGCCGAGGCCCAGATCATCGTGTCGGGCGGCCGCGGCCTGAAAGGGCCCGAGAACTTCCACCTGGTCGAGAGCCTGGCCGGGGCGCTCGGGGCGGCCGTCGGCGCGTCGCGG
>DATBSL010000007.1:0-1794 GCA_036559805.1 Vicinamibacteria bacterium
GTCGCCGCGGCCAGGCGCCCGCGCGCGTCGAGCGCCACGCAGCCGACGGTGCCGAGGCGCGGGTTCTCCGCCTTCCAGCGGGCGGCCATCGCCGCGTAGTCGAGCCGCCGGCAGGCCTCGTCCAGGTGCTGTTGCCAGTAGCCGATCTTCGCGGGCGTCGCGACGACACCGACGGCGTGCCCCAGGCGCGCGGCGAGCGCCAGCGCTTCCGGTCCGGCGAGCATCACGTGCGCGTCCTGCTCGAGCAGGTAGCGCGCGAGGCTCACCGGGTGGGGCAGCAGCGGCACCTGGGCCACGGCGCCGGCGCGCCCGTCGTCCGCCATGATGCTGGCGTCGAGCCGCGCGACGCCGTCGGCCTGCAGGTAGGCGCCGGTGCCGGCGTTGAGCAGCGGCTCGTCCTCGAGCGCTCGCACCGCGGCCTCGACGGCGTCGAGCGCGCTGCCGTCAGCCGCCAGGACGCGGAAGCCCGCGTCGGCCGCGCGCTCGCACGCCTGGCGGCGCGCCGCCTCCTCGCCCGAAGGCGGCGTGCCGCAGCCGCCGTGCACGATCAGTGCTCGCTTCATGCGCTCCCCGGCCTCGTGAGTTAGCACCGCCGCGCGGCGCTTGCAACTCGCGCGTCCATGCCGGACGCTTGCCGCGGAGGTGGTCCGCTTGCGGAGGCGTCGGCTCGTCCCCTTCGTGGTGGCTGCGGCGCTCGCCGCGCGCGCGTCGCACGCGGCTCCCGAGACGCGGCTCGTGATCGTCGGTGGAGGAGAACGCCCGCGCGAGGCGATGGCGCGCTTCGTGGAGTGGGGAGGCGGTGCGTCGGCGCGCCTCCTGGTCGTGGCGTGGGCCAGCGGCGAGCCCAGGGCGAGCTGCGACGCGTTGATCGAGGAGCTGCGCCTTCAGGGGCCCGGACACGCCGAGTGCGCTCCCTTCGTGGCGCTCGACGCCGAAGGTAAAGCGGGCCGCCTCGAGCCGGAGGCGCGCGCGCGCTTCCTCTCGCAGCTTGCGGCGGCGACCGGGGTGTTCTTCTCCGGCGGCGACCAGGCGCGGATCATGGACGTGCTCGCCGACGCCGCGCTCTTGCGCGCGGTCCGCGAGCGGCACGCCCAGGGTGTCGTGTTCGGCGGCACGAGCGCGGGGGCCGCGGCGATGTCGGCGCGCATGATCACGGGCGAGGGCGACTTCACGGTGATCGACGGCGAGAAGGTGGGCGTGCGCGAGGGACTGGGCCTGCTGCCCGGCGCGATCGTCGACCAGCACTTCGTCAAGCGGCAGCGCCAGAACCGGCTCTTCGGGCTGGTGCTGAAGCATCCCGGCGAGCGGGGCGTCGGGATCGACGAGGACACCGCGCTGCTCGTGGTGGCCGGCCGTCGCGGCGAGGTGGTGGGGAAGGGGCCGGTCGTGCTGGTCGATGCCGTGGGCTCCTCCCGGCTCGAGGTCACCCTGCTGCGATCCGGCGAATCCGTCGACCTGCGGCGGGAGCGCTGAAAACGGGCCTTTCGCTCGCCTGACGTTATACTTACGGGGGCGCCGCCTCCCTTCGGACAGCCCCGCAGCAGGCAACCTGTGCATACCCTCTACAACGTCGTCCTCGCGCTCGGCTTCGTGATCGGGCTGCCCTGGTTCCTCTGGAAGGGACGCTCGTCGGGCAAGTATCTGCGCACGTTCCGCGAGCGGATGGGCCGGCTGCCCGTCTACCTCAACCTCGACGGCGACCGCTCGATCTGGATCCACGCCGTGTCCGTGGGCGAGGTGCTGGCGGCGCGGCCGCTCGTGCCGGCGCTGCGCGAGCGCTTTCCCGGCCACCGC
>DATBSL010000008.1:0-45298 GCA_036559805.1 Vicinamibacteria bacterium
TGCGGCTGCCCGAGACGCACCTCGACATGGTGCGGCCGGGAATCCTGCTCTACGGCGTCTACCCGTACGCCGAGGCGCCCCGCATCGTCGAGGTGAAGCCGGCGCTCGCCTGGCGCTCGCGCGTCGTCTACTTCAAGGTGCTGGAGCCCGGGAGTCCCGTCTCGTACGGGTCGACGTGGCAGAGCGACCACCGCGTGCGCCTGGTCACGGTGCCGGTCGGCTACGGCGACGGCTATTTCCGTGCGCTCTCGAGCCGCGCCAGCGTCGTACTCCGCGGCCAGCGCCATCCCCAGGTCGGCCGGGTGTGCATGGACCAGATGATGGTCAACATCGAGTTGGGCGAAGCCTGGAACGGCGACGAGGTGATCTTGATCGGAGAGCAGGACGGGGCGAGCGTCACCGTCGAGGAGCTCGCGCAGTGGGCCGACACGATCCCCTACGAGGTACTGGCCGCGATCAGCGCACGGGTGCCGAGGATCTACGAGGGATGAGACCGTCGTCCAACATCGTGGGGACTGGCGAGCAGCAGCGGGAGCAACGGGCTCGTCGTCCAACATCATGGGGACTGGCGACCTAAACGGGCTACGGGCTTGCTGCCTCCTTCTTTGAGTCGAGGGGGCTCTGCCCCCTCGAGCACCCCCGGTAGTTGATGACAACGAAGTAGCAGGGAGTCCGTTGCTTGTCGGGGGCCCGTTTCCCTTGACGGCGTGCCGGGGCATTCATATACTGCGCGCATGCTTGGGATGCCGGTCCACACCACCCGAAAGCGAAGCACTCGAAAGTGCACGTGTCGCTTCGGCGGCGGTGTGGCGCTGTGCCCCTAGCTGGAACAGCACAGAGAATCGCAAGACCACCCGAACCCGCCGGAGCGGCCAGAGCCGCCGGCGGGTTTCGTGCTTTTCGGGGCTGGTGAGACGCGGGGAACGGAGAAGAGATGGGCAAGCGGATCGAAGTCGGGGTGCTGGGAGCGACTGGGATGGTCGGCCAGCAGTTCATCAATCAGCTCGCAGGGCACCCCTGGTTCGAGCTCACCTGGCTCGCGGCCAGCGAGCGTTCCGAAGGCAAGCGCTACTCCGACGCGGCGTCGTGGCGGCTCGAGACGCTCATCCCCGACGGCGTCGCTGAGCGGACCGTGGAGGCGTGCGCTCCGGGCAAGGGCCCGCGGCTCGTGTTCTCCGCCCTCGACGCGTCCGTCGCGGGGGAGCTGGAGCAGGCGTTCGCCGACGCCGGCCACGTCGTGCTCAGCAACGCGCGCAACCACCGCATGAACCCGATGGTGCCGCTGCTGGTGCCCGAGGTGAACGCCGACCACCTGGGTCTGCTGCGCGTCCAGGCGCGCCAGCGCGGCGGCAAAGGCGCGATCGTCACCAACCCCAACTGCTCGACCATCGTGCTGTCGATGGCGCTCGCCCCGCTGCGCGCCTTCGGGCTGCGCGCGTGCCTCGTGAGCACGATGCAGGCCGTCTCGGGCGCCGGCTACCCCGGCGTGCCCTCGCTCGACATCCTGGGCAACGTGATCCCGTTCATCTCGGGCGAGGAAGAGAAGATGGAGACCGAGACGCGCAAGATCCTCGGCACGCTCGCCGGCGCGGAGGTCGAGCCGCACCCGGTCCGCGTCAGCGCCCACACCAACCGGGTGCCGGTAGTCGACGGGCACACCGAGACCGTCTCCGTGGCTCTCGAGCAGAAGCCTTCGCTCGAGGCGCTGCGCGCGGCGATCGACGGCTTTGCCGGCGAGCCGCAGCGGCTGGGCCTGCCGTCGGCGCCGGAGCGGCCGCTCCTGTACCTGGACCAGCCGAACCGGCCGCAGCCGCGCTTCGACGCCGGCCGCGGCCGCGGCATGACCGTGTCGGTCGGGAGGCTGCGGCCCTGCGGCGTCCTCGACTGGAAGTTCGTGGCGCTCGGCCACAACACCGTACGCGGCGCGGCGGGCGCCTCGGTGCTGAACGCGGAGCTGATGCAGGCCCAGGGCCTGCTCTAGCAGGGAGGACGCCGTGATCGTGATGAAGTTCGGCGGCACCTCGGTCCAGGATCCCGAGGCCGTGCGCCGCGTAGCCCAGGTGGTGGCGGCCGAGGCGCGCCCGCGGCTCGTCGTGGTGTCGGCGCTCGCGAAGGTGACGGACGCGCTGCTCGCGGTGGCCCGGCTCGCCGAGCGCGGCGAGGCCGAGGCCGTGGGCGACGCCGTGCGCGCGCTGCGCGCGCGCCACGAAGCGATGGCCACGCTGGTGCGGGCTCCGGAGCGTCGGGCGGAGCTCGTCGGCGCGCTCGACGCCGCTTTCGGCGAGCTCGAAGCCGTCGCCCACGCGCTCGCCGTGGTGCGCGACGTCTCACCCCGCTCGTGCGACGCGCTCGTGGCCGTGGGCGAGCTCGCGAGCAGCCGCATCGTCGCGGCGGCGCTCGCCGACTCGGGCCTGCCCGCGGTGTGGCTCGACGCGCGCGAGCTGCTCGTGACGGACGCCGCGCACGGCGGCGCGACACCCGACCGCGCCGCCACCGACGCGCGGCTGCGCGAGCGGGCACGCCCGCTGCTCGAGAAGGGCCAGGTGGTGGTCACGGGCGGATTCGTCGGCTCGAGCGCCTCCGGCGCGACCACGACGCTCGGGCGCGGCGGGTCGGACTACTCGGCCGCGCTCTTCGGGGCCGGCCTCGCGGCGCAGGAGATCCAGATCTGGACCGACGTCGACGGCATGCTCACCGCCGACCCGCGGCTGGTCGCGTCGCCGCGCGTCGTGAAGCATCTGAGCTTCGACGAGGCGTCGGAGCTCGCGTACTTCGGCGCGAAGGTGCTGCACCCGAGCACGATCCTGCCGGCCGTGGGCCTCGGCATCCCCGTGCGGATCCTGAACTCGCACCGCCCGCAGGCCGAGGGCACGCTGATCACGAGTGGGACGCCGGAAGGGGCGCCCGGTCCCGCCGCGATCGCGTGCAAGCGCGGCGTCACGCGCATCGACATCGCCTCGACGCGCATGCTGATGGCCTATGGCTTCCTGCGCCGGGTCTTCGAGGTGTTCGAGCGCTTCGAGACGCCGGTGGACGTGGTCACCACCTCCGAGGTGAGCGTCTCGGTGACGATCGACGACCGCCACGCGATCGACGGGATCGTGGCCGAGCTGCGCGGCTTCGCCGAAGTGACCTCCGAGACCGGAATGGCGATCGTGAGCGCCGTGGGCGAGGGCCTGAGGCGGGACGCCCGCGCGTCGGCGCAGGTGATCGCCGCGCTCGAGGGTCTGCCACTGGCCATGGTGTCGCAGGGCGGCTCGCGCAAGAATGTGACGGTGGTGCTCCCCGAGGCGGACGCCACGACCGCCATGCAGCGACTCCACCAACGCTTCTTCGAGCCCGGGCCCGGCCCGACGCCCCGCGAAGCCCTCGCCACCGCCTGAGGGGCCGCGAGCGATGCGCCTGCTGGTCGTCGGGCACGGACGGATGGGACGGCTGGTCGAGGCGCTCGCTCCCGGCTACGGCTTCGAGCTCGCGGGAGTGCTCGACCGCGCGTCGAACGCCGCGGGCGCCGGCGCGACCCGCGAGCGCTGCGCTGGCGTCTCGGTTGCGGTGGACTTCTCGACCGCCGAGGCGACGCTGCAGACTGCGGCGCTCCTCGCGGCCCACGGGGTTTCGCTGGTCGTGGGCACGACCGGCTGGCAGGATCGCGAGAGCGAGCTGCGCGACGCCGTGGCGCGCGCGGCCGTGGGCGCCGTCGTCGCGCCCAACTTCTCGCTCGGGGCGAACGTGATGGAGGCGCTCAGCGAGTCGGCCGGCCGGATGCTGGCGGGCGCCGAGGCCTACGGCGCCTTCATCCACGAGGCGCACCACAGCGCGAAGAAGGACGCGCCCTCGGGGACGGCGCTCGGCCTGCGCCGCGCGGTCGAGCGCGGCGGCTACCCGCGGGCGATCGACGTCTCCTCGACGCGGGCCGGATTCATCCCGGGGACGCACACGGTCGGTTTCGACGGCCAGGCGGAGACGCTCGAGCTCGTGCACACGGTGCGCGACCGGGCGACGTTCGCGCACGGCGCGCTCGCGGCGGCGCGCTGGGTGGTGGGACGCGTGGGCTGGTTCACGATGCGGGACGTGCTGGGACTTTCGGTCAGGAACTGAGGAGGATCGATGCGAACTCCGTTCACGGGCTGCGGCACGGCGCTGGTCACGCCGTTCACGTCGTCGGGGGCGGTCGACGAGGCGGGAGTGCGGCGCCTCGCCAAGCGGCAGATCGAGGCCGGCGTGCACTTCCTCGTGCCGTGCGGGACGACGGGCGAGGCTCCCACCCTGTCGGCCGCCGAGCGGACGCAGGTCGTGGAGCTGGTCGTGGCGGAGGCCGCGGGGCGCGTCCCGGTGCTCGCCGGCGCGGGCGGCTACGACACGCACGAGGTCCAGGAGTCGGCGCGCGCGATGCAGAAGGCCGGTGCTACGGGCCTGCTCTCGGTGACGCCGTACTACAACAAGCCGACGCCGGAAGGCCTCTACCGCCACTACCAGGCGATCGCCGAGGCCACTCCCCTGCCGATCGTCGTCTACAACGTGCCGGGGCGAACCGGCTGCAACGTCGACCCGGCAACGCTCGCGCGCCTCGCCACGATCCCGAACGTCGCGGGCGTCAAGGAAGCCTCGGGCAACATGACGCAGATCTGCGAGTCGCTGAAGGCCGTCCCCGCCGATTTCCTCGTGCTGTGCGGCGACGACGCGCTCACGCTCCCGGCGATGGCCGTGGGCGCGCGCGGGATCATTTCCGTGGCCTCGAACGAGCTGCCCGCCGAGATGGCGCAGCTCGTGGAGGCGGCCGAGGCCAACGACTTCGCCTTCGCGCGTGAGATCCACGGGCGGATCCTGCCGCTCTTGCTAGCGAACTTCACCGAGTCGAACCCGATCCCGGTGAAGGCGGTGATGGCGCTCATGGGCCTCCTCGAGGAGAACTACCGGCTGCCGATGGTGCCGCCGCGCGCCGAGACCCGCGACAAGCTCGCCCGCGTGCTGGCGGCCGTCAAGGCCGCGCCCGCCGCGGTCCACGCGTGAGCGAGGCGCTCGCCGGGCTGCGCGCGCGCGTCGAGCAGCTCTTCGCGGCAGGCGCTGCCGCGAGCCACGGCGAGGCGCGGGCCGCGTTTGCCGAGCTGCGCGAAGCGCTCGCACGCGGCGAGGTGCGCGCGGCCGAGCCCGACCCCGGCTCCCCCACCGGCTGGCGGGTCAATACCTGGGTCAAGCAGGGCATCCTGCTCGGCTTCCGCCACGGCGACGTCGTCGACGTATCGATGGACCACGGCCGACTGTCGTTCTTCGACAAGGACACGCTGCCGCTCAAGCGGCTCGATCCCGCCGCGGGCGTTCGCATCGTCCCGGGCGGCTCGGCCGTGCGCGAGGGTGCCTACCTCGGCAAGGGCGTCGTGTGCATGCCGCCGATGTACATCAATGTCGGCGCGTACGTCGGAGAAGGCTCGATGATCGACTCGCACGCGCTCGTCGGGTCCTGCGCACAGGTGGGCCGCAGGGTCCACGTGAGCGCCGGAGCGCAGATCGGCGGCGTGCTCGAGCCCGTGGGCGCCTTGCCCGTGATCGTGGAAGACGACGCGCTCGTCGGCGGCAACACCGGCCTCTACGAGGGAGCGGTCGTGAAGGCGCGCGCCGTGATCGGCGCGGGCGTGATCCTCACCGGCTCGACCCCGGTCTACGACCTGCCGCAGGGCCGCGTGATCGAGCCGCGCGAGGGCCAGCCGCTCGTGATCCCCGAAGGCGCCGTCGTCGTTCCGGGCGCCCGCGCCGTCCGCAAGGGAGCCGGCGTCGAATGGGGCCTCTCGCTCGCGACGCCCGTGATCGTGAAGTACCGGGACGAGAAAACGGACGCCCGAACGTCGCTCGAGGCGTGGCTCCGCTAGCGGGGCGCGGGGGGCGCTGAGCCCCCCGCAAGCCAATCCAGTCCATTTCCGTTTTCCGATCGGTCTGGAGCGCCTTCAAAAGAAGATCAGCACTCCCGCGGTCATGCTCACCCCGAGGTCCGGCTCGCCCTTCCCCACCGCGCTCGACACGTTGAGCTCGAGCGTCGGCATCACGCGGCCGAACGCCTTCGCGAAACCGAGGCCGGGCAGCAGGACGAAGTTGGTTTCTGGGTCCACGGGCACCACGAAGCGCGCCGCCAGGTAGACGTTGGGGTGGAACGACCAGACCAGGCCCGGGACGAGCGAGAAGCTCGTGTAGCTGCCGCGGACGAACGTCGGGCCGAGGTCGAGCTCGAGCGCCAGCTTCGGCGTGACCTGCCGCCCGTAGCCGACGGTCGTCGCGAGGTCGTGCTGGTAGCCCTGCCAGTCGCCGTCGTGCGGCCGGTAGTCGAGCGTCGTGCCGATGAATCCGGCCACATAGTTCGCCGGGGCGGGAGCTGCGGCGGCGTCGGCCGCCGCTCCGGGGGCAGCCACTCCCAGCACCCCGAGAATCGTCGCGAGTCGAGCGTTTTTCACGCCCGGGACATTAGCACCGATAGGCTGGGCAACGACTTACGGGATCGGCCGATCACTCCCGACGTTCAAAAACCTGTTCTTGACAGGCACGGGACCGGATGCTAGTTTCCTAGCATAGTGCTAATTTACTAGCACAGCGAGGACGCGGCGATGCGCGCTGGAGCGAGGGGCTTGACGGGTTCGACGATCGTCCTCACCGCCGGTGTGCTCGCGATGCCGCTCGCGGCTGGCTTGGTGGCAGCGCCGATCGCGGCTGACACGTCGCTGCAGCCGCTCATGGGTCGACTCTCGTCGCCCGACGCGAGCGAGCGGGCCGAAGCGGCCTGCTCGCTCGGACAGCGAGGACCGGCGGCGGCGCCTGCCGTGAGCCAGCTCGTCGCCCTCCTGCCAGACGCGCTCCGCGTCGGACCGGTCGAATGCGGCATGAGCGCGTGGCTGCGAAAGACGATCGAGTCGCGGCCGGAGGAGTGGCGCAAGTTCGAGACCTCGCCGGGGCGCGAGGCCGCGAAGGCGCTCGCCCGCATCGGCCGGCCCGCGCTCGCGCCGCTGCTCACGGCGCTTCAGGCGGAGAGCCCGGTCGCGCGAGCCAACGCCGCGTTCGCCATCGGCGAGATGGAGCCGCGCGAGGGCCGTGCCGAGGCGCTCGGCCGCCTGATGCAGGCGCTCAAGGACGACGACGCCTCCGTGCGCGAGGCGTGCGCGCGCGCCCTCGGCGAGATCGAGGATCCCGAGGCCGTGCCGGCGCTGCTCGCCTCGGTCCGCGACAAGGCCGCGCCCGTGCGGGCCGCCTCCGCCTGGGCGCTCGGCGAGATCGAGGACGTTCGCGCAGTCGAGCCGCTGGTCCGGACGCTGTGGGACGCGGACGCGGACGTCCGCAGTCAGGCGGCGTGGGCGCTCGGGGAACTCGAAGACCCGCGCGGGGTCGAGGGGCTGATGGGCGCGCTCGCCAAGGACACGGACCGGCGCGTGCGCCGTCAGGCGGCCTGGGCGCTCGGCGAGATCGAGGACCCGCGCGCGGTAGTGATGCTCGCGAAAGGGCTCCGCGATTCCGACCAGGAGGTGCGCAAGCAGGCCGCCTGGGCGCTCGGTGAGATCGAGAGCCCCGAGGCGGTCGAGCCGCTCGTGGGCGCGCTGAAGGACGAGAACGCCGAGGTGCGCTCGCAGGCCGCGTGGGCGCTCGGCGAGATAGCCGACCCGAGCGCCGCGAGCTCGCTCGCCAGGGCGCTCAAGGACGCAAGCGCCGAGGTGCGCCGCCAGGCGGCCTGGGCCCTCGGAGAGTTGAAGGAGTGACGATGCCCGACCGCGATGAGCTGATCTCGGAGCTGAGCCGCCGCGAGCGCCAGATCATGGACTTCCTCTACCAGCACGGGCGCGCGACAGCCGCCGAAGTGCAGGCAAGCCTGCCGGATCCGCCGAGCTACTCGGCGGTGCGCGCCATGTTGCGCGTGCTCGAGGAGAAGGGCCACGCGCGCCACCTGCAGGACGGGCCGCGCTACGTCTACGTGCCGTGCGTCGCGCGCGAGCGGGCCAAGCGCTCCGCGCTGCGCCACATGGTCCGAACGTTCTTCGACGGCTCGCCGGAGGAGGTCGTCGCGGCGCTCCTCGACGACCGCTCCGCGAAGCTCTCCGACGACGAGCTGGATCGCCTCGCCCGGCTGATCGACCGGGCGCGCCAGGAAGGAGCCTGAGCCATGAGCATCCTCACGCTGGACGGATTCACCGACCTCTTCCTGAAGGCGACGCTCGTGCTCGGCCTCGCCGGAGTCGTGGCGATCGCGCTGCGTCGCGGCTCCGCCGCCACGCGCCATCTCGTCTGGACTCTCGCGGTGGCGACAGCGCTCGCGCTCCCGGCGCTGCGCGGGCTCGCGCCGCGCTGGGCCCTGCCGCTGCTGCCGGCGATGCCGACCGTGGTGCAGATCGGCCCGGTCGACGGCGGCCTCGAGCCCGTCGCGGAGCACGACGCGCGGCCCGCGCCCGTCGTGCGCATCGCTTCCCCGCCGCAGCCGCGGGCGCTCGCCGTCGCGAGCGCGCCGCCCCGGTCCGCGTCCGGCTTCGATCGCGCGACGCTCCTCGGCGCTCTGTGGCTCGCGGGCGCGCTTTTGGTGGCGGCGCCGCTCGTCGTCGGAACGCTGCGCATCTCGCTACACTGGCGGCGGCGCGGGTCGTTCGCGTCGCCCGACTGGGCTCTCCTGCTGCGCGACATCGCCTCGTCGCTCGAGCTCAGGCGCGCGGTGCGCCTGCTGCGGGGCCGTCCGAGCAGCATGCCGATGGCGTGGGGCCTGCTGCGCCCGGCAGTGGTCCTGCCCGAGGACGCGGAAGCGTGGTCCGTCGATCGGCGCCGCGCCGTGCTCACCCACGAGCTCGGCCACGTCAAGCGCCACGACTGCCTGACGCAGGTGCTCGCCCAGGCGGCGTGCGCCCTCTTCTGGTTCCACCCGCTCGTGTGGGTCGCCGCGTGGCGGCTGCGCGTGGAGCGCGAGCGCGCGTGCGACGACCTCGTGCTGCGCGCCGGTGCTTCCGGCGCCGACTACGCCGACCACCTGCTGCAGCTCGCGCGCGGCGCGCGCGCCGGCGCGGGACCGGCGTGGGCGCTCGCCATGGCGCGTCCCTCGCAGCTCGAGGGCCGCCTGCTCGCGATCCTCGATCCGTCCCAGGAACGCCGCGGCCCCTCGCGGGCGCTCACGGCTTCGACCGCCGCCGCCGCCGCGCTCGGCGCGCTGCTGCTCGCCGGCCTGCAGCCGTGGACCCAGCCGGTCGTGGCGTCCACGACGCTGGCCGAGAACACGCTCGGAGCCGACGGCATCGGCAATGCGCAGCCCGCCGTGCCGCAGCCGGACCAACCGGCGGTCCGGCTGGCGCTAGCGACGCCGCAACCGACACAGCCGGCGCAGGAAGCGCAGGAGCGCCAGACCCGCCGCTCGCAGGTCGCCAGCGAAGCCGTGGTGGCCGCCCTGGCCGAAGCCGTGCGCGACCAGGACAAGGACGTGCGCCGGCAGGCGATCGCATCGCTCGGCGAGCTGCGCGTCGACGCTGCGGCGCCCGCGCTCGCAGGCGCGCTGCGCGACGACGACGCCGAGGTCCGTGCGCAGGCCGCCTTCGCGCTCGGAGAGCTCCGGGCGAGCGCGGCCGTCGAGGCGCTCGGCCAGGCGCTCGCGAGCGACAGCGAGGCCGAAGTGCGCCAGCAGGCGGCCTTCGCGCTCGGCCAGATCCGCGCCGAGAGCGCCGTGCCTGCGCTGAGCGCGGCGCTCGCGGACAAGGACGCCGAGGTGCGCCAGCAGGCCGTGTTCGCGCTCGGCGAGCTGCGCGCGCAGAGCGCCGTCGACGGATTGATGAAGGCGCTCAAGGACTCGGACGACGAGGTGCGGCAGCAGGCCGCCTTCGCGCTCGGCGAGCTGCGGGCGGAGTCGGCGGTCGCTTCGTTGACGACGGCGCTCAAGGACTCCCAGGCGGACGTGCGCAAGCAGGCGGCGTTCGCGCTCGGCGAGATCCGCAGCCCGCAGGCCGTGCCGGCGCTGATCGACGCACTCAAGGACGCCTCGCCCGAGGTGCGCGAGCAGGCGGCCTTCGCGCTCGGCGAGATCGGCGACGAGCGCGCGAGCGAGCCGCTGATGCGCGCGCTCAAGGACGCCACCACCGACGTGCGGCGTCAGGCAGCGTTCGCCCTCGGTCAGCTCGCGGGCGAGGGCGGGAACCCGAACCCCAACCCAAATCCCAACCCCAACCCCAACCCGAATCCCAACCCGAATCCGAATCCGAATCCCCGGCCGTAGCGGCCGGGGCGCGTCACTCGACGTCGAGGGCCACGTCGAGCACGGGCGCGCTGTGGGTCAGCCAGCCCAGCGACACGAGGTCCACGCCCGTCTCGGCGATGGCGCGGACCGTCTCGGGCCGGATCCCGCCCGAGGCCTCGGTCACGGCGCGGCCGCTGGCGCGGCCCACCGCCTCGCGGAGCGTCGGAAGATCCATGTTGTCGAGCAGGACCGCATCCACTCCCAGGCCCAGCGCCTCGTCGAGCTGGGCGAGCGTGTCGACCTCGACCTCCAGCTTCAGCAGGTGCGAGGCGCCCGTGCGGACACGCTCGACCGCCGCCGAGATCCCGCCGGCGAGTGCTATGTGGTTGTCCTTGACCAGCACCGCGTCGTCGAGGCCGTAGCGGTGGCTGCTGCCGCCGCCCACGCACACGGCGTACTTCTCGAGCGCGCGCAGCCCCGGCGTTGTCTTGCGGGTACTCGCGACGCGGGTCGACAGGCCCTGGAGCCGAGCCACGACGTCGCGCGTGGCCGTCGCGATTCCGCTCAGCCGTCCCAGCAGGTTGAGCGCGCTGCGCTCGGCCGTGAGCAGCGCGCGCGCGCGGCCCGACACGCGCGCGAGCACCTGGCCCGCCGCGGCGTCCTCCCCGTCGCGGAGCCGGATCTCGGCTCGAGACTCGGGGTCGAGCAGCCGAAAGGCGTGGAGGGCCGGCTCGAGGCCGGCGACGCGGCCCGCCGCGCGCGCGACGATCGCGGCGTCGCCGGCGAGGTCGGTCGGGACGATCGCGTCGGTCGTCACGTCGCCGGCGCGGCCGAGGTCCTCGGCGAGCGCCCGGCGCAGCAGGTCTTCGTAGAGCAGCGGCGTCAGGGAAGGAGCCGCGATCACGCGCAGACCTCGACGGACCGACTCGCAGCCGCCGGTCGCGTCTCGCCGACCGGATGCGTCTCGAGCCGCAGGCGGCTCGCGTGCTGCGACAGCACGATCCGGCGGCGCCAGGCCGAATCGGTGCGCGGATGGTCCTCGCGGTAGTGGGCGCCCCTGCTCTCGGTGCGCGCCAGCGCGGCCGTTGCGATCAGGCTTGCGACCGTGACGAGGTCGCGGGTCGGGCCCGCATCGCGCGACTCGGCTGCAAGCCGCTCGAGCCGGGCGAGCGCGTCTCGGAGCCCGCGCCCGGTTCGCACGAGGCCGACCGCGTCCCACATCAGGCCGCGCACCTCGGACTCGATCGCGGGAACGCTCGCCGCGTCGCGCGCGATTCCCGCGAGCGTGGGCGCGTCGATCGGGCCCGCCGGCCCGTGCGGGTGGACGAGCGCCTCGCCGATCGAGCGCGCCACGCGCGCGCCGAAGACCAGGCCCTCCAGCAGCGAGTTGCTGGCGAGGCGGTTCGCTCCGTGGACCCCGGTACAGGCCACCTCGCCCGCGGCCCAGAGCCCGCTCACGCTCGTGCGCCCGTCGAGGTCCACTAGCACGCCGCCCATGTGGTAGTGCGCGGCGGGAGCGACCGGGATCGGCTCGCGGCGCGGGTCGAGCCCGTGCCGGCGGCAGGCCTCGTACACGGTCGGGAACCGCTCGGGGAACGAGTCTCCGACCGCAGTGCGCGCGTCGAGCAGCGGCCGGCGACCGGCGCCGAGCGCCGACCAGAGAGCGCGCGCCACCACGTCGCGCGGCAGCAGCTCGGCGCTCGGGCCGGCATCGGCGAGGACACGGCGGCCGCGCTCGTCGACGAGCGTCGCCCCCTCGCCGCGCAGCGCCTCGGTGACGAGCGGCATCGGGTCGGCACCCACGTCGAGCGCCGTCGGATGGAACTGCACGAACTCGAGGTCCGCGAGGCGCGCGCCGGCGCGCCAGGCGAGGGCCAGGCCGTCGCCGCGCGCCTCGGGCGGGTTGGTGGTCCGTGCGAAGAGCCCGCCGATGCCGCCGGTCGCGAGAACCACGGCGGGCGCCCGGTGCAGCACGAGCGCCCCGCTCGCGTGGCGCACGACCACCCCGTCGATGCGACCGCCGTCCACGAGCAGCTCGAGCGCCACGGCCCCTTCGAAGACCGCGGTCCCACGGCGCGCGGCGAGCCCGGATCCCAGCGCGCGAACCACCTCCGCGCCCGTGGCGTCCCGCGCGTGGAGCACGCGGGCCCGCGAGTGTGCCGCCTCGCGCGCCAGGTGGAGCTGGCCCGCGCCGTCGCGGTCGAAGCGCGCACCGAGCGACATCAGCTCCCGGAGCCGCTCGGGCGCGTCGCTCGTGAGGCGCGCGACGGCCGCGGCGTCTCCCAGCTCGCCGGCGACGGCGAGCGTGTCGCGTGCGTGGAGCGACGGCGAATCCCCCGCCCCGACGGCTCCGGCGATGCCGCCCTGGGCCCAGGGGCTGCTCCCCGTGTGGCCCACCGGACCGCGCGCGACGAGGTCGACGCGGCGGCCCGCGAGAGCGTTCGCCACCGAAAGACCGGCGACTCCGGCGCCGATCACCACGACGTCGGCGTCACGGACGGCGTCGAGCCGCGCGCTCAACGACCGGCACCACGGCCCACGGCAAGCATCCGCTCGACCGCCCGTCGGGCCCGCGCGCCGACCGCAGGATCGACCTCGACCCTGTGCTCGAGCGTCTGCAGCGCGCGCAGGATCTTCGGCAGCGTAATGCGCTTCATGTGCGGGCACAGGTTGCAGGGGCGCACGAACTCGGTCTCGGGGAACTGCACGGCCACGTTGTCCGACATCGAGCACTCGGTCACGAGCACGACGCGCGACGGACGCGCCTGTTCGAGGTGGCTCACCATCCCTGCGGTCGAGCCGACGTAGTCGGCTTCCGCGAGCACGTCCGGCGGGCACTCCGGGTGCGCGAGCACGCTCACGCCGGGGTGTGCGTCGCGGAATTCGCGAATCTGCTGGCCGGTGAAGCGCTCGTGCACCTCGCAGTGCCCCGTCCACAGCACGAGCTCGGTCTTCGTGCGGGAGGCGACGTAGCGGCCGAGGTACTCGTCGGGCAGGAAGATCACGCGCGGCACGCGCAGGGACTCCACGACCTCGACGGCGTTCGCGGACGTGCAGCAGACGTCGGACTCGGCCTTCACCTCCGCCGACGTGTTCACGTACGTCACGACGGGTGTGTCCGGGTAGCGCTGGCGCAGCAGCCGAACGTCGGCGCCGGTGATCGAGGCCGCGAGCGAGCAGCCGGCTTCCCGATCGGGGATCAGCACCGTCTTCTCGGGGCTCAGGATCTTCGCGGTCTCGGCCATGAAGTGCACGCCGGCCATGACGATCACGTCGGCGTCCGTGGCGGCAGCCTTTTGCGCCAGGGCCAGCGAGTCCCCCGAGATGTCGGCGACGCCGTGGAAGATCTCGGGCGTTTGGTAGTTGTGCGCCAGGATCACCGCGTTCCGCCTTGCCTTCCACTCGCGGATCGCGTCCACGTAAGGCGCGTGGACGGGCCACTCGAGCTCCGGCACGACGCGGCGCATGCGCTCGAAAACGCCAGCCGTGCGCCGCGCCACCTCGGGGGTCCAGACCGGAACACCAGCCGTCGTCGCCACGCTCGCCTCCTGCCACTTATACTCGTTAAGAGTATAAATAGATCCAAAAAGCAGGGCAGCCAACGCTGCCCTACAACGCCAATATACTTCCTATGAGCATAAAGAGCAAGAGGCCATGACTGGCCCCGGAGGCGGTGAGGTTCAAGTGATACCTGAAGCAACTCGTCCCGGGACGAGTTTCACCGCCGCGGGAGTCCCCTCAACTCGGGGCGCCCCGAGTTGAGCCCGATGCTGTCAAGCTCTAATGCGTGGCACGCCGTGACTCTTCAAGGGGCGATGGACTAACGCCTCGTGCCTCTTCAAGAGGGCTGGACCAACGCCTAGTGCCTCTTCAAGAGGCGATGGACTAACGGCTCGTGACTCTTCAAGAGGGATGGTTCTAGAGGGAGGAACGGCCAGGCTGGTGGTTCGCTTTCCTTGTTCTGGGGGGCTTCGCCCCCCAGACCCCCCGGTTGCCTGGTTTTCCTAGCTCCTCGCGCTGAGTCCCGGCGCGCGGCGTTCGCGCAGCACCTCGCGGCGGAAACGGAACAGCTCCGCCGGCCGGCCCTTCGACCGCGATTCCCGCACGCCGGTACCCTCCACCAGCCGCCCCGTTTCGACGAGCCGTCGGAAGTTCTGCTTGTGCAGCGGCGCCCCCGCGAGCGCCTCGACGACGCGCTGCAGCTTCAGGAGCGTGAACGTCGCCGGCAGCAGCTCGAACACTACCGGGCGGTACTTCAGCTTCCCGCGAAGCCGTCCGAGCGCGGTCGCCATCAGGCGGCGATGGTCGAGAGCCATCGCTTCCCCGACTTCGACCGCCGGCCGGCGGCTAAGGCCGGCGTCGCGCGCCGCTTCGGAGACGAGCCCGGCCTCGTAGAGCAGCTCGTAGCGCTCGAGCACGCGCACGCTGTCGAATGCGGCGCCGTGGAGGCCGAACGTGATGTCGGCGCGCTCGCGCCGGGCTCGGCGCGCCTCGGCGTCTGGCGCCGCCTTCATCCAGCGCCCGAGCGCCGGGGCGATCACGCTCTCGACAAGCGCCGGGCGGCCGCGCCGGCCGTCCTCCCACGGCAGGAACTCGTAGAAGCCTCGCCAGCGCGCTCCTGTGCCGGCCGCCACGCGCCCCTCGCGCACGAGCGCCAGATACGCGATCGAGACGACACGCGGGCCGCCGGCGCGCTCGCCCGGGTCGCGGTTGCGGTCGGCGAACGTGTAGAGCTGCTCCACGTAGCCGAGCTCGAGGCCGGTCTGCTCGCGCACCCACGTGCGCAGCCCGAGCTCGAGCGTGCGGTGGCCGGCGGGATCGAGCGGCCCGAACGGCAGCGCCGGCGCCTCGCGTCCGCCGGTGGCCGGCACGCGGCTCGACCCTTCGATCGTGATCAGCCGCGGCTCGTCGTCCGTGACCGCGACGATCGCGGCATTCAGCCCGACGACGATCGAGGGCGGGGCAGGCACGAGGCCGACCTTAGACCAGTCTGGCGAGCAGCGCTTCGGGCACGAGGCGGCGCAGCTCCGGGTACGCCTCCAGCAGCCTCGCAATGTCGGCGAGGTCCTTCTGCCGCTTGCTGGGACGCCGCCCGGGATCCTGGGCGGCCCAGACCTTCCCCTGCATCACGGCCTCGACGGTCGCCACGGGCAGCCGCAGGCCGAGGATCTCGCGCGGAGAGGCGTCGTCGACGAACGCCGCGTAGCGCGGATCGGTCTGGAGCTGGACTCGCAGATCCGAGCCCGCCGCCGAAACGTTGACGCTGTGAGGAAAGCGCTTCACCTGGAAGTCCGTGGCGAGAAGCGCCTCGGCCTTCTCGAGATCGGCTGTGGCCACCGCCAGGTCGAGGTCGAGGCTCACCACCGGTTCGACGTAGGCATTCACGCCCTGCCCGCCGATCACGCAGTAGCGGATTCCGGCTTTCGCGAGCGTCGCCAGCAGCCGCTCGAGGAACTCCGAGCGGTCGGCGGTCACGGCCTTCCAGTACGCGAGAGCCTGCATGGGTCGCTCACCGGTCCGAGTGTAGCGCCAGAAAAAGAAAAAGGGCGCTCCCGCGCGAGCGGAAGCGCCCTCGGGACGGCTGGCGGGCCTTAGAACACGAACTTCGCGCCGAGCGTGACGGTGCGCTGTCCCCAGTTGTTGGTGTTCTGGCCGAAGCTGGCGCTGCTCATGTTGAGCGTGGGCAGGCCGTAGTCGTCCTGGTTGAAGACGTTGAACGCGTCGGCCCGGATCACGATCTGCTTGTCGCCCCAGAGATAGAAGCGCTTCAGCAGGCTCAGGTCCGTCTGCCACCACGCGGCGGTCCGCTCGGTGTTACGGCCGAGCGACCCGCCTGCGGCCATCGAGTTGGCGAGCGGCAGGTTGTTCGTCCCGACGGGCGTCGTGACGTAGCCGTTGTTCGTGAACGTCTTGCGCTCGTCGTCCCACGTCAGCGAGCCGCTCCCGACGTCCGGGCGGTCCGAGTTCACGTTGCCGTCGCCGTTGGAGTCCACGCCGGTCCAGATCGTGAACGGCCGACCCGACTGGAACTGCGTGAGGCCGGAGAGCTGCCAGCCGCCCAGCACCTGGCGAAGGATGCCGGACTTCGGGCTCGGCAGCTCGACGAGGTAGCTGACGACGAAGCGGTGCGGGCGGTCGAACTGAGACAGGCTCCACTCGACCTCGTAGTCGAACATGTCCTGCGGGCGCTGGCTCGACTCGGTCGTGCCGCCCTCGCCGAGCGACGCGTCGTTGTTGCTCTCGAACTTGCTGTAGGTGTAGCTCGCGTTGAACTGGATGCCGTGGCTCAGCCGCTTGTTGAGCGAGACGTAGATCCCGTTGTATTCCGAACGCGCCTCGACGTCGTTGCCCCCCGGGCCCTCGTAAGCCGGGATCAGCGTCCGGTTGCCGATCGCGGGATCGACCCGCCGCGCCTGGACGCTCGGGATCGCGTTCGCGTTGCGGGTCGCGACCACGAGCGCCGCCTGCGCCTGGGTCAGGACCGCCGGGTTGGCGTGGATCTGGTTGATGCCGTGCCCGGTCTGGCTGCCGGTGTAGCCGACCTCGACCACGAACTCTCCGAGCTCGCGGCCGACCGACAGGCTCCAGGACTTCGAGTCCGGGTTCTGCGTGTCCACGGGCGAGTTGGTATAGGTGTTAGTCGGGCTGAAAACCGCAGAGCCCGTCGCGGGGAGCAGGTTCGGGTAGACGTCCTGCACGCCGGGCGAGAAGACGTCGGCCACGGCGACGCGCGGGTAGTTCGAGCCGTTGACGGTCAGCAGGTTGTAGAAGAGCACGTCGTAGCCCATGCGGAACCCGCCGCGGATGACGGTCTGGCCGTCGCCGATCAGGCTGTTGCTCGAGCGCGGCGCCCAGTTGAAGCCGATGCTCGGGGCGAAGTTGTCCATGTCCTTCTCGACCGGTCCGGGCACCATCACGGCGAGGCTCTCCGGGTCGGTGGCTCCGAACATCCCGAGCGGAATCGTCCCGTACTCGTAGCGCAGCCCCAGGTTCAGCGTGAGGTCGGGAGACACGCGGAAGTCGTCGCCCGCGAAGATGTACGCCTGCCACTGGTTCGCCTGGAAGCTCGCCGTCTGCAGCGCCTGACGGAGCTGCGCGGCGTCGTTGTTCATGTACGACTGCAGGTTGTTGAAGGTGAACGTGCCCTTGGAGTCGAACGCCGCCTGGTTGTCCATCTTGTTGTAGCGGACGTCGGCGCCGAGCTTGATCGAGTGCTTGCTCTTCGTCCAGGTCGTCACGTTCGAGAACTGGAAGGCGTCGCTCACGCGCGACTGCGGGAAGTTGCTCGCGCCCCCGATCGTGAAGAGGCCGCTGATCGTCGCGGTGGGGCTCTCGGGGTCGTTCTCCGGGAACAGCAGGTCGCGCTGCACCCACGAGAAGCGGAACTCGTTGACGACGCTCGGCCCGAAGATGTGCGTCTCGCTGAGCGCGAGGTTGGTGTCCTTCAGGTCCTGGCTGCCCGAGAAGGCCGGCCCGAACGCCAGGTTGCTGATCTGGTCGGTGTCCTGCCGCTTGTTGAGGTGGTAGCGGACGGTCAGGTTGTCGCTGTCGCCGAGGCGATGGTCGACGCGAGCGAGAAACGTGTGGTACGTGCTCGGCTGGTCGATGATCACGCCGGCGCGCCCGAGCTCGATCGGCACTCCGTTCACGAGCTGTGTCGTCACGCCGCTGAAGACGGGGCTCTGGCCGTACACGTCCTGCAGGAACGAGAGTCGCTGCAGCACCGCCTGGCGGCTCGCGGCCGACTGCCCGGCGCGGAGCGGCACGTTCTGCAGCGCGGCGAAGCCGGCCTGCGTCGGCATCAGCGTGAGCGCGCCCGGCTGGGGATCGGGCCGATTGCCGTCGTACTGGTAGAGGGCGAAGAAGAAGGTCTTGTCCTTGATGATCGGCCCGCCGAGGCTGGCACCCGCCTGGTGGCGCGTGACGCCCGGGACCTCGGTGAGGCCCTGGGTCTTCTGGACGTTCGTGAGCGAGTAGAGCTCGCTCGTCCGGTAGTAGTCCCACGCCTCGCCGTGGAAGGCGTTGGTCCCGGACTTGGTGATCACGTTGACCTGGGCGCCGGTGTTGCGGCCGAAGTCGACGCTGTACTGGTTCGTCATCACCTGGAACTCGGCGACCGCCTCCGGCACGACCTGCGACGTCGAGATCGTGACGCTCATGTCGTTGTTGTCGGAGCCGTCGATCATGTAGTTGTTGTTGCGCGAGCGCTGCCCGGCCGCGGCGTACGTGCCCTGGCCGCCCGTGCGGACCACGTTCGGCCCGGCGGCGATCAGGTTGTTGATGTCGCGGGCGGCGCTGAGCGGCAGCTCGACGACCTGGCGCGCCATCGTGGTCGTTCCGACGACCGCGCTGGTCTTGTTGAGCTCGATCGCCTCGTTCTTGCCCAGCACGGTGATGGCTTCTCCGACACCGGCGACCGCCATGTCGACGTTGAGCGTGATCTCGCTCGCCGCCACCAGCCGGAGGTCCTTGTTCTCGACCGACTTGAAGCCGCTCAGATCGGTCTTGACGTTATACGTGCCCGGCTCGAGCGCCGGCACGCGATAGAAGCCTTGGGCATCGCTCACGATGCTGCGGGTGCTGTTGGTCGCGACGTTCGTCACGGTGACGGTCGCGCCGGGAACGACGGCACCCTGTGCATCACGGACGGTTCCCGATATGGCGCCACGCGTCATCTGCGCCGCGGCGCTCAACGGAAACGCCAGGAGTCCGGCTGCTGCGAAGCTCACTAGCCTCGCCAGGACTCGGTTCATCGCTCACCTCCAGATAACTGTCGGCCGATCGTGCGGTTGGTGAATAGAGAGGCCTCGGGACGATCTGGGCCTTGTAAAAATAGTTAGCATCCAACGTGCCAGATGCTCTCGTCACGGATCTCCTTTGGATACAGAGTATTAGTTGCGACGCTGAGTGACTGAATCCAAACGGATGGAGCAAGAATAATCAACAGGATGGATCCCGTAGGACAAGAGACAACGAACAACGGAGAACGGACAACCTGGGGGGCTCCTATGCCGCCCCCCAGACCCCCTGCATGGCGGGACCCCCTGCATGGCCCCTGCAATGGCAATGAGAAGATCGCGGCCATGGCCTGGGAGAGGGAGAGCGAAGTGTGCCGCGATGTCGCGCACCGGGCGGGGCTGCTGGCGCTCCAGCACTCCGCGCGCGGTGTCGACGCCGAGGACAAAGCCGACGACTCGCCCGTGACCGTGGCCGACCGCGAGTGCGAGCAGCTCATCGTGAGCGAGCTGCGCAGGGCGTTTCCCGACGACGGCTTCCTCGGCGAGGAGGGCGCGAGCGAGCCCGGCCGCAGTGGCCGGCGCTGGATCGTCGACCCGATCGACGGCACGCGCGACTTCGTGCGTGGCCTGCCGACCTGGAGCAACCTGATCGGGCTCGAAGCCGATGGCGAGGTGGTCGTGGGCGTCTGCAACCTGCCGGCGCAGGGCGAGCTCTACTGGGCCGTGCGCGGCGGCGGGGCGTTCCGAGGCGACGAGCCGATCCGCGTCTCGGGCATCGACAGGCGCGACCGTGCCGTCCTGTGCCTCACCGCGTTCTCGAACCTCGCGAACTTCCCGCTGAAGGAAACGATCGTCGACTACATGGCCGGCTACTGGATGGTGCGCAGCATGGGCGGCTGCCAGGATGCGGTGCTCGTGGTGTCGGGGCGCGCCGAGGCCTGGATCGAGCTCGCCGCGAAGCCGTGGGACCTCGCGCCTTTCAAGGTGATCGCCGAGGAGGCCGGCGCCCGCTTCTTCAACTTCGACGGCGGCTCGTCGATCCACGGCGGAAACGCGGTCGTCTGCGCGCCGTTCCTCGAGGCTGAGCTGCGCGAGCTGGTGCGCGGGGCGGGCTGATAGCATCCGGGACGTGATGCGCACGGCCGTCCTTCCGCTCGTCGCGTGCGCCACGCTCTCGTCGAGCGCGGCGTGCACGCGGGCGCGCGGGCCCGAGACGCCGCCCTCGGTCCTGCTGGTGAGCATCGACACGCTGCGCGCGGACCGCGTGGGCGCGTACGGAGACACGGCGGCGCGGACGCCTCACATGGACGCCCTCGCGCGCCAGGGAGTGCTCTTCGAGGCGGCCGTCTCGCCCGTGCCCCTCACGCTTCCGGCCCACGCGACGATGCTCACGGGCCTGCTGCCGCCCGCGCACGGGGTCCGGGGCAACGGCTCGTTCGCGCTCGGCCCGCAGCCGCTGACGCTCGCCGAAGTCCTCAAGCGCCGCGGGCTCGCGACCGCGGCCTTCGTCGGCGCCTTCCCCGTCGCCCGGCGCTTCGGCCTCGTCCGCGGCTTCGACGTCTACGACGACGCCTTCGAGCGCGCGCCCGGCCTGCACTTCGACTTTGCCGAGCGGCGCGCCGACCGCGTGGTCGACGCGGCTCTGGCCTGGCTCGTGGGCGCCAAAGGCCCCGCGTTCCTCTGGGTCCACCTCTACGACCCGCACGCGCCCTACGACCCGCCCGACGGCTTTCGCGGCGACGACCCCTATCGCGGCGAGGTCGCGTTCGCCGATGCCATGCTGGGCCGGCTGCTGCGCGCCTGGGACGCGAGGCCGGGGCCCTCGGTCGTCGCCGTGACTTCGGACCACGGCGAAGCGTTCGGCGAGCACGGCGAGGAGAGCCACGGGCTGTTCGTCTACGACACCACGCTGCGCGTGCCGCTGGTGCTGCGCGGCGCAGGCTTACCCGCGGCCCGGCGTGTCGCCGCTCGCGTCTCGCTCGCGGACCTGCCGACGACCCTGGCCGAGCTGGCGGGAGCCGAGGCGATGGAGGGACGCAGCCTCGCGCGCTTCACGACGCCGGAGAGCGAGCGGACGGCAGCGGCGCTCTACGCCGAGACGCTGGCGCCGCGCCTCGACTTCGGCTGGAGCGAGCTGCGGAGCTGGCAGGAGGGCCGGTACAAGTACATCCGCGCGCCGCGGCCCGAGCTTTACGACCTCACGGCCGACCCTGGGGAGACGCGGAACCTCGTGGAGACGAGCCCGGAGGTCGCATCGCGGCTCTCCGCCGCGCTCGACGCGGAGCTGGTTCGACTGGGTGACGCCGAGAGCCGGCGCGGGCCGGATCCCGAGGCCGCCGAGCGGCTGCGCGCGCTCGGATACGTGCAGGGCCCGGAAGGCCGCGGCTCGGGCGCGGATCCGAAGGACCGGCTCGAGGTGGCGCGTCTCATCGGGAGAGCCGTCGGGCCGTTCCCGACGCCGCAGGAGCTGATCGCGGCCTACGAGGAGATCGCGCGCCGCGATCCGGAGAACCCGCTCGTGAGCTTCCGGCTGGCGGACGCGCTGCTGCGAGCCGGACGCGCCCGCGACTCCGTGGCGCTCTTCCGCAAGGTCGTCGACTCGCAGCCGCGCTCGCCCGACCCGTACGTGGGGCTCGCGACGGCGTTCGCGCAGACAGGCCGTAACGACGAGGCCAGGCGCGCGCTCGAGCAGGCGCTCGTAGTCGACCCCGCGAGCGGCCAGGCGCGCTACAACCTCGGCGAGCTCGCACGGCTGCGCGGCGACAGCGCCGAGGCCCGCAGGCAGTACGAGGCGGCGCGCGCCGACCCGGTCACGCGCCAGAGGGCCGAGGCGCGGCTCGAAGCTCTGGCCCGGGGCGAGAATCCGTGAGCCGGAAGCGCGTCGCCGTCCTCGTACTCGGCCTCTTGCCCCTGGCGCTGCTGCTGGGCCTCGAGTGGATGCGCCGGCGCACCACGGCGCAGGAGCCCGCGAGCCTCCTGCTCGTCACGCTCGACACGCTGCGCGCCGATCGCGTCGGCGCGTGGGGCGGTCCGCCGGGCCTCACGCCGGTGCTCGATGCGCTCGCCGCCCGCGGCCTGGTGTTCGAGGAAGCGCTCGCCTCGGTGCCGCTCACGCTGCCCTCGCACGCGACGCTCTTCACCGGCCTCGAGCCGCCGCGCCACGGCGTCCACGACAACGGGACCTACGTGCTGCCCGCCGACGTCGAGACTCTCGCCACGCGCTTGAAGGCGTCGGGCTACGAGACGGGCGCCTTCGTCGGCGCCTACGTGCTCGACCGCCGCTTCGGACTGGCGCGCGGGTTCGACCACTACGACGACCGGATCGCCCGCAACGAGCGCGGCCCGAGCGTCCTGGAATCGGAGCGCCGGGGCGGCGACGTGGTGGATGCAGCCGCCGCCTGGCTCCGTGGGCGTTCCGGCCGCGTCTTCGCCTGGGTCCATCTGTACGACGCGCACGCGCCGTACGACCCGCCGCCTCCCCACCGCGAGGCCCACGCGGGACGTGCCTACGACGGCGAGGTCGCCTACGTGGACGCGTGCGTGGGCCGCCTGATCGAGGCGATGCGCGCCGCGCCGCCGGATCGCGGCGAGCCGCTGGTGGCCGTCGTGGCCGACCACGGCGAGTCGCTCGGCGAGCACGGCGAGCTGACGCACGGATTCTTCGTCTACCAGTCGACGCTCCGCATCCCGTTTCTGCTCGCGGGCCCCGGCGTGCCGAAGGGAGAAAGACGCAAGGGCATCGCGCGCACGGCGGACCTCCTTCCCACGCTGCTCGCGCGCCTCGGGCTGCCGCTGCCGTCGGGCCTCGACGGGTCCGATCTCCTCGCGGGCGCGCCGGCGCGCGAGGCGTACGCCGAGTCCCACTACCCGGCGACGTTCGGCTGGGCGTCGTTGCGCTCGTTCCGGCTCGCCGATCTCAAGCTGATCGACGCACCGAGGCCGGAGCTGTTCGACCTCGCGGCCGATCCGCGCGAGGAGCGCGACCTCGCCGCGCAGCGACCAGAGGTGGTCGAGCGCCTGCGCCAGGCGATCCGCGCCTTGCGCGAGCGGGGACGGCCGCCTTCCGCCGCGACGCTCGACAGCGCCGCCGAAGAAAGGCTGCGTGCGCTCGGGTACGTGGCGTCCGCCGCTCCCGTCGAAGACGCGGACGCCGCGGGACGGCCCGACCCGAAGGACCGACTCGGGTCGTACCGCGCGTACGAGGAGGCGGTCTGGGCCGAGACGCGTGGGGACGTCGACACCGCCGTCGCGGGCCTCGAGCGACTCGTGAAGCAGGAGCCGCAGAACAGCCTGTTTCGGCGCTCGCTGGCTTCGGCGCTGCGCCGCGAGGGACGCCTGCTCGAGGCGGTTGACGCGCTCGGCCTTCCGGGCCGCGAGCGCGAGGACGCCGTGGCCTGGCACGAGCGTGCGATCGCGCTGGCGCAGGCGGGGCGGGCGAAGGAAGCGGAGGCGAGCGAGCGAGAAGCGCTGTCCCTGAATCCCCTGCTTCCCGAGCCTCACAACCACATGGGCACGCTGCTGGCGCGGCAGGGCCGACCGAGCGACGCGCTCGCGCACTTCGAGACGGCCGCCTCGCTCGACCCCAACAACGCGGACGCCTGGAACAACCGCGCGAACGCGCTGCGCGCGCTGGGCCGCCGCGACGACGCGCGCGAGGCCTACGAGCGCGCCGCGCGGCTCGCGCCCCGCGATCCCGACCCGCTCAACGGGCTCGGGACGCTCGCCGTCGAGAACGGCAAGCCCGACGAGGCCGCGACGCTCTTCCGCCGCGCGCTCGAGCTCGCACCGGAGATGGGAGACGCCCGCCTCAACCTCGCGGTCGCCCTTGCTCAGTCGGGTCGACGCGCCGACGCGCTCACCGAGATCGACCGGCTTCTGCGCACAACCCAGAACCGCGAGCTCGCCGCGAAAGCGTCCCGCCTGCGTCGAGACCTTAACAACAATCCAACTTCCTGAACCATTCGGACGGTCTCGACTCCAAACTCTTGAGTCGGATCCGAACCGTTGGATTCAACGGGCCGGCAATCGTTCCATAACTTGTTTAGATCGAGTGAGTTGGTGTCACAAAAGGCTGGTATCCGCCTTGCATTTTGGATGTCACAGCGTGTTTCAGACTAACGAACGGGGCGTCTCCGAGCGTTTGGGGACCGACGAGCCGCCCAGGACACTCGAGGAGGCAACGAAGGTATGAAGAGACTGTGCCGTTTCTGGGCGCTCGCGATCGCGACGCTCCTGGCGGCTGGCCCCGCGTTCGCGCAAGGCACGACCGGCGCGATCGAGGGCAGAGTGATTGACGAGCAGGGCCTGGCCCTGCCGGGCGCGAACGTGACGGTCCAGAACACCTCGACCGGCTTCAGCCGCACGGCGGTCACGGACGCGAGCGGGATCTTCCGCGTCCCCGGCCTGCCGGTCGGCACGTACGACGCAACGATCAGCGTGAACGGCTTCGCGCCGGCCACGCGCCGCATCGTCGTCAACGTCGGCGCCACCACCGCGCCGGAGGTGAAGCTCACCGTGGCCGGGCAGTCCGAGGCGCTGACCGTCGTCGCCGAGACGCCGCTCATCGACTCGACCGCGACGGGCGTGGGCGAGATCATCACCCAGGAGCAGATCGCGAACCTGCCGCTCAACGGGCGCCAGTTCGGCAACCTGGCGGCGCTCGTCCCGGGCGTGAGCCTCGGCTTCCACACCGACCCCACCAAGTCGACGCAGTTCGCGCCGCAGGTGGCCGGCGGCGGCGGCCGCAACATCAACTACCTGATCGACGGCGGCGACAACAACGACGACACGGTCGGCGGCCTGGTGCAGCAGTTCCCGCTCGACTCGATCGGCGAGTTCAACTTCGAGACGCAGCGCTTCCGCGCCGACACCGGCCGCTCGAACGGCGGCACGCTCAAGGTCGTCACCAAGAGCGGCACGAACCAGCTGCGCGGCAGCGCCTTCGAGCTGTTCCGTGACAAGGGCCTCAATTCGCAGACGACGACCGAGGAGAACAACGGCGCGCCCAAGGGCGACTACCGCCGGCACCAGTTCGGCGCGAGCCTCGGCGGGCCGATCATCAAGGACAAGACCCACTTCTTCGTCGCCGCCGAGCGCACCAACCAGGACACGACGCAGTCGGTCAGCACGCTGGGCCTGTTCCCCGACAAGGACGGCGTCTACGACACCCCGTACACGGAGAACCTCGTGGTCGGCAAGCTGACGCACCAGGTCAACTCGCAGAACTACCTGTCGGTGCGCTACGGCTACAACGACAACAGCCAGACCTACGGCGCCAGCCCGAACGCGCCGCCGGAGAACTGGGGCCTCAGCAAGAACACCTTCCACTCGGTGAACGCGAACCTCAACACCTCGATGGGCGGCGGCAAGCTCAACGAGTTCGTGTTCCAGTACTCCTACTTCCTGAACCACATCGCCGAGAACTCGAACCTCCCGACCGAGACCTTCCCGAACGGCGTCACGATCGGCCAGAGCGTCAACACACCACAGACCACCGAGCAGCACAAGTACCAGTTCCGCGACGACTTCACGGTGGTTAAGGGCAACCATGAGCTCAAGGTGGGCGCGAGCTTCATCTACGAGCCCACGCTCGACATCACGTTCTCGACCGGCCAGCAGCCGAACTACACGCACCTCGGCGACAGCCGCAACTCGCCGATCTCGAACATCGGCTACAACGGCTCGATTGGCGGCTCGGGCGGCGGCAACATCGGCAGCATCCCGAACAACCAGTACGCCTTCTACGTGCAGGACACCTGGCGCGTCGGCAGCAAGCTGATCCTCGATCTGGGCCTGCGCTACGACCTCGTCACGGGCTTCGCGTTCGACCAGGACAACAACATCATCTTCAGCGAGCTGCAGGCGGCCGGCCGCGCCGGCCTCTTCAGCGGCAACAGCCTTCCGTGCCCCTGCCCGGGCCTCGACGAGTTCGGCCAGGAGCCGAAGGAGGACACGAACAACATCGCTCCGCGCGTGGGGTTCAGCTACGACGTGAGCGGCAGCGGGAAGTTCGTGGTCCGCGGCGGCTACGGCCGCTACTACGACTTCGCCTACACCAACGCGAACATCCTGTTCGCGGTGATCGGGGCTCAGTCCTCGTTCGGCGCGATATACGCGAACAACGACACGGCCGGCATCAAGAACGCCGACGGGTCGTTCTTCCAGGTCGGCCAGCCGCTGCCGGCGAACGAGCTGGCGAACGCTACGGCGCCGGCGCCGAGCCACGCAGCCTCGCCCCGGATCAAGCAGCCCTACCAGGATCAGGCCAACCTCGGCTTCGCCTGGGCGCTCGGGAACGGCTACGCGGTCGAGCTCGAGGGCGTCTACGCGCAGGGCGGCGATCTCGGCACCCGGCCGAACATCAACCTGCGCATCAACGGCGGCAACCGCCGCCTGGTCGGCATCCTGCCCACGACCGGCAACGTCAACTTCCGCATCGACACCTCGGCCGGCGTATCGCACTACAAGGGCGCGACGATCTCGGTGAAGAAGCGCTGGGACGGCCAGCTGCAGCTGATGGCGTGGTACACGCTGTCCTCTGCCACCTCGAGCACCAGCCTGCGCGCGACCGACGAGTTCGGCGAGTACAACGTCCTCGACATGTTCGATCCCTACAAGGACGAGCAGGAGGCGCCGACCCGCAGCGACTCGCGGCACCGCTTCACGCTCAGCGGGACCTGGAGCCCGGGCGCCGGGTTCTTCATCTCGCCGATCTTCCGCTACAAGTCGACGGCTCCGTACAACGTGATCCTCGGCGTCGACACGAACCGCGACGGCACGACCACCAACGACCTGCCGGCGGGCGTGACGAGCTACAACTCGGCGCGCGGCTCGGACTTCAAGCAGTTCGACCTGCGCCTGTCGAAGAAGTTCAACCTCGGCAGCCGCGCCCGCCTCGAGGCGATCGCGGAGATTTTCAACCTGTTCAACGCCGAGAACCCGGCCGGCTACGTGGCCACGATGACCGCGGGCAACTTCGGGCAGCCGACGGAGTACGCCGGCGACTTCCAGCGCGGCGAGCAGCGCGTGGGCCAGCTCGGCATCCGCTTCGAGTTCTAACCCGGGGGGCTCGGGGGGGCGGGATGCCCCCCCGCTGCTCTCCAACCGTTTCTTCGTTTTCGTTATCCGTTTCCGCTGTCCGTTCCACGGGGCGGGGAGGAAACTCCCCGTCCCGTTTCCTTTTATACGAGAATCCGCGAAGGGTAGCCGATGCCGGAGCTGCCGGACCTCCTCTACGTGCTCGAACACCTGCGCGAGCGGCTCGTGGGCTGCAGCGTCAGCGCGGAGCGCGTGCGCGAGCCCGTGGTGTTGCGCTTCGCAGTGCGCGGCAACCTGTCGCTGCTGCTGGGCCGCACGCTCCAGGAGGCGTTCCGCAAATCGCACTTCCTGGTCTTCCGCTTCGACGGCCTCGACCTCGCCGTGAACCCGATGCTCGCCGGCCGCTTCCGGCTCGCCGAGCCCGGAGCCTCCGACGAGGCCTCGCTCGGCTTCGCGCTGGGCTTCGGCGACGTGGAGCTGCGCTACCTCGACGACAAGAAGATGGGCAAGGCGTACCTGATCGCGAACGACGACTGGAAGGCGATCCCGGGCCTGCAGACGGGCGGCATCGACATCCTGTCCCCGGAGTTCAGCCGCGAGCGCTTCGTGAGCCTGCTCAAGCACCGCCGCGACCAGGTGCGCGTGTTCCTGCTCGACAAGAAGGCGCTCGACAGCCTGGGCAACGCCTACGCCGACGAGGTGCTGTTCGAGGCCGGCATCCACCCCAAGACCTTCTGCCGCTCGCTCACGCACGACGACGGGGTCCGACTCCACGACGCGATCGTCAAGGTGATGCGCGAGGCCGTCGCCGAGGTCGCGAGCCGCGCCGAGCCGATCGACGTCAAGGTGCGCGACTTCTTGAAGGTGCGCCGCAAGGACAGCTGCCCCCGCTGCGGCGGGAAGCTCCGGACCGCCGGAGTGAAGGGGATGGACTCCTGGTTCTGCCCGCACTGCCAGCCCGCGCGCCGCCCCGGCTTCGTGGACTGGACGCGCCTCCAGGAGTAAGCGGATAATCTATCGTTTGCCCAAAAAGCCGCTGCGCAAGCTGGACCGCTTCGGCATGCGAAGAGGGGTTGGAGGGGCAACGGGCCGCGGAGCGAGCTGGATTCACTCCAGCGAGCGGAGCGGGGGTCACAGGGGGGCGCGACGCAGCGCCCCCCTCTAAAAGGAAGAGTGGATGGCGAAGGACGATCTCATCGAGTTGCAGGGTGTCGTTGTCGAAGTGCTTGCCGGCGGCAATTACAAGATCAAGGTCAGCGAGAACCACGAAGTGCTCGCCCGTCTCAACGGAAAGATGCGCCAGTACCGCATCCGCGTGATCCAGGGCGACCGCGTCACCGTCGGGGTCTCCCCCTACGACTTGAAGCGGGGCCTCATCACGTACCGGGCCAAGTAGGCCCCTGGCCCGCCTCCTCGCCGTCCTCTTCGACCTCGACCGGACCCTCCTCGACTTCGACAGGGCCGAGCACGCCGCCTTGCGCGAGGCCACGCGTTCCCTCGGCATTCCCTGTCCGCCATCGACGCTCGGCGCCTACAGGCTTATCAACGACGAGCTCTGGGCCGCCTACAGGCGCGGCGCGATCACGCAGCAAGCACTCGCGAAGGAGCGCTTCCGCCGCCTGCTGCGTGAGATCGGAGCCGACCCGCGGCAGGCCGCCCGCCTCGGCGCGATCTATCTCGACCGCCTCTCGGCGCGCGGCGACCGCCTGCCCGGCTGCCGGCCGGTGCTGCAGGCGCTCGCGCCCCGCTACCGCCTCGGGGTCGTGACCAACGGCATCGACCGTGTGCAGCGCTCGCGCCTCGCCGCGTCCGGCCTCGTCCCCTTTTTCGAGACGATCGTCACCTCGCAGGGCTGCGGCTACGCCAAGCCCGACCCGCGCATCCTCCACGTGGCGCTCGACGCGCTGGCGGTCGCTCCGCAGCAGGCGGTGTACGTCGGCGACGACCCGGCCGTGGACGGCGCCGCCGCGAGCGCCGCCGGAGTGCGCTTCATCTGGATGGACCGCGGGCACCCCTTGCGGGGACGGCGGCCGAGGAGCCGAGTCGCCCACCTGGCCGAGCTGGCCAGGCGGCTCTAGCACCGGCCCGCATCCCGCTTCGCGGACACCGACGCCGTGCGCCCGACGGTGGTAGTGTCGCTCTCGTTTTCTCCCGGCTGGAGGTGACGGTGAGCCCGAGACGGCTGCTGGCGGCGGGGCTGGCCGGCGCGTTCACGGTCGCGCCGGGAACGCCGACGCCGACGCTGTCTGCTGCCCAGCAGGCCGCCCCCGAGCCGCCGCCCCTCGTGTTCGGCGCCAGCGCGGACCTCGTCGTGATCGACCTGATCGCGACGAACGAGTCCGGCCGCCTCGTCAAGGACCTGCGCCCCGAGGACGTCGAGGTCTACGAGGAGGGCAAACGCCAGCGCCTCGAGTTCGTGCGCCTGGTGCAGGCGGGCCCGGGAGCACCCGACGAGCCCGACGTGGAAGCGCCCTCGGAGGCCACCGAGCACACGAACGTCGCCGCGACGGTCAACCTGGTCGTGGTGGTGGACGTCGCGTCCATGACCTCCGACGTCCTCGCCCGCACGCGCGAGGCGATCCTGGCGATGACGCGCGTCGAGATGCAGCTCGGCAGCCGGCTGATGCTGGTCTCGCTCGACCGCGGCATGCACGTCCGCCAGTCGCTGACCGACGAGGTCGAGCGCTTCTCCGCGGCGGTCCGGAGCCTCCCCGCGCCCGCGGTCGAGGCCGAGGCCTCGCTCTGGACGCTGATCGACGAGGTCGAAGAGGCGTGCGCGTCCCTGCGCGGCACGCCGGCGGAGAACACGCCGGGCGGCATCCAGAACGCGATCACGGTCGGCCGCTCGTGGGTCGAGAACGCGCGCGTGAGCATGACCACGGCGTACAGCGGGATCGGGGCGCTCGCGCGCTACCTGGGCTCGCTGCCGGGCCGCAAGCACGTGGTCTTCTATTCCGGCGGGTACCCGATGGACCCGTCTGCGATCGCCGAGAGCGTCGTCGTCGAGCTGTGCGGGCCGTCCTCGGTGGGCGCCCGCGCGCAGCCGGTCATGTCCGAGATCCAGAGCAGCATGCGCACGACCATGCGCGTCGACTCGGCAGGCATGCTCCACGAGCTGCTCGACGACGCCAACCGGGCCCAGGTGTCGATCTACACCGTGGACGCGCGTGGCCTGATGGGCGACGCGATCCCGGTCCAGTCGCGCGTGCCGCGACGGATCGCGCGCGGCGGCGCGGCGCAGCAGATCTCGCAGCGCGTCGTGCGCTCGCCCCAGGACATGCTGCACTCGATCGCGGAGGGCACCGGCGGCGCCGCCTCGCTCAACACCAACGAGCTCGAGCGCGGCATGCGCTCCGCCGCACGCGACGCGCGCGGCTACTACCTGCTCGCCTACGCGCCTTCGGGCGGCCGTAAGGAAGGCCGCTACTACTCGATCGAGGTCAAGCTGACGCGGCCCGGCCTGCGCGCGCGCTACCGCCGCGGCTACGAGTGGCTGAGCGAGGCGAAGCGCCAGGAGCGCGCGCTCGCCTCCGCGCTGCGCTTCCCCGGCCTCTTCGCCGAGGACGGCCTCGCGCTCGACCCCTGGCTCGAGGCCGGCAAGCTCAACGTGGCGGTGATCCTGCCGACGCGCTCGCTCGTCTTCCGCAGCGAGGGCGGGCTGCACAAGAACGAGCTCGTGGTCCAGGGCCTGCTGCGCGACGACAAGGGCCGCATGGTGGGCAACCGCTACCTGTTCACCAAGACGATCGACATGAGGCTGCCCGACGCGCGCTACGCCGACCTGCGCTCGCGCGAGAACGTGGAGATCCCGGCGGACGCGCCCGCTCCGGCGACCGGCCGCTACCAGCTCGCGGTAGTGCTGCGGCACAGCGGCGGCCGGCTCGCCTCGGCGACGACCGACGTGGTCGTGCCCTGAGGCCGGTCAGCGCTTCGCGTCGAGCGGCAGGAACGTCCCCCCGTCGATGCCGCCGTCCTGCACGCGATAGAGCGTGACGCCCGAGCGCATGCGTAGCGTGCCCGCCTCGCTCGGGCCGACAACGGCCGCGGCCTGCTCGAAGCGGATGCGGCTCCCCTCCGCTTCGTAGCGGATCGACTCGCGCGCGTGCATGTGGCCCCCCAGCGCGAGCACGAGCGCGTGACGGCCGAAGCGCGCGAGGACCTCGCCCACGTTCGACACGACGTGCCGGAACTGCGTCTTGTCGCCGACGCGGATCAGCGTCGGGGCCGGTGGGTCGTCCCGGTAGCCGGCGAGGGGCTCGACCGCGCTCACCAGGGGGATGTGGTTGAAGGTGACGACGGGCGTGCCGGGAGCGACTGCCGCCAGATCGCTCTCGAGCCATGCGAGCTGCGCCGGGTCGACGTGGCCGTAGTACCACTGGTCGTCCACGTCCACGGTGTCGAGCGCGACGAAGTGCACGCCGCCGTGGTCGAACGAGTAGTAGTTGGGACCCAGCCGCTGCCGGTACATGCGCTTGCCGTAGAGCGGGTGCGAGCCGTCCACGCCGGACCTCTCACGCTCGATGCCGAAGGTGTCGTGGTTGCCGGGCACGCTCCAGACCGGGACAGGGAAGCGCGCGGTCTCGCCGACGTAGAGGTCGAAGTAGGAGGCGGCCTCGACCTCGCCGACGCGGAGCGCGTCCTTGACGAGGTCCCCGGTCACCAGCACGAAGGCCGGCCGCCGCTCCTCGACGAGCGCGCGCAGCGCGCGGATGCGGTCGACGCTCGCGGGGCTCGCGTGCGTGTCCGACGCGTGGACGAACCAGAATTCGCTGACGGGCGCCTGGCGCTCGAGCGCGAAGTCGAGCGCCCCACCGCCTTCGGCCGGCTGCGCGCGCCAGAAAGGCGGCCTCGCGCGGTAGCCGGACGGGGCGCCCACGAACACGACGCCGTGACCACGGCTCGCGGCGATGGCCCACGCGCCCTCCGGCCCGCTCACCACCGTCTCGGCCTGGTCGGAGACGCGCGCGCCGGCCACTCCCGGCTCGCCGGGATCGCGCCGGCCGTTGGCGTTCGCGTCGAGGAACACCGTGCCCGCGATCCGGGCCGGAGCGGCCGCACCCGCCCACGAGGCGACGAAGACGGTTGCCGCCAGCAACACCAGACGCCGCGTGACGCTCAGCATGCCGCGCAGCATATCGAACGCCGCGGCCCGCCTATAATCGCTTCTCGTTCCGCGGAGGCGATCACGGACTCCCCCGTTCTCATCCCACGCGTCGCCTCCGCCTCGGTCGTGTACCTGCGCGCCGAGATCCCCAAGAGCCACCCGTCGGCGGGGATCCTCGGCGAGGAGCGGATGGGCGCAGGCGTCGCCGTCTCGGGCGAGCACGTGCTCACCGCCCACTACATCGTGCTGGGCGCCTCGCACGTGGAGCTGGTCGCCCTCGACGGCCGCACGCGCGAGGTCGCCAAGGTCACGCTCGACCACGAGAGCGGCCTCGCGCTCGTCACCAGCAAGCGCGCCGACCTCGAGCCGGCGCGGCTCAGGGACGAGCGCCCGCTGCGCCCCGGCGATCCCGTCTTCCTGCTCACCTGCACCGGCGAGAAGGAACGCCGCGGGGCGAGCGGGCACGTCTCGTTCGTCGGGCCGTTCGAGGCGTTCTGGGAGTACATGCTCGACAGCGCCGTGATGACCACGATGGTGAACCCGGGCCTCGCCGGCGGGCCGCTGTTCGACGCGCGCTGCCGCCTGGCAGGGGTCGTCTCGCTCGGGCTCGCGGCCGTGGGGCGCTTCAGCCTGGCGATCCCGCTGGAGATGTTCGCCGAGCGCCGCGAGCGGCTGGAGCGCGGCGAGCTGCCGCCGCCCACGGAGCGGCGCGCCTGGCTCGGCTTCTACCCGCAGGCGAGCGACGACGGCATCGCGGTGACCGGCGTCGTGCCGAAAGGCCCCGCCGACGCGGCGGGGCTCCAGCGCGGCGACCTGCTGGTGAGCGTCGCCGGCCAGCCAGTGCACGGCCTGCGCCAGCTCTACACGGTGATCTGGGCGCGGAGCCCCGGCGAGCTGATCGGGATGCAGGTGCTGCGCGACGAGGCGATCCAGGTGGTCCAGGTCGTGGCCGGCGACCGCTACGAGTTCTTCGGGTGATCACGCTCTTCCACGACGCGCGCCTCGTCGCGCCGATGGACGACGCTCGCAGCCGCTTCCCCGGCGGCTACGTCGCGGTCGAGGACGGCCGTGTGCTCGCCGTCGGGCCGCCGCCGGCGCCGGAGCACATCAAGGTGGACCGCCACGTCGACGCGACCGGCAAGCTGATCCTGCCCGGCCTGGTCAACACGCACCACCACCTGCCGCAGGTCCTGACGCGCAACGTGCCGCGCGTGCAGGAAGCGCCGCTCTTCCGCTGGCTGGTCGAGCTCTACGAGGTCTGGCGCCACCTCGACGCGCCCGGGGTCGCGGCGGCCGCGCGCGTGGGTATCGGCGAGCTGCTGCTCACCGGCTGCACCACGACGAGCGACCACCTGTACCTGTTCCCGCAGGGCCAGACGCGCTTCATCGACGCCGAGATCCAGGCGGCGCGCGAGCTGGGTATCCGCTTCCACCCGACGCGCGGCTCGATGAGCCGTGGCACGAGCCAGGGCGGCCTGCCGCCCGACGCGTGCTGCCAGGACGAGCTGACGATCCTCCAGGACTCGCAGCGGCTGATCGCCGAGTACCACGACCCGCGGCCGCGCTCGATGCTGCGGATCGCGCTGGCGCCGTGCGCGCCCTTCTCGGTCAGCGAGGACCTGATGCGGCGCACCGCGGAGCTCGCGCGCAAGCACGAGCTGCGGCTCCACACGCACCTCGCCGAGACCAAGGACGAGGAGGTCTACTGCCAGCAGGTCTACGGCTGCCGGCCGGTCGAGTTCCTGCGCCGGCTCGGCTGGCTGGGCCCGGACGTGTGGCTCGCCCACTGCGTGCACCTGTCGCCGGAGGAGATCCGGCTTTTCGGCGAGACCGGCACCGGCGTCGCCCACTGCCCCAGCTCGAACTTCCGCCTGGGCTCGGGCGTCTCGCCGGTGCGCGAGCTGATCGACGCCGGCGCGCCGGTCGGGCTGGGCGTCGACGGCTCGGCCAGCAACGACAGCTCGAACATGCTGGCCGAGGTGCGCCAGGCGCTGCTCGCGCACCGCTCCGGCCGGGAGCCCGAGCAATGGCTCAGCGCCGAGGACGTGCTGTGGCTCGCGACGCGCGGCGGCGCGCGCTGCCTGGGCCGCGACGACGTTGGCAGCCTCGAGCCCGGCAAGGCCGCGGACCTCGTCCTGGTCGACACGCGCCGACTCTCCTACGCCGGCGCCGGCAGCGACCCGCTCGCGGCGCTCGTCTTCTCGCCCTGGCCCGAGCCCGTCGACACCGTGATGGTGAACGGCCGGATCGTCGTGGAGCGCGGCGAGCTCCGGGGCGTCGACGTGCCGCGGCTCATCGCGCACGCCGAAGAGGCCTCGGCGGCGCTCTTGGACGCGGCGCTACGGACCACCGGACGGGATTATCGGAAGAAGGCCTGAAGCTGCTCATCGTCGCCGTGCGCTCAAGCCCTGACCGGGCGGGAGAGGCCAGGCCCGCGTCCGTCTAATCTGATCGGCTGGTCACGTTGCCACTCGCCGGGAGGTGAACCATGGTCAAGGCGCGGCTCGGCGCGCAGGCGGTGCGTGTGGGGCGCGCGCTCGACGCGCTGCCGGCGGGCCCGGTGGTGGTCGATTCGCCATCAGCAGGAGCTGATGCTGATCGCGGCCCTGAGCGGCTGAGCCGCCGCCGCGATCGCCTGCCGGCAGCGCTCGGCGGCCTGCGCGGAGGCCGCTGCGCGCGGGCGCGTCCGCAGGTCGTCGAGGTATACGTCGAGCCCGAAGCAGACGTGGACCGGGTAGCGCGCCGGCGAACACCAGTTTCGCCACAGCTCGGCGAAGAAGACGTCGCCGAGGCCGAGCACGAAGACGGGCAGGACGCGCGCGTGAGGCGCCGCCAGCACGATGCGGCCGATGCCGGGCCGGGCCGGCAGCAGCGCGAACGCGTCGGACCCGCGCCCGCGCGTGCCCTCCGGGTGGAAGCCGAGCGCCGCTCCTGGCCGGCGCAGCTCCGCGACGCAGCGCTCGAGGCTGCGCTCGTTGAGCGCGCGCTTGCGCCCGCTGCGGAAGATGGGAGGGAACATGCTCATGCCCGAAACCAGCAGGTTGAGCGGCGGTCCGAGCGGGTGGTCGTAGAAGAACTCCGAGCGCACCGGGAACAACAGCTCGTGGCGCACGCCTGCGCGCCGAAGCACGTGCACGAGGCAGAACATGTCGAAGAAGGAGCGGTGGTTGACGACGAACACGAGCGAGGCGTCGCGCGCGAGGCCGCGCAGCACCTCGCCGCCGTGGACGACGACACGGCGGCCGAGCCCCAGCCAGAGCACGATGCCCATCGGCCCGTAGCTCCACAGCCAGCCGACGCGCCGCAGCCGCCGCGCGAACAGGTCGCCCAGCCACCACCCGACACGCTCGGTCAGGGTCAGCCGCCGTGCGGGATCGAGGCGCTCGGCTGCAGTAGGCTTCGTCACGAAGCGTGCGGTTGATCCATGGGAGCGCGTGAGCCGGCCCTGAAGATGAATGGAGTGAGCATGCCGAAGGTGCGTCGGAAAGTGAGTGCGCTCCGAGTGGGGCACGGCCTGCTGCTGATCTCGGCGGCGGCCGCGGGGCTGTTCGTGCTCGCGCGCGCGCAGGCGCCGGGCGTCTGGGGGGCAGCCGTCGGGTTCGCCGCCGGGCTCGTGCTCATGCCGCTGCTCGCGTCGCCAGTCGAGTGGCTGGTGCACCGCTACGTCTATCACAGGGCGCTCGTGCCGGGGTTGCGGGCGGTCTACGACATCCACCACCGCGTGCATCACTACGTCTTCTTCCCCACCTGGCGCTACGTCACCTCTGGTCCGCCGCGGCGCATTCCCGTGTTCGCGAGGGACCACGACCGTGCCGAGGCGACCGCTGCGGGCAACGCAGCGATCCACCTCGCTCACTGGACTTTCTACATGCTGATCGCGTTCACGGTCATCTGGGTTCCCGCGCTGCTGCTGGGAGGCGGCCCGCCGCTCCTCGTCGGCGTGCTGCTCGCCTCGGTGGTGGTCAGCGAGCTCATGATCAGCGTCCACGACAGCATCCACCGGCCCGGCAGCCACCCGCTGATCGAGGCGACCTCGTGGTTCCGCTTTCTCGACCGACACCACTACATCCACCACGTCGACAACGAGGCCAACGTCAACTTCCTGCTCCCGCTCTCCGACTGGCTCTTCGGCACGCTGCGCCGATCGCTCGACGAAGCCGAGCTTCAGAAGCACGGGACCTGGCAGACCGCGAAGAGCCGCCTCGTCGGTGAGGGAGAGCCGGCGCACGCGGCCCGGTCGGCGGCTGCTCGAGCGGCGACCCCGGAGCGCGAGCCGGTGGGAGCGCGGTCGTAGCCGTGGCGCAGGCTCGTCGGCTTGAGCGGCGGCGCGTCACGCTCGCGGCGGTCTCGCTGCTGGCCGCGGTCGTCGCCCTGGTAACGGCCGCGCAGCGGGCGCCCGCCTCGACCCTCGGCGCTGTCATGGCCGGCGGCTGCGGCGTGGCGGTCACGGCGCTCGTCTTCTCGGTCTGGGAATGGGCCTTCCATCGCTACCTCTACCATCACGACCGCGGCGGCCTGCTGCGGCCGCTCTTCCTCACTCACCAACGCGACCATCACGGCGTCTTCTTCCCTCCCTGGAGGCTCGTGAGCGATACCTGGGACGACGGCTCGCTTGGCGCCCATCCGTCGGTCTGGACGCCCGTCGTGAGCACGCTCGTAGGCCGACCGGTGACGGTGTCGGATCGCCTCGTCTACGTCGTATTGGGTGTGGGCGTGATCGGGGGCGGGGGCGCCCTGCTGAGCGGTCATGCGGCGTTCCTGTGGGGCACCTGCGCCGCCGGCGTCGTCATCACGCTGACCTTCACGCGCGTCCACGCGGCCATCCACCACCCCGGCTCGCATCCGTGGATCGAACGCCTGCCCTGGTTCCGCTTCCTCGCCCGGCACCACTATCAGCACCACCTGGACGTGGAGTCGAACGCGAACTTCCTGCTGCCGCTCGCGGACTGGCTGTTCGGCACCCTGCGCCTGCCGGAGCCGGGCGCCGACCTCCTCGCACAGGGGCGCGCGATGACGCCGCCCGCGGCAAGCCGCATCACTTACCCGAGCGCTGCGGTCTACTGAGCACCGCCGCTCGCGGCTGAGCCCGGAGACACGCCAGCTTCGCGAGCAGCGCGGCCCGGCGCGCCTGGGAGGAGCGAACCCCCGACCGGTCGCGCGCTAGAATGCCGCCGGTGGCGAAGGTCGTCGGACGCAACGCGCGACGCGCGGAGGGGCCCGAGAAGCTCTGCGGCACCGCGAAGTACGTGGACGACTACGCGCTTCCCGGCTGCCTGTTCGGCGCGACGCTGCGCTCGACGATCGCCTGCGGCCGGATCCGCTCGCTCAGCCTCGATCCGGCGTTCCCCTGGAGCGAGTACGTGGTCGTCACGGCCGACGACATCCCCGGGGCCAACCACGTCGCGCTGATCGAGAACGACCAGCCGCTGCTCGCAAAGGACCGCATCCGCCATCCGCAGGAGCCGATCCTGCTCGTCGCGCACCCGGTCCGCGCGAAGGCCTACGCCGCGCTCGCTCACGTCCGCGTCGAGTACGAGGAAGAAACGCCGGTGCTCGACGCCGAGCGGTCCGAGACGGTGTTCAAGAGCTTCCACATCGAACGCGGCGACGTCGAGCGCGGGCTGGCGGGCGCCTTCGTCACGGTCGAGGGCGAGTACCGCGTGCCGCACCAGGAGCAGGCCTACATCGAGACGAACGGAGCCGCCGCCTGGTTCGAGCCCGACGGCACGCTCGTGACGCTCGGCTCGCTGCAGTGCCCGCACTACGTCGTGAAGGCGCTCAAGGCATCCTTCGGCTTGCCCGAGGAGAAGCTGCGCGTCGTGCAGGCGGTCACGGGCGGCGGCTTCGGCGGCAAGGAGGAGTACCCGAACGTCATCTGCGCCCACGCCGGTCTTCTCGCGCGCAAGGCGCGGCGGCCGGTCAAGATCATCTACGACCGCCACGAGGACATGGCGGCGACGACCAAGCGCCACCCGGCCGTGATCCGCCACCGCACCGGCGCCACCCGCGACGGGCGGCTCGTGGCGCAGGACGTGGAGATCGTGATGGACGGCGGAGCGTACGTGACGCTGTCGCCGGTCGTGCTGTCGCGCGGCACGCTGCACGCGACGGGTCCCTACGACTGCCCCAACGTCCGCATCCGCTCGCGCGTGGTGATGACGAACACGCCGCCGAACGGCGCCTTCCGCGGCTTCGGCGCGCCGCAGACGCTGTTCGCGGCGGAGATGCAGATGGAGCGGCTGGCGGAACGGCTCGGGACGAGCCCGCTCGAGATCCGCAGGCGCAACGCAGTCCGCAAGGGCTCCACGCTGCCGATGGGGCAGACGCTGCGCGAGAGCGTGGGCGCTCGCCAGGCGCTCCAAGCGTGCGCGAAGCGAAGCGGCTACGTCCGCCGTGCCCGCGAGTGCGCGCGCTGGAACCGCGGCGCCGCGCGCCCGACCTGGCGGGGTATCGGCATGGCGCTCGTCCACCACGGCGCCGGCTTCACGGGCAGCGGCGAGGTCTACCTGAACAGCCGCGCGGCGGTGACACTCACGCGCGAGGGCGGGCTGCGCGTCCTCTCGGGCTCGACCGAGTTCGGCCAGGGGACTACGACTCTCTTCGGCCAGATCGTGGCCGAGACGCTGGGTGTGCCGATCGACCTCGTCGCCGTCGAGACGCCCGACACGAAGCACGTGCCGAACAGCGGGCCCACGGTGGCGAGCCGGACCTGCATGATGGTCGGCCGGCTGCTGCGCGAGGCCGCGCTCGACCTGCGCTCCGCGGTCGCCGGCGCGAACGGACGCTTCCCCACGACGCGCGCCGGCCTGCGTGCGGCGGCGCGGCGCGTCTGCGGAGCGGCGCCCGAGCGGCGCTTCGAGGCCGTGTACCGCAAGCCTGACTGGGTCACGTGGGACGACGCGACCTACACCGGCGACGCCTACGAGGCGTACAGCTACGGCGCGATGGCGGTCGAGCTGGAGATCGATAGGGCCACCTTCGAGACGGGGATCCGCGGTGTCTGGATCGCCGCCGACATCGGCACGGTGATCCATCCGCTCTTCGCGGAGGGGCAGGTGATCGGCGGCGTGACCCAGGGCCTGGGCTATGCGCTGCTCGAGTCGGCGGTCTACGAGAAGGGCGTGATGAAGAACGCCCGCTTCACGGACTACACGATCCCGACGACGCTCGACACGCCGCCCATGGACGTGGCGTTCGTGCCCGCCCCGTACTCGCTCGGGCCGTTCGGGGCGAAGGGCGTCGGCGAGCTGCCGATGGACATCCCGGGGCCCGCCGTGGCGGCTGCGGTGCGGCACGCGCTCGGGCGTTTCGTGGACGCGCTGCCGATCACGCCCGAGCGGATCCGCGAGGCGCTCGCGAAGGACGCCGCCGCGTGAAGTGGCGCTTCACGGTGAACGGCTCGCGCCGCTCGTACGACGGCTCAGGCATGAAGCGCCTGCTCGACGTGCTTCGCGAGGACATCGGGCTGACGGGCACCAAGGAAGGCTGCGGCGAAGGCGAGTGCGGCGCGTGCACGGTGCTCCTGGACGGGCAGGCGGTCGCGAGCTGCCTCGTGCCCGTGGCGCAGGCCGCGGGCCGACGCGTCGCCACCGTCGAGTCGCTGGGACGGCCCGACCGCCTGAGCCCGTTGCAGCAGGCGTTCCTCACCGAGGGCGCCGCGCAGTGCGGGATCTGCACGCCCGGCATGCTGATGACGGCCTCGGCGTACCTCGCGAGCGGCGGGCGCCCCGACGCGGCCGCGATCCGGCGCGAGCTGGCCGGCAACCTGTGCCGCTGCACGGGCTACCAGCACATCGTAAAGGCGGTGCAAAAGGCCGCGCGCAAGCGGAGGCGAGCGTGAGGGGCGACGCCGAGGCGACGACGCTGCTGCGGCCCCGGTCGCCGGCCGAGGCTCTGCGGCTCCTCGACGCGCACCGGGACGCGCTGCCGATCGCGGGCGGCACCGACCTCATGGTCGCGTGGAACGCCGGCGCGCTCGCCGGCCGGACCTTCCTCGACCTGTCGACGCTCGCGGGCTGGCGGCGGATCCGAGCGACGCAGAAGGCGCTCGTCGTGGGAGCGCTCGCCACGCACACCGAGCTGCTGCGGCACCCGGTCGTGCGACGCCGCCTGCCGCTGCTCGCCGAGGCGTGCGCGACGGTCGGCGGCGTGCAGATCCAGAATCGCGGCACGCTCGGCGGCAACCTGGCGAACGCCTCCCCCGCCGGTGACACGTTCCCGTCGCTCGCGGTCTACGAGGCAGTCGTCGGCCTCGTCTCGGCCGGGAGGCGACGTGACGTCCCGCTGCACCAGTTCTTTACGGGCCCCAAGCGCACCTGCCTCGCGCCCGGCGAGCTCGTGGAATCGGTGCGGATCCCGCTGCCGGCTCGGCCGCCGACGCGCGCGGTGTTCCGCAAGGTGGGCACGCGCGCCGCCCAGGCGATCTCGAAGACCGTCGCGGCGGGCCTCGTCTGGCTCGCGCGCGACGGACGCGTCGAGGAGCTGCGCTTTGCGCTCGGGAGCATGGCGCCCACGGTGCGGCGGCTGCGAGGCGCCGAGGCGTTCGTGAAGGGCAAGCGCCTGACGCGCGAGGTCGTGCACGAGGCCTGCGCGCTCGTCTCTGCCGACGTTTCGCCAATCGACGACGTGCGCTCGACGGCGGAGTACCGGCTCGCCGTCTCGCGCAACCTGCTGTCGCAGCTGCTGAGCGGCATCGCGGCGTCAAGGGGCTAGAATCGCCGGCAATCCACCATGCGCAAGAAGGCTTCGCCCGTCTCGCTGAGTCCCGCCGAAACGCGCCGATTGCTCGCGCCCGTGCGCCGCGCCGGGGCGGCGTTCATGCGTGCGTATCCGGGCGAGGCCGGCGGCCGGCAGCCGGTGCACACGGTCTATGGCGGCGCCCAGCTCTTCCGCTTCGACTCGGTGCCCAAGCTCGGCTCGCTGGCGCTCAAGGCCTTCGCCGAGCACGCGCCCTCGGCCGGCGCCTTCGCGGCGGCGATCGGGCTCGCGGCGCCGGAGGGCACCCCGGCCGCGGAGTTCGCGAACACGGTCCACGCGCGCGTGAAGGCCAAGCTCGAGCGCGAGCCGGTCGAGGACTTCCGCATCGACTTCGAGGACGGCTACGGCAACCGCCCGGATCCCGAAGAAGACGGCCACGCGCAGTCGGCGGCGCACGAGGTCGCGCGCGGGCTGAAGGAAGGCACGCTCTCCCCCTTCGTCGGCATCCGCATCAAGCCGCTCTCGCCGGAGCTCGCGGAGCGCTCGCTCCGGACGCTCGACCTGTTCGTCACCACCCTGCTGCGCAGCGCGCGCCGGCTGCCGCCCGGCTTCGTCGTGACGCTGCCAAAGGTGACGATGCCGGAGCAGGTCGCGGTCCTCGTCCGTGCGCTCGCCGCGCTCGAGAAGCGCCACAAGCTGCAGCCTGGCGCGCTGCGCCTCGAGCTGATGGTGGAGACGCCGCAGGCGGTGCTCAACGGGCGCGGCGTCGCGGCGCTGCCGGGGCTCGTGGCCGCCGCCAAGGGCCGCTGCGTCGGCGCCCACTTCGGGACCTACGACTACACCGCCGCCTGCCGTATCACGGCCGCGCACCAGACGATGACGCACCCCGCCTGCGAGTTCGCCAAGCAGGTGATGCAGGTCGTGCTCGCGGGCACGGGCGTCAACCTGTCGGACGGTGCGACCAACGTGATGCCGGTCGGCCCGCACCGCCAGACGCCGGGCGGGCCGCCGCTCACGCAGGAGCAGCAGCTCAAGAACCGCGCCGCCGTCCAGCGCGCCTGGCAGCTCCACTTCGACGACGTGCGGAGCTCCCTGCGCAACGGCTACTACCAGGGCTGGGACCTGCATCCTGCCCAGCTCGTCACGCGCTACGCGGCCGTCTACTCGTTCTTCCTCGAGGGTCTCGAGATCGCGTCGCTGCGGCTCAGCAGCTTCGTGCAGAAGGCCGCGCAGGCAACCCTCGTCGGCGACATCTTCGACGACGCCGCGACCGGCCAGGGCCTGCTCAATTACTTCCTGCGCGGCACGAGCTGTGGCGCGATCACGATCGAGGAGGCGCAGGCCACGGGCCTGACGCTCGAAGAGCTGCAGACGCGCTCCTTCCTGAAGATCCTGCAAGCCCGCCGCGCGACACCCGGCGCGTAGGGCGATATCCCGCGGCGCTAACGGCGATCCGCGGCCGACAGCCGAGCCGCGAAGCCCGGATCGAGTGCGACCGCGCGGCGCGACCGGGGACCGGCCGACGAGCGGAACGTGAAGAACCTGCTCGCGTCCGGAGCAGGTCCGTAGGTCGTGACGACCCCGCCGGTGGCGGCGCGATCGAAGAGCGGCTGCGGCCGGCCCGCGACGAACCCGCTGCGCATGTCGATCGACACGCGGTTGAGCACGTCGGCCGAGCGGTAGAAGAGCTCGCGGCCGTCGCGGCTCCAGCGCGGCTCGGTGCCCAGCCCCGTCGAGATCTGGAAGCGGCCCGGCCCGGACGGAAACGGCCGTACGTACACGCTCTGCTGACCGCCCTCGTCCGAGACGTACGCCAGCCAGCGTCCGTCGGGTGACACGACCGCCAGCTCCTTCATGAAAGGGCCTTCGACGAGCTTGACCGGCTGGCGCGGTGACGCGAGCTGGACCATCCAGATGTCGCGTTGGAGTGCGTTGGCGCTGAGGCCGTCGTAGAGCAGGCTGTTTCCATCCGGGGTGAAGGAGCTGGGAGCCCGGCCCCGCTCTCCCTCGAGCAGCACCTCGGCCGGCTGGCTGCCGTCGGCCGCCTTGAGCACGATCTGCATGACGTTGCCGGGGCGCACGTCCTTCGGCCGCACGGCGTAAGCGAGCTTCGAGCCGTCGGGGCTCCAGACGGGCCTGGACGTGTTCTCGCCGAAGGTCAGCCGCGTGATCGACGCGCGCTCGAGGTCGGCCACCCACAGGTCGGAGATACCGCCCTGGCCGCCGACGAGCGCGACGCGCCTCCCGTCCGGCGAGAGCGCGGCCTCGTTGTAGGGCGCTGCCGGGACCTGGGCGTTCGTCTCCCCTCCCTCCCGGTCGACCCAGACGAGGTTCCAGCTGGCAAAGGACGCGCCCGGGACGTAGAGCATCGACCCGGTCGGCGCGACGGCGAACTGCACGGCCCCGGAGCCGACGTCCGTCGCGACGCCGTCCTCCACCTTCGCGGGTTGTCCCCGGACCTCCAGCGCCCGGATGTCCAGCGGCACGGCGTAGAGTGCGCCTCCGCGCGCGAACACGAGGTGTCCGCTCGACGCGTAGCGGGCCATGCTGGCGTTCTCGACCAGCACCTTGCGCACGCCGGTCGAGGGCCGAACCACCTCGATGCGCGCGTCGTCGTAGTACTCGCTCGAAGCTGCGGTGTCGCTCGTGAACAGCACGGCGTCGCCGCCGGGGATCGCCTCCGGCCAGCGGTGCGTGCGCTCGTCGCGGGCGGCGTCGAGCCGCGTGAACGTCTCAACAGCACCTCCCGATTCCGGCACCCGCGAGAGCCCCACGACCGTGTCCGGAGCGAAGTAGACGAATCCGTCGTCACCCCAGGACGCGCCCCGCGTCTGGCCGGTGGTCTCAGCGATGCGAGCGGGTGAGCCGCCGGTCGTGGAGACCTTGTACAGCCCGCCCGGCCGCAGGAAGCCGATCCAGGCCGAGTCGGGCGAGAAGAACGGCGCGGCGGCGCCCTCGGTCTCGGGCACCACGCGCGGCTCGAGCTCGCCCGAGCGCCGCAGCAGGATCCGGGGCGTCCCGCGATCGTCCGTGACCACGACCGCCTGCAGCCGACCGTCGCGCGAGAGCGCTATGCGCGGGTGCTCGTTGACCGCCAGCGCGAGCTCTTCGGGAATCGCCAGCAGCCAGGGTCCGTCTTCGGGCTTGGGTGCGGGACGCCGCAGAAGCCAGCCCGCGGCGAGGCCGAGCACGGCTGCGAGGGCGGCCGCGCCCCAGAGAGCGCCCACGGGGCGGCGCGAGGGCGCCGAGGCGAGGGCCTGTTCGGGCGCGTCCGCCGCCGCCTCGTCGAGGGCAAGCCGCGCATCCGCCGCCGAGTGCAGCCGGTTCTTCGGGTTGCGCTCGAGGCACTGCCGCAGCAGGCGGCGCAGCGCCGCGGGTGTGCGAGCCGGGAGCGCCGACCAGTCGATCTCCTGCCGCACCACGGCCGCCAGCACGTCGGTCACCGTCTCGCCGTCGAAGAGCTTCCGGCCGGCGAGCATCTCGTAGACGAGGACCCCGAGCGCCCAGATGTCCGCGCGCTGATCCACTGGCCTGCCGCGCGCCTGTTCGGGCGACATGTAGGCCGCCGTGCCCAGGATCAGCCCCGCCGACCCCGTGCGCGCGAGCGTCGGGGACTGCGAGAGGTCGGCCGACGACCCGGAGGCCGCGCCGTCGCTCGCCCACGCCTTCGCGAGCCCGAAGTCGAGCACCTTCACGGCTCCCTGCGGCGTCACCTTCACGTTGGCGGGCTTGAGGTCGCGGTGGACGATGCCCTTCTCGTGCGCGAGCTCGAGCGCCTCGGCCACCTGGCGCGCGACGGCGATCGCCTCGTCGAGCGGCAGCGGGCCGCGCTTGAGCCGCGCCTGGAGGTCCTCGCCCTCCGCGAGCTCCATCACCAGCACGTGCGCCTGCGACCCGTCGGCGAGTGTCGCCTTCTCGAAGCCGTAGACCTGCGCGATCGTGCTGTGGCTGAGCGACGCGAGCACCTTGGCCTCGCGCTCGAAGCGCGCCAGCCGCTCGGGGTCGGACGCGAACGTCGGGGGCAGCAGCTTGAGCGCCACGTCGCGCCCGAGTGTCGTGTCCGTGGCCCGGTACACCTCCCCCATGCCCCCCGCGCCGAGGGCGCCAGTCACGCGGTAGTGTGCGAGGGTCTGGCCGATCAAAGCGCGGGGATTCTATCGCGACGAGCGCCGTGGGCCGCTGCGTCCGATGTGCTCCAATTGGGAAGCGACCTTGGCCCAGCCTCCGCGAGCACGTCCGGTGATCCTGTTCGACGGCCTTTGCAACCTGTGCGCGGGCTCCGTGCGTTTCGTCCTCGAGCGCGACCCGGCCGGCGCCTTCGACTTCGCCTCGCTCCAGTCCGAGGCCGCCCGGCGCCTGATCGCGGACGCGGGCCGCTCGCTGGCCGAGCTCCCGGACAGCATCGTGCTCATCGACACACACGGCGTCCACCTGCGCTCCGACGCGGCGCTTCGGATTGCCGCGCGGCTTCGCCAGCCGTGGCCGCTGCTGGCGGCCTTCAGGATCCTGCCGCGAGCGCTGCGCGACGTCGTGTACGACTTCGTGGCGCGC
>DATBSL010000009.1:0-3488 GCA_036559805.1 Vicinamibacteria bacterium
ACGCGGGCCGAGCAGCCGGCGCGCGATCCCGACCGTAGCCAGCAACGTCAGCGCGCCGAGCGCGATGCTCACGAGCCGGTTCGCGCGCAGCAGGTCGGCGGCGAACGGGCTCACGAGGGCGCCGAGCCAGATCGTGAGCGCGCGCCCCCACTTCCACGTGGCGTCCCACGAGCGCTCGCCCTGCGACAGCAAGAGCGCCCAGCGCACGTGCAGCGTCTCGTCCAGGAAGATCGGCAGCAGCGAGAGCCCGGGCAGCCGCGTCGCGAGGTAGAGGGCGGAGAAGAGCGCGGCGCGCACGCGGCGACGATGTTAGCACCCGGCTCGAAGTCCCTTCGGGTTGTCTCGTGCGAGGCCTTGGAGGGATACTGCGCGCGCATGAGCAAGCCCATCGCGTGCCTGCTGCTCGCCGCCACTGCGGCGTCGGCCGGAGAGCCCGCCGCGCAGGTCGCGGCCTCCACCGGAGGCTTCGATATCTCCATGCTCGATCGCGCGGTCGACCCGTGCGTGGACTTCTACCAGTTCGCCTGCGGCGGCTGGCGGGCCAGGAATCCGATCCCCGCGGACCAGACGCGCTGGGGCCGCTTCAACGAGCTCGCGGAGCGCAACCGCGAGGACCTGCGGGCGATCCTGGAGCAGGCGCGCGACGCCTCGCGCGCGCGGAGCGCCACGCAGGCGCGCGTGGGGGACTTCTACGCGGCGTGCATGGACGAGGCCGGGATCGAGGCGCGCGGCAAGGCGCCGGTCCAGCCGTTCCTCGCGCGCATCGAGGCGCTCGCCACGAAGGGCGAGCTGTTCCGGCTGCTGGGCGAGCACGAGGCCTCGGGCCTGCCCACGCTCTTCCGCTTCGGGTCGGCGCCCGACCTCCACGACTCGCGCCAGACGATCGCGAGCTTCGGCCAGGGCGGGCTGGGGCTGCCCGACCGCGACGACTACCTCAAGGACGACGCCAAGAGCCGCGAGAAGCGGGAGAAGTACCGCGAGCACGTCACGCGCACGCTCGTCCTGCTGGGAGACCCGCCCGAAGCGGCGCTCGCGGGTGCCGAGGCTGTGCTGCGCCTCGAGACGGCGCTTGCGAAGGCCCACCTCGACCGTGTCGCGATGCGCGACCCGAAGAACCGCGACAACCCGATGTCGCTCGCCGAGCTGAAGCAGCTGGCGCCGGCCATCGAGTGGGAGGCCTACCTGCGCGCGACGGGCGCGCCGGCCTTCACGCGGCTGAACGTCACGAGCCGGCCGTACTTCGAGGGGACGAGCCGGATCGTGGCGGAGACGCCGCTTCCCGACTGGAAGAGCTACCTGCGCTGGCACGTCGCGCGAGCGGCCTCGCCCTTCCTGGCCGACGCGTTCGTGCGCGAGAACTACCGCTTCTTCCGCGAGTACCTGCAGGGCGCCCGCGAGATCGAGCCGCGCTACAAGCGCTGCGTGCAGGCGACCGACCGCGCGCTCGGAGACGCGCTCGGCGAGCTCTACGTCGAGAAGACTTTCGGAGCCGACGGCAAGGCGCGCATGAAGAAGATGATCGAGGCGATCACCGCCGCGATGCGCGAGGACATCGAGGGCCTGGATTGGATGACCGCGGAGACCAAGCCGAAGGCGCTCGCGAAGCTGGCAGCCTTCGGCACCGGCAAGATCGGCTACCCGGACGCCTGGAAGGACTACGCCCCGGTCGAGGTGAAGCGCGACGACCACCTCGGGAATTCGTTGCGCGCGCAGGTGTTCGAGATACGGCGCTCGATGGCTCGGATCGACAAGCCGACCGATCGCACGCTCTGGAGCATGACGCCGCCCACGGTGAACGCGTACTACAACGCGGGCAACAACGAGATCGTCTTCCCGGCGGGAATCCTGCAGCCCCCGTTCTTCGACCGCGGCGCCGACGACGCGGTCAACTTCGGCGCGATCGGTGTCGTGATCGGCCACGAGTACACCCACGGCTTCGACGACCAGGGGAGCAAGTTCGACGCCGACGGCAACCTGCGCAACTGGTGGAGCGAGGCGGACCGCAAGGCGTTCGACGAGCGCACGGCCTGCATCGCGTCGCAGTACGACGGCTACGTCGTGGTCGAGGACAAGGCGAACGGCGACGTGCGGCTGAACGGCCGGCTCACGCTCGGCGAGAACACCGCCGACAACGGCGGCCTGCGCGTCGCCTACGCGGCGCTGCAGAAGGCGCTCGCCGGCCAGGACAAGAAGCCGATCGACGGCTTCACTCCCGAGCAGCGCCTGTTCCTGGGCTTCGCCAACGTCTGGTGCCAGAACGCCACCGAGGCCGCGTCGCGGCAGCTCGCCCAGACCGACTCGCACTCGGCCGGCCGCTACCGGGTGATCGGGCCCGTCAGCAACATGCCCGAGTTCGCGCAGGCGTTCGGCTGCAAGGCGGGGCAGCCGATGGTCCGCGAGAACGCCTGCCGCGCCTGGTGAGGCGGGGAGCGGAGGCGGCGAAGTGACCCGAGCGAGCGAAACCCAGCGCATCACCAGCCTGGTGTTCTACGGGGCGGTGCTGCTCGTCGGCTACCTCGCCTACCGGATCGTCGAGCCGTTCCTGGTCCAGATCGGCTGGGCCGTGGTATTGGCGATCGCGCTCACGCCGGTGCGCGCGCGGCTCGCGAGGCGCATCGGCGACCTGCGCTCGGCGCTCGTGCTCACGGCGCTGGTGCTGTTCGTGCTGGTGCTCCCGGTCACGCTCGCGGTGTGGATGCTGGTGCGCGAGGGACCCGGTGTCGTCGATTACGTCGAGGGCCAGCTGCGCGACCGTGGCGGCCCGATGGGGCTGTTCCACGTGGCCTGGGACTGGCTCCACGCGCGCGTGCCGATGCTGCCCACCGAGGACGAGATCATCGAGAGGCTGTCGAGCAGCATCGGAGCGGTCGCCAACACCCTCGTGAGCAACGCCGGCGCCGTGCTGAAGGGCGCCGCGACCTTCGTGCTCGGCCTCGCGATCACGCTCGGCATGCTGTTCTTCATGCTGAAGGACGCGGACGACATGACGCGGGCGCTGCGCCGCCTGCTGCCGTTCGGCCGCGAGCAGAACGAGCGGCTGCTCACGCTCACGCGCGACATCGTGTCGGCGAGCGTCACGTCGATGCTCGTGAACGGTGTCGTCCAGGGCGTGCTCGGGGCCGTGACCTTCTGGCTGCTCGGCATTCCCGGAGCGCCGCTCTGGGGAGGACTGATGGCGGTCCTGAGCGTGCTGCCCGCCGTGGGGGGCACGCTCGTCTGGGTCCCGGCGGCGATCTGGCTCGCGCTCTCGGGCTCGCTGGTGAAGGGTGTGATCCTGGCGGTCATCGGCATCGTGGTGTTCGGCAACGTGGACAACGTGGTGCGGCCGTGGGTCATGTCGGGATCGGCGCGCATGAGCACGCTCGTGCTGATCGTGAGCCTGCTGGGCGGCGTGTCCGCCTTCGGCTTCATCGGCATCGTGCTGGGCCCGGTGGTGGCGGCGCTCTTGACCGCGCTCGTCGAGAGCTACCACCTCGCGCCCGAGGAGG
>DATBSL010000010.1:0-3011 GCA_036559805.1 Vicinamibacteria bacterium
TCCTCCGGAGGATCTCAGGCCGGCGGATTCTAGTACCGCTTCGGCGTGCTCTGCTATCCTGCCTCGTCACATGGAGCGAACGGGAAAGCTCGCGATCGCGGCGCTCGGGCTCGGGATCGTCGGGTTGTTCACGGCCGGCGGCGCCGGCATCGGCTCGCTCCTGGGGCTGGCGCTGGCCGGCGCGGCGCTCATGCGGAACTCGAGCGCGGGGCGCGACGTCGCCTGGGCGGCGGTCGCCGCCAACGTCTTCGCGCTGCTGACGGCCCTCCCGGTCGGCGCGGCCGTCTGGGCCGCCCGCGCGTTCCCGGTCCCGGTGATGGAGGAGGTTCCCTTCCTGAACGAAGACCACTCGCTTCCCGAGCCGGCACGGACGCCACTGGCTTTCGTGGACCCGCCACCGCCGCCGGCACCGCCGACGACTCCCAAAGAACCCGTGCGGGTGGGGGGCGGAATCGCGGAGCCGGCCAAGCTCCGCCACGTGCCGCCGGTCTATCCGACGGAGGCGATCCAGGCGCGGATCCAGGGTGTCGTGATCCTCGAGTGCACGATCAGCGCCGAGGGAGAGGTCGTCCGTGTCGACGTCCGGCGCGGTGTTGCGCTTTTGAACGAGCCTGCGATCGAGGCCGTGAAGCAGTGGCGGTACGCGCCCACGATCCTGAACGGCGTGCCGGTGCCGGTGAAGATGACCGTCACCGTGAACTTCAAGCTGAGCTGACGCGGGCGGGGGCGTCAGGGAAAGCGCAGCGGCTTCAGAAGGCCGAGTGCAGCCAGGATTCCGGCTGCCGCCGCGACGAGCCAGAGCGCCGACGAGACGGCCAGGAAGCCGGTCTCGAACCGGACGCGCCAGGCCAGGATGAACCCCGGGAGCGCGAGGCCGAGGAGGACGAGCGCGACCGTGGCGCCGCCGAAGACACCGATGAACGTCGTGCGCGTGAGGTAGCGAGCCGTGGCTCCCAGCGAGCCGGAGCCCTCGGTCGAAAGGCCTTCGCCCGCGAGCACGGCGTTGCTGCGCGCGCGGCTCGCGGGATCGCTCGGGTCGGACGACAGCACGGCGGCGGCGACGCGCACACCTCCCGCTACTCTCTGGGTCACTGCGGTCGCAACGACGAGGCCGAGGCACGGCAGGGCCAGGAGCAGCAGGCTCCGGCGAGCCGAGGACCGAGCGTCGGGCCCGGGGCCGGAAGAGCGCATCAGCCCGAGCGCCAGGCCGACGAGACACTCGGCCGCGAAGGCTGCCCAGGCGACACGCTGCAGCTGCCACAGCAAACCGGCGGCGTAGAGGAGCGGCTGTGCGCCGCCGGGCCCGAACTCGGCGACGCCCCCGAACATGCCGCCGACCTTGCCGGAGATGAAGGCGCTCGCGGCAACCGGAGCCAGAAGCGCGAGCGGCAGCCCGCTCGCGACGAGCCCGGCGCGGCTGGCCGCGGGCCGCGACAACCCGACGGCGATCAGGCATGCCAGGCCGGCGGCGGCCACCAGCACGACGAGCACGAACCCAGGAACGAAGCGAGGGTCTCCCATCGCGCTCTTCAGCTAGACCCGTCGACGAGCCGTGCCAGCCGAGCCCTCAGATCGGGCAACACCGCCCGTCCGGCCGGCTGCCCGAAGAGGTTCCTCATCTCGTACGGGTCTTCGCGCAGATCGTAGAGCTCGTCCATGCCCTCGAGCTCGACGTAGCGGATGTACTTCCAGCGATCCGTGCGTACGGCCTGGTAGCCCTGGTTCCGGACCCAGGGGAACACTTTGTCGGAGAAGTACTCGATCAGGAACGAGTCCCGCCAGGAGACGGCCTCGCCTCGCAGCAGCGGCAGCAGCGAGCGGCCGTGCACGTCGCTTGCGGCGGGGGCTCCGCCGATCTCGACGAGCGTGGGGGCGAGGTCGATGTTGAGCGCGAGCTCGTCGATGGCGGTGCCCGCCCGGACGAGCCGCGGCCAGCGCATCAGCAGGGGGATCCGCGCGGACTCTTCGTAGGCCAGGCGCCGCTCGACGCTCAGGCCGTGCTCGCCGTAGAAGTAGCCTTCGTCACTGGTGAAGACGACGAGCGTGTTCTCGAGCGTGCCGCGCGCCTCCAGGGCCTCGATCATCCGCCCCAGGCCCTCGTCCACGGCCGCGAGCATCCGCAGCCGGTCGCGGACCGACTCGTCGGCAGTGGCCGTTTGCGGGCCGTACGGCGGCCGTCCGGGAAACGGGCGCAGCAGGGCCGGCTTGTCGGCCGGAGGCCGGGCGTGGTTCGGCCGATGCGGGATCGCAGCGCCCGCGTAGAGCTGACGGTGGCGCTCCGCCGGGACGAAGTTCTCCGCGTTGGGGTCGGAGACGCTGCCGTCGGCGTTCTGGGTGAGGTCGGGGTGCACCGCCTTGTGCGCGAGGTAGAGAAGGAGCGGCTTCGTGCGCGGCTGCTTCAGGAGGTCGACGGCGAAGTCGTTCAGGACGTCCGTGAAGTACCCGGGCACGACGCGGCGCTGGCCGTCGACGTTGAACTCGGGGTCGAGGTAGCGGCCCTGCCCCTTGACGCTGATCCAGTGGTCGAAGCCCGGTCGAGCCGTGTCGTCAACGCCCATGTGCCACTTGCCGAGGAAGGCGGTCTCGTAGCCCGCGTCGTGCAACCGGCGCGGAAAGGTGTCGAGCGCGTGGCTGCGGGCGCTGCGGTCGGTGTTGTCGGTGATGCCGTGCGCGTGGGCGTAGCGCCCGGTCAGGAAGCTCGCCCGGCTGGGCGAGCAGAGCGGCGTCGTGACGAACGCGTTCGTGAAGCGCGCGCCTTCGCGGGCGAGCCGCTGGATGTTCGGGACCCGCACGAACGGGTAGTCGATCTCGTCCCAGCGCAGGTCGTCGACCAGCACGACCACGATGTCGGGGCGCGCCGGCTTGTCCGACACCTGCGCGCTTCCGGTGCCCTGCACGGCCGGTTCGCCGACCGGCCGCGTGGAGAAGCGGACATAGGGGAAAACCTCGGGGATGTGGGAGTCCCACGCGCCGTGCGGGCTCCATGCCCAGCCGCCGGGGTCTTGCGCCGG
>DATBSL010000011.1:0-43480 GCA_036559805.1 Vicinamibacteria bacterium
AGCTCGGCGCGCAGCGGCAGCGCGAAGCCGAGCGCGGAGTCGAGACCCAGCGATGCGCCAGCCGCCGTCTTCAGGTCTTCCGCCTCGAACGGGCCCGACCAGGCGGATGCCGCGTCGAAGAAGACACTGCCGCGAAGGTGGCGCAGGAAGAGCGGCAGCGACCTGTAGCCCCGCTGCGGCGAGAACAGCGGAAAGCGGTACTCGGCGTTGAAGGCGGCGTAGCGCCGCCCGGTGAAGGCGTTGTCGGGGTAGCCGCGCAGGACCGCCTCGTTGGTCCGGACGATGTCGAACAAGCTGGCGTCCGGATAACCGCCGACGGCGAACGACCTCTGAAACCGGGGCTCCCCCCAGGTGGTGCCGCCCCCGGCGCGCACGGCGAGGACGTCGCGTGCGCCGAAGACTCTCTGGTAGACGCGCGCGTCGACCGTCGCCTTGTCGAGCGAGACGTCGCTCCCGAGCCATTCGGCCTCGTGCAGCCACGCGAGGCGCAGCCGCGCGCCCTCGCTCGGCGAGATCGACATCGGATAGCTGCGGGCCGAGCTGAGCGTCCACGCCGTCTGCAGCCCCCCGAGGTCGGCGCGGTCGTCGGGGTCGTTGCTGTCGAGGATCTCCTCCTGCTCCCTGCGCCACGCCAGGGCCAGCGTCTGCAGCGACTTCAGGGTGCGCCGGACCGGCAGCACGGCCTGGAGGTTGAGCTGACGCGTGTGCGACCGGCCCTCCGTGAAGAGGCTCGTCGTGTCCTGGGCGCTCGCGATCAGGGTCGGCCGGAAACGGTCGTAGAGGTAGAAGCCGCTCCCGTTGACCCGTTGCGTGCCGGTCCCGTAGGTCACCCGGGCGCCCCACGCGTGTCGAAACAGGGCGTCCGAGCCGCCCGTCGCGAGTCCGATGCGGCTGTCGTCGTCGTCCAGCTCGAGCCACGGAGTCCAGAAACGGGGCCTGAGCATCGACCCGGCGCGGTACGGGCGGGCTGGAGCGTCGGCGGGGGCCGGATCCGGCCGGGGTGCGTGGAGAGTGTCGACGAAGCTGGGGGCCGGGGCGGCCTCCGCGAGGTCGAGCGGCGCGACCCTGACGTCGTAGCCGAGCGACGAGTACTCGGAGTACGCGACGCTGCGACCGTCGGGGCTGACCGAGGGCTGGAACGCGCCCCCCAGCACGTTCGTCACGCGCAGCAGGCGTCGCTCGGACAACGGGATCGCGTACAGGTTCGAGGTGCCGTCGCGGTCGGAGCGGAACACGACCGCCGCGCCGTCGGGCGTCCAGGTGGGCTCGACGTCCTTGGCGCGGTCGTGAGTGAGCTGGGAGACGGCGCCCGTCGCCACGTCGACGAGCACGAGGTCGAGCCAGCCGCCAGGAAGGAGGCGCGACGCCACGACGCGCGCGCCCGTCGGATCGAAGCGCGGGCCGCTCCACTCGACGCCGGGCGCCGAGCCGGTGAGCGCGCGCAGCCCCCGGCCGTCGATTCCCACGAGCGCGAGCTCGGAGCGGTCGCCCCGCTTGCGGGCGAACACGACGCTCGCGCCGTCGGGCGAGACGTCGGGATCGTACGCCCGCGCGCCGCGCGTGAGCCGGCGCACCTGCCCGCTCGCGACCTCGACCAGGCTCAGGTCGCCGAACACGCTGTACGTTTCGTGGACCTGCAGCTCGGCGTAGACGAGCGAGCGCGCGTCCGGCGTCCACGCCAGCCCGGAGCCTCCGTTGCGATCGCACAGACGCCGGTCGCCGCCGCCGTCGGCACGCACCATGCGGAGCTCGGGGAAGCGGGTGAGCGTCTGGCTGGTGTACGCGACGCTCGTTCCGTCGGGGCTGAAGCGCGGCGACGACTGGCGGATCCCGCGCGCCGTGAGCGGGTGCGACTCGCTGAGGCCCGAAGCCTTGCGCGCTTCGGCTTCGCTCGCGAACTCGCGAGTCGCCGCTTCCGCGAAGCGGCTCCACTGGGCGTGCAGCCCCGTGCCGGTCACCTTGCGAAGGGTGCGGCCGTCGAGCCAGGGAGGAAACTGGCCGGCGTGCTGGTGCGCGAGACGCGGCAGCGCGTCGCGGCCCGAGTGCTCGCTCACCCGGCGCAGCAGCGCTTCGCCGAAGAGGTAGGCGGTCTGTCCGCCCGGCCAGGCGTCGAGCGCGTAGATCGCCTGGTCCTCCTTCGGAAAACGCCCGTCGAGCGCCGCCATGCGCAGGACCATGCGCGAGTCGGGGTTGCGCCCGCGCCCGAACGCCGTGAGCTCCGTCTCCTCGTAGGTGGCGAGCCCCTCGATCATCCACGACATCGCGAAGGTGTTGGGGAAGAGGAAGGGAGCCCGCCCGAACAGCCTGCGGCCGACGGCCCACAGGCCGCGCGCCTCCTCGAGGTGGACGCTGTGCGCGAGCTCGTGCGCCAGCACCAGCCGCAGCCAACCCTCGTGGTTCCCGAAGCCGTCGGTTCCTTCGGGCGCCACGGCTCGCACGTTCACGATCGGGAACGGCAGCGGGGTGGCGTAGCCGTTGGGCTGGTCGTCCACGTCGACGAGCACGAGCTCGAGCCGCCCCACGTTCTGGCCGTAGCGGCGCTCGTGGCCCGCCAGGATCTCGCGCGCGATCGAGGCCGCCTCGCGCGCCTGGGGCTCGAGCGGGTCGTGGAAGTGGACGGAGATCCGCTCGTTCGAGACGGTGCGGAAGCGGTAGCCGGGGGGATAGCTCGCGGCCTCGAGCGCGGCCGAAGCCGAGATCGTCGCGAGGAAGAGCGCCGCCGCGGGGATCCGGATCAGGTGGCCCGCGACGCGTCGCATCTCTGCGCGCAGGGTAGCACGTCCCTCACGCGCGCGAGAGCCCGTGCCGACCGACGGCCCGGGTGCTGGCGGCGCACCCGGGCCGTCGCCGCAGGCACGGCGCTCTACTGGTCGTCCGTGCCCGGATCGCTCGTGGGAACACGGCCGGTCGCCCGCGGCGCGATCAGCGTGATCCGATCCGCGGTCTGTCCAGCCGAGCCGTTCGCGTGGTAGTCGATCTCGATGTGCTTCCCGACGGCGAGGCCGTCGGGCAGACCGGTGTCGCGGTCGAGGTTGAAGGTGATCATGTGGCCGTGGTCGTGCGTCCGCACCACCAGCGTGTCCGCGCTCTTCTTCATGACCGTCCCGGTCGCCGTCAACGCCACCTGCTCCGCGGGGGCCGTTACGCCGGCGATCAGGCCGAGCGAGGTCAGCAGCAGCACAGCAGAACGATTGCTCATGCGTCCTCCTTTCACTCCCGGGGAGCGGTCCCGCCTGGAGCACGACCAGCCCGCCCGTACGCGAGCGCGCCGCCCTCCAGCACGCGAACGTCCCCATCTACGTGTACGAACACGATCTCTTCCTCGGGCATCCGTCCCGGGGTGGTGCAGTACGCCACGGCCGCGTATCCCGCCGGCGCGATCCGCGGCGCGTCGCCGCGCGCGTCCACGAACAGGATCGGCTCGCCGCGGCGCAGGCGGCGCACCGTCTCCTCCGCGCCGTTGCGAGTCCTCGCCTTCGCCATCGCGACCTCCCTCGCTGCGGCGAAACCCGTCGCTGGTGGCTTCGCCTTCCGATAGTTGCTAGAGCAACAGGCGTGCCATCACGCCAGCCCGCGAATCGACGGGGATCGAGCGTCCGAGGCTCTGCGAATCTACAAACGGCCTCAGATCGGCCGGCGGCCCTGGATCACGCGGATCAGCACGACGGCGATCGCCAGCACCAGCAGCAGGTGAATCAGCCCGCCCATCGTGTACGAGCTGACGAGCCCGAGCAGCCACATCACGATCAGGATCACGGCAATGGTTTCGAGCATCGGTTCCTCCGCAGGACGACGTGTTCGTCAAGTCGTGAGCGTCAGCTGGCCTCACGCCCGGGCGCATCGCAGGTCTCGAGCCTGCGGCCCGCCTTCTCTTCCACTGAGCGGACATTCGAGCGCAGCTTGTCGCGCTGCCCTTCGTCGTCCTCGACCTTGATCAGGGTAATCACGTGCTTCGAGTGGCGCCGGGCTTCGGCGTGGCAATCCCGGACGAGGGCCATGGCCTCGTCCCACTCCCCCTCGATGCAGGTGCTGCCGGGCCCCAGCTGGTAGCGCAAGCCGGAGCGATCGATGACGCCGAGCACGTCCCCGAGCTCGTCGCTCAGGTGGATGTCGCCCCCCAACGGGATCACGCTGATCTCGAAGAGCATGGGCCGGTCTCAGGAGGCCCGACGCCGCTCGCGCGGCTCGCGGTCGTCGACCGCCGGCGTGATCGCGGGCAGTGGACGGGCGGGCGTGGGCTGGTCCTCGTCGAAGGGCGGCGGCGGGTTGCGGGACTCGCCCGGCTCCTCGAACGGCGCCGGCTTTGGCGTGGGCTCCGGCTCGCGTCCCGGCTTGGGCATGGGTCGTTTCATCGAGTCCTCCTCAGGCCAAAGACGATCGCCGCCGCGAGCCCCACGCACGCGGCGCGCCAGATCGCTCGCGCGCTCGTGCGCGCTCCCGGCGCGAGCTCGTCGCCTTCCACGCTGGCCGCCGCGCTGCCCCCCTCGTCGGCCAGCGACGCGGCGCGATCGCGATCGAGCGCGTCGAGGCCCTCCGTTCGCGGCACGACCCTCAGCGCGGCGCGGCTGGCGGCGCCGGCCTTGCGAACGGAGTTCGCGGCTCGGGCGGCCTGCCCGCGAGCGCGCGATGCCGACGCTCGACCGTGGCCGCCCGCGGGTCGGCCTCCCGCGACACGTGGAGCGAGGGAGACAGCTGCTCGTCCGCCAGCACCAGCTCCTCGCCGTCGCTCAGCTTGCGAATCGCTTCGTCTGCCATCCGTTCCTTCCCTTCGTGCGGCCATCACTGTTCGAGGCGCTTGGGCGGCGTGCTGCCCCAGCCGTGCCACTCGAGCGAGTACTGCCGCTGGATCTCGCGGATCGCGCCCGGCTCGAGCGAGCGGCGCGCGTCCGTCTCGGCCGCGGCCATCGCGGCGTTCACCGACTGGCCTCGGCCGACGATCTGGTTGAACAGGTCGCGGCAGTAGCCGCTCGAGGTGTCGACCTGCACCGAGTCCCACAGGCTCAGCCACTCGCGCGATCCCGCGTAGGCGCCGTCGCTCAACGTCACGTTGCACGCGGTGCGGAATCCGCTCCAGACGGTGTCGATGGCGGTCGCCTGCGCGGCCAGGTCGGCGAGGCGCCGCGAGTAGCTCTCCGCCGCCCGCAACTCCTCGTCGCCGCGGTCGACCGCCGTGACGACCGGCTCGGCGCGGGTAACGACCGGCTCGGCGCGCGTCGACGCGCTCGCCTCGACCTTGGTCGTCTTCGAGAACGCCTGCACGCGCGGGCGCCCGGGCTCGCCGCGCATCGTCAGGATCACGCGGTCGCCGGCGCGCAGCTCGGCGAGGCCGCTCACCTGATCGTCGAGCTCGAGAGTCTGCTCCGCGCCGTCGTTCGTGCGGACGACGAGCAGCCGCTGCTGCGCGTTGATGGACAGGACCTCGGCATTCGTGTACTTCGGCGTGCCCTGCGCGAGAACGCCCGACACGCCGATGCCGGCCCAGGCGATAGCAGCCGCCATCGCGATTCGCATCCGCTTCAGGGCCATCGGGAACCTCCTTCACGTCGTTTCACGCGCGGCGGACGGCCGCAACGTTCACGTGGAGTGGAACTGCAACGTTCCTGCCAGAGACAAGGCGACCCCCGCACCGGCCACGGGCCTTGAGCGGGTAACGCTTTGCAGGCGCCGCGACCCTCCCTGGGGATCGTGGCAGGCGACCCGCCGGGCTTTTTTCTACAAAATGGCCCAGGACGCTAGGCGTCAGAGGTTCGGGCGCGTGACGGAGAGCGTGCGGTGCGTGGGCTGCGCGAGCCCCGCGAACAGGAACGCCCCACCCAGCACGAGGTGCAGCAGGTTGTCCGGCAGCATGGACTTCGCGTCGAGCCCCGGCGCGTGACCCAGGAGGGTGCTCACGACGCCGGGCGCCACGGACGAGCGGACGCTCGCCCATCGACCCGCTCCGGCAAGATCCGCGCCAGCGCCGCTCAGGAGGCGTCCCGCGGAAGGCTGCGACCCTCGAGGTCGCGCATCGGCGGCCCCGATTGCACGTCTCCAAGCGCGCTGAAGCGGCCGCCGTGACACGGACAGTCCCACGAACGCTCCGCGGCGTTCCAGCGAACGATGCATCCCATGTGGGTGCACACCGGCGAGAGCGCGTGGAGCCGGCCGCCGCCGTCGCGATAGACCGCGAGCTTCTGGCCCTCGACCTCGACGATCGCCCCGGCGGCCTTCGGGATCTCGGCCACGGACGCGACGTCTCCCGAGCCCAGGCGGTCGCCGACGTAGTGAACCGCCGTGTCCAAGCCCTGGCGCGTCACCCGCCCGGCCGCTGCCAGCGCCGGCGCGCGAGTGGCGCGAACGGCCTCGGCGAGAGGCGTGTCCGGCCGGCCGCGCAGGGCGTCGGCGACCACGTGAGCGGCGAGCGTGCCCAGCACGAGGCCCGTTCCAGCGAAGCCGGTCGCCACGAAGATCCGTTCCGCGAGCGGGCTGCGGCCGACGAACGGCAGCCCGTCGGCGGGCTCGTAGAGCTGCGCCGACCAGCGCCGCACCACCTCGACGTCGGCGAACCGCTCACGCGCGTATCGCTCGAGAGCCTGGTAGCGTTCGAGCGGATCGTCGTGGCCGACCCGGTGGTCCTCGCCACCGACGAGGACCAGGCTGGCGCCGTCCCAGCGCACGGGCCGCAGGTAGTGATACGGCGTCTCGGTATCCCAGTAGAGCCCCGCGGCGAGCTCGCTACGTGTGCGGAGCGCGAGCATGTACGAACGGTGCGGCTCGGTCTGCGACTGGACCAGATTGGTGCCGATCGGCGTGTGTGTCGCGAGGACGGCGTGGCTCGCGACGACGAGGCCGCCCGTCGCCTGGAGCACCACCGAGTCGGAGTCCTCCTCGAAGGCGGTGACGCGGGCGCCTTCGTGCAGTCTCCCGCCCGCCGCCACGAAGAGCTCCGCGAGCCCAACTACGTACTCGACAGGATCGAACGCTCCCTGCCGCGAGAAGTGCAAGGCCCCCGCCACCGGGAACGGCAGCGGCGCGCCGTCCGTCAGCGAGACGGGGACGCCCAGCTCGCGCGCCGCGTCGAATTCCTTCTGCAGCTCGGGGATCGCGTCCGCATCCTCGGCGTAGCGATACGCGGGACACAGCTCGAACGAGCAGGCGACCGAGCTTCTGGCCATGGACCGGATGAAGTCGAGCGCGCGACCGCTGCCTTCGACAACCGCCGTCGCCCGCTCGCGGCCGAGCCGGTCGAGCAGCTGGCGGTACGAGATGTCCAGCACGCTCGTGACGTGGGCGGAGGTCGCTCCCGTGGTTCCCGACGCCACGCGCTCGGCCTCGAGCAGCGCGACGCTCAGTCCCTCGCGTTGCAGGAGCAGCGCGAGCGTGAGCCCGGTGATTCCGCCGCCGACCACTGCCACGTCGGCTCGCACGGGGCCGCTCAGGGGTGCGCCCAGCTCGCGGGCGCGCGGGCGGCTCCAGAGCGGCGCGCCACCGTCCGGTCGCGGCAGTTCGGTCATGGCTTCTCCTGTCAAGGGCACGAGGGGGGTTACTCGCGCCCATCCTTCGCAAGGAAAGTGCCAGCCCGAATTGCGCGGGGCACGGCCCTTGCACCCTTGCCCCAGCAGAGGGAATGCCATGACCTGTGCGAACGCGAGTTGTCACTGCCAGAGCGAGGTGTTCATCACGCGGCAGGGCGCCGACTACTGCAGCGAGCACTGCGCCTCGGCGACTCCCGCGGCGCCTGCTCCCTGCGGCTGCGGGCACGTCGGCTGCTCCGATTCCGAACAGCAGACCGCCGCCGAAGGCGGCCGGATGCTCGGTGTGGAATCGGGCCCGTTCTGAGCGCGGCGCGCGCGAGTTTCTTCAAACCGGCCTGTAACGCCTGCGCTCCCCGGCGCAGGCCGGGCCAGGCGCGAGCTTTGTAGATTCTTCCAGCGCCCCGGGGCCGCGCGGCGTTAAGTCCCTCGCCAACGGCAGGTGCCGCTGGCACATGGGTTGCGTTGGCTCTGCCGCGTGCGAGGCCGAGCCTGAGCGCCGACCCTATCCCTGCGGGCCCGTTTCGCGCGGAGCTGCTGAACGTCGAGCGGCTGGAGGACCGTGCGCGGGCTCTGGCCGCGGAGCAGCGCGCGTTCCCGCGGCGGCGCTCGCGCAGCCGCGCCTACCACCGCCGCATCGGCGACAACTCCGCCGCGCTGCGCGAGGCGTATCGCCAGCTCGCCGACGACGTCCATCGCGGCATCGCCGTGCCGCCCTCGGCCGAGTGGCTGCTCGACAACTTCCACCTGGTCGAGGCCGAGGTGGCCCAGCTGCGCCGGGACCTGCCGCCGGCCTACCACAGCCAGCTTCCGCTGGTCGCCCCGCCCGGAGCGCGCGCGACGGCGCGGATCCACCTGCTCGCCGTGGAGCTCTTGCGCCACAGCGACGCGCGGCTCGACGTGCAGCGATTCGAGCGCTTCCTCTCGGCGTACCAGGCCGTGACGCCGCTCAGCATCGGCGAGATCTGGGCCTGGCCGAGCGCGCTCAAAGCCGCCCTGATCGAGAACATGCGGCGCCTGACCGACGAGGTGCTGGCGAGCCGCGAGGCCCGTCGGCGCGCCAACGCGTTCGTCGCCCCGCTCGAAGCCCGGGGCAGCGACTCCGACCTCCGGCCGCTGCCTCGCGAGCTGTCGACGGCATTCGTGGTCGAGCTGCTCACGCGCATGCGCGAGTTCGGCCCGCGCGCCAGGGAGCTGCGAGCCCGCCTCGAGGAGCGCCTGCGCGCGGAGGGTCGCACCGTCGAGGACCTGATCCTCGCCGAGCAGCAGGCCGAGGCCGCGGCGCAGGTGTCGCTCGCCAACACCGTCACCAGCCTTCGCCTTTGCGCCAGCCACGACTGGAGCCGCTCGGTGGAGCGCGTCAGCCTCGTCGAGCAGATTCTCCAGCGCGATCCGGCGGGCGTCTACGGACGCATGGACTTTTCGAGCCGCGACCGCTACCGGCAGGCGATCGAGGAGCTGGCGGAGCCGAGCGGCGAGGCGCAGGTCGAAGCGGCGCTCGCCGCCACGGAGCAGGCGCGAGCGGCCCACGAACGGGGCGCCGACAACGCGTCGGGGCACGTCGGCTATCACCTGATCGGCGCCGGCCGGCGCGCGCTCGAGCGGCGCGTGGCGTACCGCCCCGGCGCGCGCCAGCGCCTGCGGCGCGCGGTCTTCCGCCACGCCACGGCCGGCTATCTCGGAGGGGTCGCGCTCGTGACCGCGGCCGTGGTCGCCGCGGCCGCGTGGGCCGCCCACGAGCTCGGCGCCTCGCGGCAGCTCCAGGTCGTGCTCGCCCTGCTCGCGCTCCTGCCCGCGAGCGACCTCGCCACGAGCGTCGTGCAGCGGCTGGTGGCGGCGCTCGCGAAGCCGCGCCGGCTGCCGCGGCTCGACCTCGAGTCGGGCGTGCCCGAGCAGGCCGAGACGATGGTGGTGATCCCGACACTGCTCGCGAGCACTGCGGGCGTGCACGAGCTCGTCGAGCACCTCGAGGTGCAGGCGCTCGGAAACCTCGATCCTCGGATCCGCTTCGCGATCCTCGGCGACTTCGAGGACGCAGAGACGGCGGACCGGAGCGGCGACGCGGAGATCCTGGAGGCGGCGATCTCGGAGATCGAAGCGCTCGACAAGCGGCACGGCGGCGGCCGCTTCTACCTGTTCCATCGCGCGCGCCGCTACAACCCGAGCGAAGGCTGCTTCATGGGCTGGGAGCGCAAGCGCGGCAAGCTCGACGAGTTCGTGCGCCTGCTGCGCGGCGCGCAGGACACGAGCTTCAGCGTCATGCGCGGGGACCTCTCGGTGCTGCCCCGCGTCCGCTACCTGATCTCGCTCGACCGCGACACGCGCCTGCCCCGCGGCGCGGCGCGCCAGCTGCTCGGCATCGCGGTGCACCCGCTGAACCGCGCGCGCTACGACCCGCGGCAGCGCCGCGTGACGGAGGGCTACGGCATCCTGCAGCCGCGCGTCAGCGTGACGTACGAGAGCGCCGCGGGCTCGCTCTTCGCCCGGATCTACGCGGGCCACACGGGCGTCGACCCCTACACGACCGCGGTCTCGGACACGTACCAGGACCTGTTCGGCGAGGGCATCTTCACGGGCAAGGGCCTGATCGACGTGGACGCGTTCGCGATCGCGCTCGCCAACCGCGTGCCCGAGAACGCGCTCTTGTCGCACGACCTCTTTGAGGGCCTGCACGCGCGCACGGCGCTCGTGACGGACGTCGAGGTGGTCGACGACTACCCGGCGAGCGTCCTCGCGCACGCGCGGCGCCTGCACCGGTGGGTGCGCGGCGACTGGCAGATCCTCGGCTGGCTCCTGCCGTGGGTGCGCACCGGCACGGGCGTCGAGCGCAACCGCCTGCCGGCGATCAGCCGCTACAAGATCTTCGACAACCTGAGGCGCAGCCTGCTCGCGCCCGGCTACGTCGCCTGGCTCGCGGCCTGCTTCACGCTGTTCCCGCCGAGCGGGTCGCCCTGGGCCGCCGCCGCGCTTCTGATCCTGGCGTTTCCCGTGCTGCTGACGCTGGCGGAGGCGCTGCGCGGACCGGACGCGGAGCCGCTCTTCGTCTATCTGCGCGACCTGGCCGACCGCGTGCGCACGGAGCTCGCGCGCGTGCTCGTGCGCCTGACGTTCCTCGCCTATCACGCGGCCGAGATGCTCCACGCCATCCTGCTCACGCTCGCTCGCATGCTGCTCACGCAGCGCCGGCTGCTGGAATGGGAGACCGCGGCCGCGGTCGCCGCGCGCGTCACGGGGCTCGGCAGCCGCGGCGGCGTGCGTACGTTCCTGGTCGGGATGGCCGCGAGCCCGGTGCTCGCCTTCGTGCTCGCGCTGCTGATCGCCAGGCTGCGGCCGGGGGACCTGCCGGTTGCGGCCCCGCTGCTCGTGCTCTGGGCGGGGGCGCCCCTGCTCGCCTACCTGCTGAGCCGGCCGGTGCCCGCGAGCGAGACGGCCGAGCTCGACGAGGCGGACCGCGCCCTGTTCCGTCGCGTAGCGAGGCGCAGCTGGAGCTACTTCGACGAGTTCGTGGGGCCCGAGGATCACTGGCTTCCGCCCGACAACTTCCAGGAGCAGCCCGGGCCGATGCTGGCGCACCGCAGCTCGCCGACCAACATCGGCATGGCGCTGCTCTCGACGCTCGCCGCGCGCGACCTCGGCTACATGGGCACGACGGAGATGGCCACGCGCCTCGAGCGGACGCTCGACACGCTCGACCGCCTGGAGCGCCACCAGGGCCACTTGCTCAACTGGTACGACACGCGGACGCTCGAGCCGCTCTTGCCCCGCTACGTGTCCACCGTCGACAGCGGCAACCTGGCCGGCTGCATGATGTCGCTGGCCCAGGCGCTGCGCGGGCTCGCCGACGGCCGCGAGCACCCCCCGCCCTGGGAGGGGCTCGCCGACACCGCCGAGCTGCTCACCCAGGCCCTGGACACGGCGCCGGCCCCGCCGCCGCGGCCGGGCGAGCCGCGCGAGCGCCTGCCGCACCTCGTCGCCGAGCTGCGCGAGGCGGCGGGCGACGCGGCCGAGCCGCGCAAGCGCGTGCTGCTCGCCAACGTCGCGGCAGGGCTGCGCCAACCCTCCCCCAACGGCCACCCCGCCTCGGCCGCGGACCTCGAGATCGCCCGCCGGACGGCGGACCTCGCCGACAACATCGAGTCGCTGCTCGCCGACGCGGCGAACGGCGCGAACGGGACGGACCCGGCCCTCGCAGCGCGGCTCGAAGCGCTCGCCGCGCGCGCCGAGGCGTGGGTCGAGGAGATGGACTTCCGCTTCCTTTTCGACGCCCGGCGCAAGCTGTTCGCGATCGGCTACCGGCTCGCCGACGCCGAGGGGCCGGGACGCCTCGACACGGGGATGTACGACCTGCTCGCCTCGGAGGCCCGGCTCGCGAGCTTCATCGCGATCGCCAAGGAGGACGTGCCGCAGGAGCATTGGTTCCAGCTGGGCCGGCCCTTCACCAGCGTCGACGGCGCGCCCGCGCTCCTGTCGTGGAGCGCCACGATGTTCGAATACCTGATGCCGCGGCTGCTGATGCGCAGCTATCCGGGGACGCTGCTCGACCGGTCCTGCACGCTGGCCCTCCGGCGCCAGATGCAGTACGCGGCGAGCCGGGGCGTGCCGTGGGGCATCTCCGAGTCGGCCTTCGCGGTCGTCGACCGGCACGGTCACTACCAGTACAAGGCCTTCGGCGTCCCGGGGCTGGGGCTGAAGCGCGGGCTCGCCGACGAGCTGGTGATCGCCCCGTACGCCGCGGCGCTCGCCGTGCTCGTCGAGCCGTCCCTCGCGGCGCGCAACCTGCGGCGGCTCGACGGCCTGGGCCTGCTCGGGCGCCACGGCTACTTCGAGGCCGTCGACTACACGCCCCGCAAGAACGAGTCCACGCTGCCGCCGCTCGGCTCGGGGCCTGGCACGCCGGTGCGCGCCTACCTCGCGCACCACCAGGGCATGACGCTCGTGGCGCTCGCGAACGCGCTCCAGGACGAGAGCATGGTGAGGCGCTTCCACGCGGACGCGCGCGTCCAGGCGACCGAGCTGCTGCTGCAGGAGCGCGTGCCGCAGCGGGTTCCGATCCACGTGCCGCGGCCCGCGGAAGGCACCCGCGTCCAGCAGCCCCACGGGCCGGTGCTGGCGAGGCGCTTCCGCTCGCCGCACACCGCGCACCCGCACGCCCACTTTCTCTCGAACGGTGCTTACACCGTGATCGTGACGAACGCGGGCGGCGGGGGCTCGCTCTGGCGCGGGCTCGCCGTCACGCGCCTGCGCGAGGACGAGACGCGCGACCCGGGCAGCCAGTTCGTCTACCTGCGCGACGTGCGCAACGGCGCCCGCTGGTCGGCCGCCTTCCACCCCACACGGCACGAGATGAGCGGGTACGTGGCGAGCTTCGCGATCGACAAGGCCACGTTCCACGGGGAGGCCCACGGGATCGAGAGCCTGCTCGAGATCGCCGTGTCGCCCGAGGACGACGTCGAGGTGCGCCGCGTCACGCTCACCAACCGCACGGCGTGGCCGCGCGAGATCGAGCTCACGAGCTACGCCGAGCTCGTGCTCGGCTCGCTGGCCGACGACCTCGCGCACCCGGCGTTCGGCAAGCTCTTCGTCGGCACGTCGTACCTGCCGGCGAGCTACGCGCTCGTCGCCCACCGCCGCCCGCGCAAGAGCGACGAGCCGGAGCTCCACGCCGTCCACGTGCTGAGCGTCGAGGGGCGCCTGCGCGGCGCGGTCGAGTGGGAAACGGACCGGGCACGCTTCCTCGGGCGCGGTCGCGACGTCGACGCTCCCCAGGCCACCGACGGGCGGGCGCTCTCGGGCACGACCGGCGCCGTGCTCGATCCCGTGATGAGCCTGCGCTACCGGGTCCGCATCGGCGTGGGCGGCTCGGTGCGCGTCTCGTTCTCGACGGGCGTCGCGACCAGCCGAGACGCCGCGCTGGCGCTCGCGCAGAAGTACCACGACGCGGGCGCACCCGCGCGCGCCTTCACGCTCGCCTTCACCCACGCCCAGATGGCGCTCCACCACCTCGGGATCTCGAGCGAGGAGGCGCAGCTCTACGAGCGGCTCGCCTCGCGCGTGTGCTACGCCGACTCGTCGCTGCGCGCGGCGCCGGAGCTCCGCGCGCGCAGCACGCTCGGTCAGTCCGGCCTCTGGCCGCACGGCATCTCGGGCGACCTGCCGCTACTGCTGGTGCGCGTCGTCGAGGAGGACGACGTGCCGCTCGTGCGCCAGGTGCTGCAGGCGCAGGACTACTGGCGGCTCAAGGGCCTGCGCGCGGACGTGGTGATCCTGAACGAGCACCCGGCGAGCTACCTCGACGAGATGCACCAGCTGCTCGCCAGCCTGATCGAGAGCGGGCCGTGGGCCACGTACAAGGAGAAGCCGGGCGGCGTCTTCCTGCTCCGCGGCGAGAGCGTGCCCGTAGCCGAGCGCGAGCTGCTCCAGGCGGCCGCGCGCGCGGTGCTGAGCGGCGAGCGCGGCGACCTCGAGGGCCAGCTGGATCGGCCCGTGGCCGAGCCGGGCTGGCGCGACGACGTCGAGATCCGGAAGGAGCCGGCGAAGCCGCTCGCGGCACCGGAGCGGCCGCGCCTTGGCTTCGACAACGGCGTCGGCGGCTTCAGCGAGGACGGCCGCGAGTACGTCGTCGTGCTCGACGGCGAGGCCGAGACTCCACTGCCGTGGGTCAACGTGCTCGCGAATCCTGGGTTCGGGTCGATCCTGTCCGCCTCGGGCTCCGCCTTCACCTGGTCGGAGAACAGCCGGGAGAACCGGCTCACGCCGTTCGCGAACGACCCCGTGCTCGACCCGAGCTCGGAGGCGATCCTGGTGCGGGACGACGAGCGCGGCTACGTCTGGGGGGGGACGCCGGGAGCCGTGAAGCGCGAGGCGGGCTCCGGACGCTGGCTGTGCCGCCACGCGCCCGGCGTGACGCGCTTCGAGCACGAGCCCTCGGGGCTGCGCCAGAGCCTCGAGGTCTTCGTGGCGGCGAACGATCCGGTGAAGCTCTTGCGGCTGACGCTCGAGAACGTCGGGACGCAGCCCAGACGCTTGAGCGTCTTCAGCTACCAGGAGTGGGCGCTCGGCCCGCCGCGCGCGAGCGAGCACCTGCACGTGGTGAGCGAATCGTGCGAGACGCGCCGCGCCGTCTACGCGCGCAATCCCTACAACCGCGAGTTCGCGTCCCGCGTCGCCTTCGCGGCGACGAGCCATTCGCTCCGCTCGGCGACCGGCGACCGCGGGGAGTTCCTGGGCCGCAACGGCTCGCCGTCGAGCCCGGCGGCGCTGCGCAGGCGGGCGCTCGACGGCCGCTTCGGCGCGGGGCTCGACCCGTGCGCGGCGCTGCAGGTCACGCTCGAGCTGCCGCCGGGCGCCCGCGAGAGCATCGTGTTCCTGCTCGGCCAGGGCCGCGACCGCGGCCACGCCGACGAGCTCGTCGGGCGCTACGCCTCGCTCGAGGCCGCGGAGGCCGCCCTCGCGGCGGTGACCGCCTTCTGGGACGACTTCCTGGGAACCGTCGAGGTGCGCACGCCCGACGACTCGTTCGACGTGATGATGAACCGCTGGCTGCTCTACCAGAGCCTCGCGTGCCGCTTCTGGGCGCGCTCGGGCTACTACCAGCCGGGCGGCGCCTTCGGCTTCCGCGACCAGCTCCAGGACGCGCTCGCGCTCGGCGCGCTGCGGCCCGCGATCCTGCGCGAGCACCTGCTGCGCTCGGCGTCGCGCCAGTTCGTCGAGGGCGACGTCCAGCACTGGTGGCACGAGCCGAGCGGCGCCGGCCCGCGCACGCGCTGCTCGGACGACATGCTGTGGCTTCCGTACGCCGTCCTGCGCTACCTCGAGCTGACCGGCGCGCGCGCAGTCCTGGACGAGCCGATATCGTTCCTGGAGGCGCCGGTGCTGCTTGCGGAGGAAGCCGAGAGCTACACGCGTCCCGCGGTCTCGTCGGAGCAGGCGTCGCTCTTCGAGCACTGCCTGCGGGCGATCGATCGCGGGCTCACCGTGGGCCCGCACGGGCTGCCGCTCATGGGCGGCGGCGACTGGAACGACGGCATGAACCTGGTGGGGCGCGAGGGCCGCGGCGAGAGCGTCTTCGTCGGCTGGCTCCTGCTCGCGCTCCTGCGCGAGTTCGCTCCCCTGTGCGAGGAGCGCGGAGATGCGGCGCGGGCGGCGCGCTACCGGGCCGAGTCGTCACGCCTGGCCGACATGCTGGAGCTGGCCTGGGACGGCGAGTGGTACAGGCGCGCCTACTTCGACGACGGCACGCCGCTCGGCTCGCGCGAGAACGAGGAGTGCCGGATCGACTCCGTGGCGCAGTCGTGGGCCGTGCTGTCGGCCGGAGCCTCCGGCCGCCGCGCCGAGCAGGCGATGGACGCGGTTCGCGCGCACCTCCTGAAGCGCGGCTCGCGCATGATCCTGCTGCTGGACCCGCCCTTCGACAGCGGGCGCACCAACCCCGGCTACATCGCGGCGTACCCGCCGGGCCTGCGCGAGAACGGCGGCCAGTACACCCACGCGGCGCTGTGGGTCGCCATGGCCGTCGCGCGGCTGGGCAGCGGCGAAGAGGCCTTCGAGTACTTCCACCTGCTGAACCCGGTCAACCACTCGCGCACGCGCGAAGGCGCCGAGCGCTACCTCGTCGAGCCGTACGTGGTCGCGGCCGACATCGCGGCGCACCCCGACCGCCTCGGGCGCGGCGGCTGGACGTGGTACACGGGGTCCGCAGGCTGGATGCACCGCATCGGCCTCGAGGAGATCCTCGGCCTGCGTCGCCGCGGCGAAGCGCTCGAGGTCAGCCCGTGCATCCCCGCCTCGTGGCCCGGCTTCAGCGCCCGCTGGCGCGTCGGCCGCTCCAGCTACCTCGTCGAGGTGAAGAACCCGGAGCGCCGCGTGCGGGGAGTCGCGCGCGCTCTCTGCGACGGGCGTCCCGTCGACCCCCGGCGCATCCCGCTGGTCGACGACGGCGGGACCCACCACGTCGAGGTGGTGCTCGGACGCTAGAAGCGCTTCGGCTACGCCTCGCGGCGGAGCAGCACCATCGTGCGGTCGTCGCCAAAGGGCGTGCCGTCGGCGAAGACCTCGACGGCCGTCTCGATCGCGACCGCGATCGCGACCAGCGGCTCGGCGGTGTACTTTCCCGCCACCGCCTGCAGCCGGTCGAGCCCGAACTCGTCGCCCTTCGGGTTGGCCGCCTCGGTGATGCCGTCGGTGTAGAGCAGCAGCAGCTCGCCGGGCTCGAGCGTCGTCTCGACCTTCTCGTACTCGACCACGGGAAACAGCCCGAGCGGCATGCCGTTGGCCTCAAGCCGCTGCACGCTGCCGTCCTTGCGAAATAGCAGGCCAGGGTTGTGGCCGGCGTTGGTGTACGTGAGCCGGCCCGAGGCGGGGTCGATCGCCGCGATGAACGCCGTGACGTAGCGCTCGGGCGGCGTCTTCATGAACAGGCGGCGTGAGGTCTTGGCGCAGATCTCGTCGGGTGGCTGGCCGACCTCGATCGGGCCCATCAGCAGCGCGTCGAACGAGGCGGCCAGGAGCGACGCCGCCATCCCCTTGCCCGACACGTCGGCGATCACGATCACCTGCTCGTCGCCCTGGTCGCGGCCCTGGAACTCGTAGAAGTCGCCCGAGACCGCGCGCGAGGCGTCGTTGGCCGCGAACACCGAGTAGCCGGGGATCTCGGGCAGGTGCTCGGGCAGGAGCATGAGCTGGATCTGGCGCGCGAGCGCCATCTCCTTCTCGAGCTCGCGACGGCGCGCCCCTTCCTCGGCGAGCGAAAGGTTGCGGATGCGCAGCGCGGCCACCGAGCCGAGCGCGGCGAGCAGCTCCATGTCCTGCTCGGAGAAGCGCCGCACGTGGACGCGCGAGCTCAGCACGATCATGCCGTGGCAGCCGGCCGAGTCGATCAGCGGTGCGGCGATCAGGCTGCGCACTCCCGAGCTCAAGATGCTCTCGGCGGCGGCGAAGCGCTGGTCGGTCTGCGCGTCGAGCACCAGCGCCACCTGGCCCTTCTCGGCCACCTCCTGCTCGAGGCTGCGGGAGAAGAAGAAGTCGCCGCGCGCGCTCGGCAGACGCCGGCTCGCGGCGCGGTCGAGGCCGCCGTGGGGCTTCTTCAGGAAGATCACTGCCTCCTCGGGGCCGAGGTGGACGAAGGTGCGGTCGAGCACCGCCTCGAGCAGCTCCTCGAGCGACAGCGAGACCGCGAGCGCGCGGTGCACCTCGTTCAGCAGCTTGAGCCGGCCCGCGGACTCGCGCTCGGCGGTCGCGACCAGCTCCGAGGCCGAGCGCAGCACGATCGTGTCGGAGGAGGTGGTCCGGGCGCTCGAGTCGCTCTTGGGCCGGCTCGAGGTGGCGTCGAAGCCCTCGATCGAGATCACGGTCTCGGACAGCTTGACGAGGTCCCCGAGGCTGAGCCGCGCCGGCGTCGCGAGCGGCCGCCCGTTCAGCAGCGTGGTGTTGCGCGAGCCGAGGTCCTCGACCACCCAGGCGTCGCCGTCGCGGTAGAAGCGCGCGTGCTGCCGCGACAGGAAGCGGTCGGACAGCACGAGGTCGGCCTTCGACGAGCGGCCGACGGTGAGCGACTCCCCCTCGCACAGGTGCTCGAAAGGCTCGCCGATCGGGGGTGTGACGCGAAGGCGGATGGGAGGAGGCTGGCTCATCGGCAGCGTGCAGGCGCTTGCGGCGAACGCGGGATGCTAACACGGGCGGGATCGGCCGGCCCGTCGGCCTCGGGCAGAGCTCCCGTGATAGTGTCCGCGCCCTGAGAATCGCTTCGAACCCGGCGGGCGCGTTCGTCGTCTACTGAAGGGAGCGTCCCCATGGATCCCGGCATCCGCAGCCTCGTCCTGTCGCGGCTCGAGGGCGACAGCTCGGTCGATGCCGGGTGGAGCGGCCTCGTGCTCGCGGCGCTCGAGGGCCAGGAGCCGCTCGAGGCGGAGCTTTCGGGCGGGGCGGCCGCGGGACGCGTTGACGCGGCACGCGGCGCGCCCGCGCTCGCGGGAGCATTCCTGCGCTCGATCGACGTCGAGGGCTTCCGCGGCATCGGCCCGCGGCAGACGCTCGAGCTTCGGCCCGGTCCTGGCCTCACGCTCGTCGTCGGGCGCAACGGCTCGGGCAAGTCGAGCCTGGCCGAGGGCCTGGAGGTGCTGCTCACTGGCGACAGCCTGCGCTGGCGCGAGCGCGCCGCCGTGTGGCGCGAGGGCTGGCGCAATCTTCACCACCCCAAAGCGTCGCTCCGCGCGACGTTCCTCGTCGAGGGCGAGCACGGGCCGTGCGTGGTGTCGCGGCGCTGGGAGCCCGAGGCCGCCTTCGAGGCGGCGGCCGCCGCCGCGCAGATTGGCGGCAAGCCGGAGTCCGAGCTCGCCTCGCTCGGATGGACGACCGCGCTCAGAACGCACCGCCCCTTCCTCTCGTACAACGAGCTGGGCTCGCTCCTCGACGAGGGGCCCTCGAAGCTCTACGACGCGCTCTCGTCGATCCTGGGCCTCGAGGACCTGGTGGAGGCGCTGGGCGCGCTCCAGGAAGCGCGGCGCTCCCGCGAGAAGGCGCTGAAGGATGCGACGGAGGCGCGCGACCACCTCGTGGCGCACCTGCGCGAGGTCGACGACGAGCGGGCAGGGCGGGTGGTGGCGGCCGTCGAGGGCAAGGATTGGGACCTGGGCGCGGTCGAGGAGTCGCTCTCGGGCGGCCTCGGCTCGGGAGCGAGTTCGGATGCCGCCGACGTTCTGCGCGCGATCGCGAGCCTCGAGCCGCCCGATCCGGCGCGGGTGGCCGCCGCCGCCACCGAGATGCGCGCCGCGGGCAAGGCGCTCCTCGCGGCGCGCGAGGGTGCGTCGGCCCGATCCCGGGACGCGGCGGCGCTCCTCGAGGGCGCCCTGCAGTTTCACGCGTCCCACGGCGACGGCGACTGCCCGGTGTGCGGGCGCAAAGACGCGCTCGACAAGTCCTGGAGCAAGAAGCAGCGCGACGCCGCGGCGCGCCTGCGCGACGCCGCCCGCGAAGCCGACGCCGTCCACGAGCGCGCGGACGCCGCCCGGCGCCTGTGGGAGGGCCTCGTGCCGCTCAAGCCCGAAGCCTTCGCGCGCGCGGCCGAGGTCGGGCTCGACCTCGGCCCGCTCGTCGAGGCGCTCGGGAGCTGGGTCCGGGCGGGGTCGATCGCCGAGCTGCCCGCGCTCGCCGACCACATCGAGAAGGCGAGCGGTCCGCTGCGAGAGGCGGTCGTGCGCCTGCGCGACTCGGCCCGCGCCGCGCTCGGGCGCAAGGAGGACGCCTGGCGTCCCGCGGCGGTCGAGGTTGCCGCCTGGCTCAAGGCCGCGCGCGACGCCATGCGCGGGTCCCTGGACCTCAAGCGGGTGAAGGCCGCTGAGGCGTGGTTCAAGAAGGCGGCGTCGGGGATCCGCGACGACCGCTTCGCGCCGATCGCGGAGAAGGCCGCGGGCATCTGGGAGCACCTGCGCCAGCAGAGCCACGTCGAGCTGGGGCGGATCCAGCTCACGGGCGAGGGCACGCGGCGCCGCGTCGCGCTCGACGTCACGGTCGACGGCGTCGAGGGGGCGGCGCTCGGCGTGATGAGCCAGGGAGAGCTGCACTCGCTCGCGCTCAGCCTGTTCGTCCCGCGCGCGACGCTCGCCGAGAGCCCGTTCCGCTTCATCGTGATCGACGACCCGGTGCAGTCGATGGACCCGGCTCGCGTCGACGGGCTGGCGCGCGTGCTCGAGACCGCCTCGGCGGACCGCCAGGTCGTCGTCTTCACCCACGACGACCGGCTGGCCGAGGCCGTGCGCCGGCTCGACATCCCCGCCGAGATCGTCGAGGTCACGCGGCGCGACGCGTCCGTCGTCGAGCTGCGCCGCGCGCTCGATCCCGTCGGGCGCTACCTGGAGGACGCGCTCGCCGTCGCGGGCACCGCCGACCTGCCCGCGTCGGCGGCCGCGCGCGTGGTGCCCGGGCTGTGCCGGCTCGGGCTGGAGGCCGCGTGCATGGAAGTGGTGCGGCGACGGCGGCTCGGGCGCGGCGAGCCCCACGCCGCTGTCGAGCGGGCCCTGGGCGAGGCGGAGAGCCTCGTTCCGCTTCTGGCGCTCGTGCTTTTCGACGATGCGGCCCGCGAGGGCGACGTGGTCCCCCGGCTGGAGCGCGAGGCCGGCAAGCCGTTGGCCGGAGCGCTGGCTCAGGTCGACGCGGGGACCCGCGACCTGAAAGCCTCCGCCGCGGTCGAGCTCGTTCGCCAGTCGAGCCAGCTCGCGGCCTGGATCCGGGGCCTGAGTTGAGGACCGAGCGCGCCGATCCCCGGGAGCTCCTGGAAGCGGCCGACGGGTTGCTGCGCCTCTCGAACCCGGACACGGCGGGACTGTGGCCGCGCGCCTCGGCCCTTTTGGCGCTCGAGGCTCTCGAGACGAGCCTCGAGCGGCTATGGGATCGTCAATCGCTCGACTTCGCGGGCTGCTCGATGCGCACCCAGCTCATCTGCCTGCGCAGCTATCTGGAAGACGCGCCGCTCGCCTCACGCACGAGCCACGCCTGGTCAGCCCTGAGCCGCGCCTGCCACCACCACGCCTACGAGCTCGCTCCGACGGCGATCGAGCTGCAGTCCTGGTTCGACGTCGTGCGCGACCTGATCGGTGGATCGCCGTCGGCACGGGGCTGAACCTCCGTTTCAGCGAGCCTTCAGGATGAGGGCGGTCAGGTCGTCGCTTCCGCCCCGGACGCCAGCCCACTCGTCGACCACGGCCACCAGCCCCTCGAGCGCCGCACTCGCGCCGACCCCGGACAGCCGACGCAGCGTCTCCGAGACGCGCTCGTCGCCGAGCTCGTTCTCGCCGGGGGACATGGCCTCGGTCACTCCGTCCGTGACGATCGCCACCAGGTCACCCGGCTCGAGCGCGACGTCGCCGGTGTCGTAGGACGCTTCGGGCAGCAGGCCCAGGGCGGGCCCGCCGGCCGAGAGCCGGCGCAGCGTTCCGGCCCGCGCGAGCAGGAAAGGCGGCACGTGGCCGGCGTTGACGTAGCTCAGCCGCCGCCCGATCGGGTCGAGCTCCGCGTAGAAGAGCGTGACGAAGCGGCTCGCCTGCGTGCGCGCGAACAGGAACCGGTTCAGCCGCTCGATCACGAGCGCGGGCGCCGCCGTCCCGGCGAGCGCGTGGACGAACGCGTGGGCCGTGGCCATGAGCAGGCTGGCCGGGGTCCCCTTCCCCGCAACGTCGGCGACGACGAGCGCGAGCCGCTCGCCCGCGAGCGGGATCCAGTCGTACGAGTCGCCGCCGACCTCGAAGCAGGGTCGGCTCGCACCGGCCACCTCGAAGCCCGGGACGAGCGGGGGCGCCGCCGGCAGCAGGCTCTGCTGGATCTCGCGCGCGATCTGAAGCTCGCGGTCCTGGCGCAGCTTCTCGTCGCGGATCCGCTGCAGGGCGGCGCTCTGGAGCGCCGCCGTCGCCTGCCGCGCGAGCGCGTGCGCGATCTCGCGGTCCTCCTCCGAGAACGCCAAGCCCGACGCGCGCTCGCCGATCGCGAGCAGACCGAGGACGCCTTCGTTCGACCGCAGCGGCACCGCCAGGACGAGGCGCGCCTGCTCGAGCCGGCGGCGCAGCGCCCCATCGGCCAGCTCCGCGACCGAGGTCGGCCCCTCGAGCGAGGCCGTTCGGTCGTCGAGCGCGACCGGCGTGTCGCTCTCCGTCTCGCGCCGCGGCCCGCGTGCGTGGGCGAGCTCCAGCCCGCGCGGCGAGGCGAGGTAGAGCGCACAGCGCGCGACGACGAAGTGACCCATCGCCGCCGTGACGACGAGCTCGAGGACGGCCTGCTGCTCGGCCCCCGCCGTCAGCTCGCGGCTGATGTCGAGGAGGCTCCTGAGCTCGAACGTCTTGACCGCGAGCTGCCGGTGCACCCGCCTCAGCTCGTCCTGGTCCACGCCATCCTCGCCTAGCCGTTTTGCAGCGAAGGCTCCGCCTTGTCAAGCGGCGAGGCGACCGGGGATAGAATGCGCGCGTCGTCCCGAAGGAGGGGCTCCCATGACAACGGATCGGAACGAGGTCAGCCGCCGCCGGTTCACCGCGACCACGTCGCTCTCGGCCGCGGCCGTCGTGGCCGGAAGCGCCCGGCGCGTGCTGGGGGCGAACGACCGCGTGGTGGTCGCCGTGATCGGCATCCGCGGACAGGGCGACGCGCTCAAGCAGGGCTTCGCGAAGCTCGCGGGCGTCGAGGTCAAGACGCTCTGCGACGTCGACGAGAACCTCTTCGCGAGCCGCGCCGCCGACCCCAGGCTCAAGGACCTCGCCACGTTCAAGCCCGGCTACGCGAAGGACATGCGGCGCGTCTTCGACGACAAGGACGTGGACGCCGTCGTGATCGCGGCCCCGAACCACTGGCACGCGCTCGCCACGATCTGGGGGCTCCAGGCCGGCAAGCACGTCTACGTCGAGAAGCCGTCCTCGCACACGGTCTGGGAAGGCCGCAAGATGATCGAGGCCACGCAGCGCTACGGGAAGATCGTGCAGGTCGGCACGATGAACCGCAGCCGCCCCGCGGTGCGCAAGGCGATCCAGTTCATCCACGACGGCGGGATCGGCAAGGTCTACATGGCGCGCGGGCTGTGCTTCAAGTCGCGCCCCGGGATCGGCAAGTACCCCGACGGACCGATCACGGACGGGCAGGCGCATCGCCTGAACGCCGAGGGCGGCGCGGTGTCCGAGGGCGTCTGGGACGCCGCGTACCTCGCGAAGGTCGACTACGACCTCTGGCTCGGCCCGGCGCCCGTGCGGCCGTTCAATCGCAACCACTTCCACTACAACTGGCACTGGCACTGGGCGTACGGCAACGGCGATACCGGCAACCAGGGCCCGCACCAGTTCGACATCGCGCGCTGGGGCCTCGCCAAGCAGGAGCACCCGGCGACGGTTGCGTCGGTCGGCGGCTACTTCGGGCCGCCCGCCTCGCAGGAGACGCCGGACACGCACACCTCGATCTTCGAGTACACGGACGGCACGATCTTCGAGTTCGCGACGCGCGGGGAGTACACGAACGAGGAAGGCACCCAGAAGATCGGCAACCTCTTCTATGGGACGAAGGGCTGGGTCTGGATCGACGGCGACGGGCGCAAGTGGCAGAGCTACCTGGGCCGCAAGGACGAGAAGGGCCCCGGCTCGGACGCCGCCGCGGCGCCCGCGGCAGGCGGCAGCGACCCGAACGTGCTCACGAGCCAGGAAGGCCCGCACTACCGCAACTTCGTCGACGCGATCAAAGCCAACGATCCCAAGCTGCTCACCTGCGGCATCGAGGACGGGCACCTGTCGTCGTCGCTCGCCCACCTCGCGAACATCGCCTACCGCGTCGGGCGCAAGCTCAAGTTCGACGGGAAGACCGAGAAGTTCGTGAGCGACGCCGAGGCCGACAAGCTGCTCACGCGCGCGTACCGCGCGCCGTTCGTGGTGCCCGAGAAGCTCTAGCGGACCGAAGGCGACGCCATGGCCGCGGCCTGGCCGGAGCGGATCGACGTCGTCGACTCGCACACCGAGGGCGAGCCGACGCGCGTCGTTGTCGCGGGCTGGCCGCAGCCCGAAGGCGCCTCGATGGCCGAGCGGCGTGCGTTCCTGCTCGCGAGCCAGGACCACCTGCGCCAGGCCGTGGTGTGCGAGCCGCGCGGGCACGACGCCGTCGTCGGCGCGCTGCTCACGCCGCCGGTCGAGCCGGGCTCGGCGGCCGGGGTCGTGTTCTTCAACAACGCGGGCGCGCTCGGCATGTGCGGCCACGGGCTGATCGGCGTCGTGCGCACACTCGAGCACCTCGGACGGCTGGCGCCCGGTGCTTTGCGCATCGACACGCCCGTCGGCACGGTGGGCGCGGAGCTCGAGCCCGACGGCGCCGTGACGATCGAGAACGTGCCCTGCTTCTGCCACGCGCGGGACGTCGTGCTGGACGTGCCCGGCCTCGGCCGCGTCACGGGAGACGTCGCCTGGGGCGGCAACTGGTTCTTCCTGACCGAGCTCGCCCGTCCCTCGCTCGAGCTCGCCCACGTGGCGGCGCTGACGCAGGCGACCACGCGCATCCTCGAGGCGCTGCGGGCGCAGGGGATCACCGGCCGCGACGGGGCGTTCATCGACCACGTCGAGGTCTTCGGGCCGCCGCGTCGACCGGACGCCGACTCGCGCAACTTCGTCCTCTGCCCCGGTCTCGCCTACGACCGCTCGCCCTGCGGCACCGGGACGTCCGCCAAGCTGGCCGTCCTCGCCGCCCGGGGCACGCTCGCGCCGGGCGAGCGCTGGCGGCAGGAGAGCATCACCGGGTCGCTCTTCGAGGGCTGGCTGGAGGAGCGCGGCGGCGTGCTCGTCCCGCGCATCCGCGGCCGCGCCTTCGTCACCGGCCGGACGACGCTCCTCTTCGACGCACAAGACCCGTTCCGCGAGGGCTTCACGGCCGCGGCCCCGTGACGCCGCGGCTCTCCGCATGACCGCCTCGGCTCCGGGCGTGATCGTCGTCGGCGCGGGTGTGGTCGGCGCGGCCTGCGCCGAGGCGCTCGCGGAGGCGGGCTGCCGCGTGAGCGTTCTCGAATCGGGGTTCCCGGGCGCGGGAGCGACGGGCGCCGCCATGGGGCACCTGGTGGTGATGGACGACTCGGAGGCGCAGTTCGCGCTCACCGCCCACTCGCGCCGCCTCTGGAGCGAGCGGGCCGCCGCGCTGCCGGGCGAGATCGAGGACGACGCGTGCGGGACGCTGTGGGTCGCCGCGGACGACGACGAGATGGCGCACGTGCGGGCGAAGGCCTCCTTCTATGAGACCCGCGGCGAGGTCGTGGAGATCCTCGACGCTCAGGCACTCCGCGACGCCGAGCCCCGGCTGCGCGAAGGGCTCGTGGGCGCGCTGCGTGTCGCCGGCGATCGCGTGGTGTACCCGCCGGCGGCGGCGCGCTTCTTTCTCGAGAAGGCGAAAGCCGCGGGCGCCAGCGTCGAGCTGGGCGTGCGCGCCGAGACCCTCGAACCGGGACGCGTGCGCTGCGGGGCCGAGTGGCGCGAGGCCGACCTGGTGGTGAACGCCGCGGGTCCCGAAGCGCCGCGGCTGACGCCGGGGCTCCCGATCGTCCCGCGCAAGGGCCACCTGGTGATCACCGATCGCTACCCCGGCTTCCTGAGCCACCAGGTCGTCGAGCTGGGCTACCTGAAGAGCGCGCACACGCTCACGCGCGAGTCGGTGGCGATGAACGTCCAGCCGCGCAGGACCGGCCAGCTGCTGGTGGGCTCGTCGCGCGAGCTCGTGGACTGGGACGCCTCGCTCAACCGCCCGCTCCTCGCGCGCATGCTGGGCCGCGCCTCGGAGTACCTTCCGGCGCTTCCGAGGCTGCTGGCGCTACGGGCCTGGACCGGTTTCCGCCCGGCGACTCCCGACAAGCTGCCGCTCGTCGGGATGTGGGAGCCAGGCCTGTGGGTGGCCGCGGGCCACGAGGGGCTCGGGGTCACCACGGCTCCCGGGACGGCTCGCCTGCTCGCGGATCTCGTGCTCGGCCGTCCGCCGGCGATCGATCCCCTGCCATTCGACCCACGCCGCGAGATGCGCGCGCATGGCTGAGCGGGTGCGCTTCACCGTCGACGGGCAGCCCGGGGCGGCCGACGCGGGAGTGAGCCTGCTGGCGGCGCTCTGGAACGACGGCGTGCGCTCGCTGCGCACCTCGGTCGCGGGCGAGCCGCGCGGCCCGCTGTGCGCGATGGGCACGTGCTTCGAGTGCCGGGTCGACGTCGACGGCGAGCCGCACGTCCGCTCGTGCCTGACGGCCGTCCGCGAGGGAATGAGCGTGAGTCTGCGGGGCGCCGGCCGGCCGGCCGACGTGCTCGAGGCGCCAGCCGCGGCTCGAGCCCCGAGCCGTGAGCCGCTCGAGGCCGACGTGGTCGTGGTGGGCGGCGGTCCCGCCGGCCTCGCCGCCGCCATCCATTCAGCCGAGGCGGGCGCCCGCACGCTCGTCGTCGACGCCTATGCGAGGCCGGGCGGCCAGATCTGGCGGCACCGAAGCGAGCCGCCGCCCGCGGCGCGCCGCTGGATCGCGCGTTTCGAGGGCGCCCGGATCACGCGACTCCCTGGAGCCTTCGTCGTGGACGCGCGAGACCGCGAGCTGCTGGTCGAGCACGACGGGGACGCGCGGCGCGTGCGCTACGCGCGCCTCGTGCTCGCCACCGGCGCGCGCGAGCTCTTTCTCCCGTTCCCGGGCTGGACGCTTCCGGGTGTCGTCGGCATAGGCGGCGCCCAGGCGCTGCTGAAGGCGGGCGGCAGCTTCCGCGGCCGGCGCGTGCTCGTCGCCGGCTCCGGCCCGCTGCTCCCGGCAGTGGCGGCCGCGCTGGCTGCGGCCGGCGCGCGGATCGTCGGGATCGCCGAGCAGGCGCCGCGCGGCCGGCTGGCGGCCTTCGGCGCCGGACTGTGGCGCGCGCCCGGCAAGATCGTCGAGGGTCTCGGCTACGCGGCGCGGCTCGCCGGCGTGTCCTACCGCACGGGCTCGTGGCTGCGCGAGGTCGAGACTCTCGGCGGCGCCCTGCGCGCGACGCTCGGCGACGGCCGGCGCGCCTGGACCGTGGACTGCGACGTGGTCGCCTGCGGCTTTGGGCTCGTGCCCAACCTGGAGCTGCCGCGCCTCGTCGGCTGCGAGATTGCCGACAACCGCGTCGTGACACGCGCAGCGCAGGAGACGAGTGTCGCGGGAGTCTACGCAGTGGGCGAGCTCTGCGGGATCGCGGGAGTGGAGCACGCAATCGTCACGGGAGCGATCGCGGGGCTCGCCGCAACGGGCCAGAAGATCTCCGCAGCGCTGGCGCGCCGCGGAGTGCATGAGCGCGCCTTCGGCCTCCGCCTCGAGCGCGCGTTCGCCCTGCGCGCGGAGCTGCGCGGCCTCGCGGGGCCCGACACGCTCGTGTGCCGCTGCGAAGACGTCGCGCTCGGCCGTTGCGCAGGCAGCGCGTCCGTGCGCGAAGCCAAGCTCCTGACGCGCGCCGGCATGGGTCCGTGTCAAGGCCGCGTCTGCGGTCCCGCGCTCGCGTTCCTCCACGGCTGGCCCAGCGACACGCCGCGGCCGCCGCTCGCTCCCACACCGCTCGCCACGCTGATGCAGGAGCCCGAGCCAAGGGACGCGGCGCGGCCGGCTCGACTATGATGAGTGGCCCGAGCCACCGGACTCGAGAAATCCCATGACCACGCGTCCCGTCCTGATCGCCGGAGCATGGCGCGCCGCACGCGCCACCGGCTCGTTCACCGCCATGAACCCCGCGCTCGGCGAGATGCTGAAGGACCAGTACCCCGTCAGCGACTGGGCCGACTGCGAGGCGGCGCTCGAGGCTGCCGCCGCCGCGGCGGCAGCCCTGCGCAGCTCGCCGCCCGAGCCCCGCGCGCTCTTTCTCGAGGCGTTCGCCCGCCGCATCGAGGCGCGCAAGGACGAGCTCGTGGAGATGGCTCACGCCGAGACCGGCCTGCCGAAGGCCCCGCGACTCGCGGAGGTCGAGCTGCCGCGCACCACGGGCCAGCTGCGCCAGGGCGCCGCCGCTGCGCGCGACGGCTCGTGGGCGCTGCCCACGATCGACACCAAGCTCAACATCCGCTCGCTGCTCGCGCCGATCGGCCCGGTGCTGGTGTTCGGACCCAACAACTTCCCGTTCGCGTTCAACAGCGTCGCCGGCGGCGACTTCGTGGCGGCGATCGCGGCCGGCAATCCCGTGATCGCCAAGGCCAACAGCTCGCACCCCGGCACCACGCGGCTCCTGGCCGAGGAAGCCTTCGCCGCCGTCGCCGAGGCCGACCTGCCGCCCGCCAGCGTGCAGCTGCTCTACCGCACCAGCCACGAACACGGCGAGCGGCTCGTCGCCGACGCGCGCACCGGCGCCACGGGCTACACCGGCAGCCGCGCCGCCGGCCTGAAGCTCAAGGCCGCCGCCGACGCCGCCGGCAAGCCGATCTACCTCGAGCTTTCCGCGGTCAACCCGGTCGTGATCCTGCCGGGGGCGCTCGCCGAGCGCGGCAAGGCCCTCGTCGACGAGTTCGTCGCCAGCAGCCTGATGGGGACGGGCCAGTTCTGCACGAACCCTAGCCTGGTGCTGCTCGTCGCGGGCGACGCAACCGAAGAGTTCGTCGGCTCGGTGAAGGGGCGCTTCGAGGCCGCGGCGCCGACGCCGCTGCTCTCGCCCGCGGTAGCGAAGGCGCTCGCGTCGAGCGTCGAGACGCTGCAGTCGGCCGGCGCGCGGCTCGTGACCGGGGGCGCTCCGGCCTCTGGCGCCGGCTGCAGGTACTCCAACACGCTCTTGCGCGTGTCGGGCGCCGAGTTCCTGAAGTCGCCCGAGAAGCTGCAGACGGAAGCCTTCGGCAATGCGTCGCTCTTCGTGGTCGCGAAGGACGACGGCGAGCTCGCCGCGGCGCTGCGGCACCTGGAGGGCAACCTGACGGGCGCCTTCTATTCCGACACGCGCGGCTCGGACGACGCGCTCTACGGCCGGCTCGAGCCGCTGCTGCGCCCCCGCGTCGGCCGCCTGCTCAACGACAAGATGCCGACGGGCGTCGCCGTCAGCGCCGCGATGAACCACGGCGGCCCGTACCCCTCGACCGGCCATCCGGGCTTCACCGCCGTCGGCATCCCGGCGGCGCTGCGCCGCTTCGCGATGCTGCAGTGCTTCGACAACGTGCGCCCCGAGCGGCTGCCGCCCGTCCTGCGCGACCAGCCCCCTCACGAACGCGTCGTCCGCTTCGTCGACGGTGAGTGGCGCCGCGGCGCCCTCCAGTAGCCGCCCCACCTCGGCGACAAACGGGAACCGGCCGCGGGCTCCGCGCGTTCTGGGCTCGAGGGAGATCCTCGTCCTCGAGGGGGGCGCCATGCGACAGCTGCTTCACGACCTGCGCTACGGCCTGCGCGGGCTCGCCCGCAACCCCGGCTTCACGCTGGTGGTGACCGTGATCCTGGCGTTGGCGATCGGCGCCAACAGCGTGCTGTTCAGTTTCGTGAACCTGCTGCTGCTGCGTCGGCTGCCGATCCAGGAGATCGACCGGGTGGCCTTCGTCGAGGGCCGCAACCCCCTCCAGGGCGCGGAGCGCATGCGGCTGTCGGCGGCAGACTTCCTCGACTACCGCGCGCGCAGCACCTCTTTCGTCGAGCTCGCGGCCTATGGCCTCGCGAGCGCCACGCTCGGCGGGAGCGCCGAGCCCGAGCTCGTCACCACGGGACGCGCCACGGCGTCGTTCTTCGGCGCCTGGGGCCTGCGCCCCGTGCGCGGCCGGACCTTCGGCGAAACCGAGGATCGGCCGGGCGCGGCGCCCGTCGTGCTGCTGAGCCACGGCACGTGGACGCGCCGCTTCGGCGCTGACCCCGGGATCGTGGGCCGCACGCTGGCTCTCGACGGGCGCCCTCACGAGGTGGTGGGCGTCCTCACTCCCGAGATCGAGATCGGCCGGCTGGGGACGATCGAGCTGTGGGTCCCGCTCGCGCTCGAGGCCGCGGGCGCCGAGCGCTCGGAGCGCACGCTGCGCGTGACCGGCCGCCTCGCGCCCGGCGTCACGCTGACACGCGCCTCGGCCGAGATCTCGGCGATCGCCCACGAGCTGGAGCGCGAGCACCCCGCGACGAACGCCGGCCTCGAGGCGAGCGCCCTCGCAGCTCGCGAGTCGCTCGTGGGCGGCCCGCGCCTGCTGCTCGTGTTCACGCTGCTCGGGGTCATCGTCCTGGGCGTGCTGGCGGTCGCGTGCGCCAACGTCGCCAACCTCGTGCTGTCCCGCTCGCTCGCGAGGCGGCGCGAGCTGGCCATTCGCTCGGCGCTCGGCGCAAACGGGCGCAGGATCCTGGGACAGCTGCTGGCCGAGGGCGCACTCCTGGGCACGGCCGGGGGCGTTGCCGGCATCGCGGTCGCCTGGGCCGCGCTGCGCGTCGTCCGCGCGGTCGGTCACGAGCCCGCGTTCGCCCTGATCGTGATCGACCAGCGCGTCGCCCTCTTCGCGGCGGCGCTGTCGCTCCTGACCCCGCTCGCTTTCAGCGCGTGGCCCGCGTGGAGCGCGTCGCGCGAAGACGCCGCGAAGGCGCTCGGCGAGAGCGGCGGGCGTGGCGCCGCCGACGCGAGCCGCAGCCGCGCGCGGGCGGCGCTCGTGGTGGCGCAGCTGGCGCTCGCCTGCGCGCTCCTCACCGGCGCGTCGCTCGTGGTCCGCTCCGTCCGCTCCGCGACCCTGCGCGACTGGGGCTTCGACACGCGGCCGCTCGTGAGCCTCCAGTTCGAGCTGCCGCGCGAACGCTACCCCGACGCCGTGCGCGTCCGCGTGTTCGGCGACGGCCTCCTGGCGGGCCTGCGCGGCGTGCCGGGCGTCGAGCGCGTGGGCGCCATCGAGCCCTTTCCGGTCCTGGACCCCGACGAGACCCGCCAGCTGGAGCTTCCCGGCCGCGAGGATGCCCGGTCGGAGGACCGCCCGTGGTCGCTCGTGTTCCGGGCGAGCGAGGGCGCGCTCGAGGCGCTCGGCCTGCCGCTGCTGCGCGGCCGCGCGCTCGAGCCCGGCGACGCCGCGGCCGGAGTCGGCCTCGTGTCGCGCACGTTCGCCGAGCGCTACTTCGGCGGCGTGGATCCGCTCGGCCGCTCGCTCCTGGTCCACGCAGAGGCGGGCGAGCCCCGAAGCGTCGTCGTCGTGGGCGTCACCGGCGACGTCCTGCCGGCCGACCGTACGGGCGCGCTGAAGCCGGCGCTGTTCCTGCCGTTCGCGATCGGCGAGGCGCGCCGCGCGAGCGTCGTCCTTCGCGCGTCGCACGACCCGCGCGGGCTCGTCGCCGCCGTGCGCGCCGAGGTGCGCCGCGCCGATCCCGAGCTCGCGCTGCGGTCGCTCGCGACCGTGGACGAGCTGCGGCTCGAGGACCAGTCGTCGGACGAGGTCATCTCCGGAATGTTCGGAGCCTTTGCGCTCGTGGCCCTGCTGATGGCCTCGATGGGCCTCTACGCCTCGATCACGTATCTGGTCAGCCAGCGCACGCGGGAGATCGGCATCCGCATGGCGCTCGGGGCGAGCGCGCCAGGTATCGTGGCGATGGTGCTCGGGCAGGGCGCGCGGCTCGGCCTCGTCGGCATCGGATTGGGCCTCGTCGGGGGCCTGGCACTCGCCCGAGCGATGGCGAGCCTGCTCTACGGCGTGAGCCCCAGCGATCCCGAAACCTATGCGGCCGTCGCGGGTCTGATGCTGGTGATCGCACTCGTCGCGAGTGTCCTGCCCGCCTGGCGGGCCAGCCGCGTCGACCCGATCCGGACGCTGAAGGCCGACTAGCGAGGCCGCGCCGACCCTGCGCTCCGCAGCACGGCTGTAGTAGCCTGCGGGCGGAGGACAGAGCATGAAGTGGCAGGGCGTCATCCCGGCGATCACCACTCCGTTCAAGCCGGACCTCTCGGTCGACGCCGACCTGCTGGTCAAGCAGGTGGACGCGCTCGTGCGCGCCGGCTGCACCGGGATCGTGGCGCTCGGCTCGCTGGGCGAGGGCGGATCGCTCTCCTTCGACGAGAAGAAGGCCGTGCTGCGGCTCTGCAAGGAGGCGCTCGCCGGCCGCGCGAGCCTCGTGGCCGGCGTCGCAGCCCTCACCACCGCCGAGGCCGTGCGCCTGGCCGAGCTCGCGCGCGAGCAGAGCGCCGACGGGCTGATGGTGCTGCCGCCCTACGTCTACAAAGGCGATTGGCGCGAGACGCGCGCACACTTCGAGGCCGTGATCTCCGAGACCTCGCTGCCCTGCATGCTCTACAACAACCCGATCGCGTACGGCACCGACGTGCTGCCGGACGAGCTCGTGGAGCTGGCCGCGGCGCTTCCCAACCTGCTCGCCGTGAAGGAGTCGAGCGCGGACGTGCGGCGCGTGAGCGCCATCCGCGCGATCGCGGGCGAACGCCTGGCGATCCTCGTCGGAGTCGACGACCTGATCGTCGAGGGCATCGCCGCCGGCGCCGTCGGCTGGATCGCGGGGCTGACCGACGCGTTGCCCGTCGAGTCCGTGCGCCTCTTCGAGCTGGCCCGCGCCGGACGCACCGACGAGGCGCGCGCCATCTACGACTGGTTCCTGCCGCTCTTGCGGCTCGACACGGTGCCGAAGTTCGTCCAGCTGATCAAGCTCGTGCAGGCCGAGACCGGCCTCGGCTCCGAGACCGTGCGTCCCCCGCGCCTGCCGCTCTCCGGGGCGGAGCGCGACTCCGCCTTGAAGCTGATCCGGGACGCGCTCGCGCGACGCCCCCGCCTCGGCTGAGCGGACGCCGACTGCCGACGTTCCGCGTGGCGTAACAGGCCCGTTCGTTGCCGCTCGCCTGCGACGGCCGGCTCTGAATTGCTAAGCCAAAGAACGACAACTAGATACGGGGTTGGCACCTGCGTCTGACGCGGCGAACGCTCGCCGCTTGTCAAAACTCATTGACCACGGCGATAGGGCTCATGCAAGTCTCCGCACAACTCATTCAGTCTCGGGAACGGCGGGTCGTGCCGCCGCAAGGCGGCTCGCTCGCAAGGGGGATGCCGTGATGAAAGCGATCCAGACCAGCCTCGCAGCGGCGGCGCTCGTCGTTTCACTCGCTCCGGCCGTTCTCGCGCAGAGTGCGGGCTCGATCTCCGGCACGGTGCTGGACGGAAGCGGCGCGGCGCTGCCCGGCGCCACCGTCACCGCCAGCAACCCGGCACAGGCCGTCACCCAGACGGCCGCCACCAACTCCGCGGGCGTCTTCCTGCTTCCCCAGCTGCCTCCCGGGACCTACTCGGTCGCGGCCGAGCTCACCGGCTTCAAGCGCATCGAGAAGAGCAACGTGATCCTGAGCACGCGGTCGGCGATCAACATCGGCGACTTCGTGCTCGAGGTCGGCGACATGGCGGAGACCGTGACCGTCGAGGCCGAGACCGGCCGGCTGCAGATCCAGTCCGAGTCGGCCGAGCGCTCCGACCTCGTCACCAACAAGCAGCTGCGCGACCTGGCGCTCAACGGCCGCAACATCTCGGACCTGTTCAAGACCATCCCCGGCGTCGTCGCGGGCGGCACGATCACGACCTCGACCGTGCAGAACGTGGTCGGGAGCTTCAACATCAACGGCGCCCGCAACAACCAGACGGAATACACGGTGGACGGCGTCACCAACCTCAACCTCGGGAACAACAACGGCGCGCTCGTCACGCTCAACCCCGACGCGGTCGAGGAGGTGAAGATCCTCACCTCTAACTTCCAGGCCGAGTACAGCCGGGCGGGCGCGGGCTTCATCGCGCTCACGACGCGGGGCGGCACGAACGAGTACCGGGGCGGTCTGCGCTACTTCAAGCGCGACGAGAAGTGGAACGCGAACTCGTTCTTCAACAACGCCAACAACCGCCCGAAGCCCTTCTACAGCTACGACTACTACGGCTGGGACTTCGGAGGCCCCGTGCCCTTCGTCGGGACGAAGGAGAACCCGAAGCTGTTCTTCTTCCTCGCCCAGGAGTACTACGAGCAGCAGACGCCGGCCGCCAACCCCACGAACACCCGCGTGCCCACCGAGGCCGAGCGCCACGGCGACTTCTCGCAGACGCGCGACGGCAACGGCAACCTCGTCGTCATCCGCGACCCGCTCACCGGGCTGCCCTTCCCCGGCAACGTCATCCCCACGAGCCGCTTCGCGCAGGGCATGGAGGCGCTGATGGGCGTCTACCCGCAGCCGAACGCTCCCGAGGGCGGGGCGCTCTACAATTACACCTCGCAGCTCCCCCGCGACATCCCGCGCCGGGAGGACATCGCGCGGATCGACTGGCAGATCGCGTCGGGCACGCGCCTGAGCGCCCGCTACATCCACAACAAGGACGAGGACGTCCAGCCGCTCGGGACGACGACCGCCGCCTTCAACTTCCGGCTCGCCGAGAACGACATCGTGCGCAAGAACGGTCCGGGCGACACCTTCTCGCTGACCCTCACCCACTCGTTCAGCCCTTCGCTGATCAACGAGTTCGTCTACGGGGCGGGGCGCGGCGGCGTCTACATCGGCCCCGTCGCGCTCGGCGACGTGACGCGCGCGCGCTATGGCGTGACGACGCCGCTCATCTTCCCGGGCGCCGACCCCAGCGACACGATCCCGAGCGTCCGCTTCCTCGGAGTCCCCAACCAGGCGTGCCCGGCCACCGGCGTGGCGGGCTGCGGCACGGCGGTCACTGACTTCAACGGGACGCCGTTCGACCAGCGCTTCGTGATCAACAACTTCATCAACAACCTGACGAAGGTCACGGGCTCGCACACGCTCAAGGCCGGGATCTACTACCAGCGTGCCAACAACCAGCGCACCTCGTTCGGGCCGGTCCAATCGAACCTGGTGTTCGCGAACGACTCCACCCATCCCTCGAACACCGGCCACCCCTTCGCGAACGCGCTCATCGGCGCCTTCAACAGCTACACGCAGGCGCAGGAGAAGATCACCAGCAACTGGTTCTACCAGGACATCTCCTTCTACGCGCAGGACACCTGGAAGGTGAAGTCGAACCTCACGCTCGACTACGGCCTGCGCATCTCGCACTTCCAGCCGACCTACGACAAGGAGGATCGGCTCGCGATCTTCGACCCGGATCTCTACGACCCGGCCCGGGCGGTGAGGCTCTTCCAGCCCGTGTGCGTGGGCTCGCCGTGCGTGAGGCGCGCGATCGACCCCGCCGTGACGGCTCCGCCCACGCTCGCCAACACGCTGGCCGCGACCTACATCGACGGGGTGGTGCCGAACTCGGGCGACCCGCTGAACGGGATGAAGCAGGGCGGCTTCGACACCGAAGGCATCCTGCTCGCCCCCCGCCTCGGCTTCGCGTGGGACGTGAGCAAGGACAACAAGACGGTCGTGCGCGGCGGCTTCGGCATCAGCTACGACCGCTACGACACCGACCGCATCGCCGACGCGATCACCAACCCGCCGGGGGTCCAGGTCGTCACGCTCAACAACGGCCTGCTCTCCGACCTGTCGGGCGCCGGGCGCAGCGACCGCATCCCCACCCAGGCGAACGTGGTCGGCTACCGCAGCGAGCAGAAGACGACCCGCCTCTACAGCTACAGCCTGGGCGTGCAGCGGGACCTGGGGCGAGGCATCGTGCTCGACGTCGCGTACGTGGGAACCACGACGCGGAACAACCCCCGCCAGACCGACATCAACATCCCCGGCTACGGCGCGCTCTTCACGGCCGCGGCCCAGGATCCCACGCGCTACGCGAACGGCGTCGTGCCCGCCGCGGAGCCGAACCTGCCCGTCGCGCACCGCGACGCCGGGCTCGCTTTCAGCGGGCTCAACATCCTGGGGATCGACCAGCTGCGGCCGTACGCCGGCTACGGCAGCCTGCGGATGCGCTCGTTCGACGGCCGCTCGGGCTACAACTCGCTGCAGGCATCGCTGCAGCGGCGCTTCTCGAAGGGCTTCAGCTTCGGTGTGTCCTACACGCTGTCGCAGGCGAAGACCGACTCCTCGGGCCCCGTGGTCGTGACCCATCCCTTCGACATGGAGGCCTACGACTACGCGATCGCGAGCTTCGACCGCACCCACTATCTCGTCGCGAACTACGTGTGGAACCTCCCGAAGGGCAGCGGGCTCCTGGGCGGTGGCTGGCTGGCGCGGGGGCTGCTCGACAACTGGACGATCTCAGGCATCTCGTGGATGGCGACCGGCAACCCGGTTGAGCTTGGGCTCAACATCGCGGGCGTCAACGTCACGAACCGGCTGGTCGGCACCGACGCCGCCGGCAACGCGGGCGGCATCCAGCCGCGCCTGTACCTGACGGGCGAGGCCAAGAACTCGGACGGCTCGCTGAACCCGGCGGCCTTCGGCGTGCCGGGCATCGCGGACGTCGGGCCGTACGACCGCTTCTACGTGCGCAACCCCGGCTTCAGCAACCACGACCTCTCGGTCTTCAAGGACATTCCGCTCGGCGGCAACAGCAAGCGCATGCTGCAGCTGCGGCTCGAGATGTTCAACGTGCTCAACCACACGCAGTTCTCGGGCTACAACATGACGACCAACGTCACGAACGGCGCGGGCCAGACGGGAGCGGCGATCTTCAACGACTACACGAATCTCTCCGTGACCAACAGCACGCGCCCGGCGGGAGACACCCGGCCGCTCGGGACCTTCTTCGGCGAGTACAACGCGGTCCGCGACCCGCGGATCATCCAGCTCGCGGCCAAGCTCTACTTCTGAGGAGGAGTCCCGGGCCCTGGCTATGAGCACCCGTCATCCGCGGCGCGCCGCCCTGGCCGGGCTCACGCGGCGCGCCTTCCTCGGACGGACGAGCGCCCTGTTGGCGACGGCGGCCGCGCCCCCGGGATCGGCGCGGGCCGAGGCCGCGCCGGCCGACGCCGCGGGCCTGGCGGTCCTGCGGCGCAGCTTCGACGAGCCGCCGGCCGGCGCCAGGCCGATGACCCGCTGGTGGTGGTTCGGCGGCGCGGTGACGCCCGCGGAGATCACGCGCCAGCTGACGTTCATGAAAGAGGCCGGCCTGCGCGGCGCCGAGATCCAGCCCGTGTATCCCGTGGCGGCCGACGACCCCGCGCGCGGCGTCCTGAACCTCCGGTACTACACCGACGCCTGGTTCGCCGTGCTGCGGCACGCGGTGCGCGAAGCGCGGCGGCTCGGCCTGCAGCTCGATTTCACGCTCGGCAGCGGCTGGCCGTACGGCGGGCCGTTCATTCCCACGAACCTCGCGGCGCGCCGCCTGCGTTTGCTGTCGCAGGACGTTGCCGGACCGCGCGAGCTCGCCTGGGACCTCACGCCGCAGCTCACCGGCGACGACCGCGTCGTGGCCGTGGTGGCGGCGCCGGTCGTCCCGAGCCTGGAGCTCGACCTCGCGCGCGCCCAGGTGCTCGGCGACCAGCCGACGCGCGAGCTGGCGCAGGGTGTGCGGCGCGGCTCCTTCGTCCGGGGCCGAGTGGGAGACGGCGCCTGGCGCGTGATGGTCTTCCTCGACTCGCCCACCGGCCAGCAGGTGAAGCGCCCCACGCTCGGCATGGAAGGCAACGTCCTCGACCACCACAGCGTGGACGCGATGGCCCTCTTCCTGCGCGCGGCGGGCGACCGCGTGATGGACGCGCTCGCACCCGAGGGGGCGCCGCCCTTCCACTCGGTGTTCTGCGATTCGCTGGAGGTCTACGGCGCCGACTGGACCGAAGACTTCGTGGCCGAGTTCAGGAAGCGCCGAGGGTACGACCTGGCGCCGCTCCTCCCCGCGCTCTGGCACGAAGCGGGCGAGCTCACCCCGCACGTGCGCCACGACGCGCACCTCACGCTGTCGGAGCTGAACCTCGAGCGCTTCTTCGCGCCGCTCGTGGCCTGGGCCCAAGGCCGCGGGATGAAGGCGCGCATCCAGGCCCACGGCGCCCCTTCCGACGTGATGCGGGCCTACGGCCTCGCCCACATCCCCGAGGGCGAGAACATCTTCCTGGGCGACCGCTACCAGGTGAACCTGCGCCACAGGCGCCTCGCCTCCTCGGCCGCGCACCTCTACGGCAAGCCGCTCGCGTCCTCCGAGACCTACACCTGGCTCCGCACGCCGCTCTTCACGACGACGCTCGAGCAGATGAAGCCGGCGACCGACGCCGTGCTGCTCGACGGCCTCAACCACATCGTGAACCACGGCTACTCCTACTCGCCGGCCCTGGCCGGCGAGCCCGGCTGGTCCTTCTACGCGTCGACCGAGGCCAACCACACGAACACCTGGTGGCGCCACTACCCGCACCTCGCCCGCTACGTCGCGCGCGCGTGCGCGCTGCTGCAACAAGGCGTCTCCGTCAATCCTGTCGCGATCTACCTGCCGCTCCCCGACCTCTACGCCCAGTTCGGGGCGGGCGGGCTGCACATCGACGTCGAGGCGGAGGGGCTGCTCGAGGCGGCGCTGCTGAACGGCCTGAGGCAAGCGGGCTACGACTTCGACCTCGTCCACGACCACGCGCTCGAATCACTCGCTCGGGTCGAGAACGCCGAGCTCGTGGCGGGAACGGCACGCTACGCCGCGGTGATCGTGCCGGGTGCGCGCTTCATGCCGCCCGAGTCGCTGGAGCGGCTCGCCGAGCTGGCGCGCGCGGGCGGGCACGTGATCTTCGCGGGCCGGTTGCCGGAGGGAGCCGCCGGCCTCGAGCGTCGCGAGGACAGAGGTGCACGCGTGAAGCGAGCGCTCGGCGAGCTCTTCGCCGGCGAGCCGCGGATGGACGCGGTCGTCCGGCCCGGGCGCGGAACGGCGGCCCTCGTGTCTTCGACCGACGCCGTGCTGCGCCAGCTGGGATCGGTGCTGCGGGCCGATTTCCATGTCGTCGAGCCGAACGCCTCGACGCCCGACGCGCGCAAGGCGGCGCTCGAGAACGTCGGCTTCGTGCACCGCCGGGCCGGAGCCGTCGACTACTACTTCGTGGCGAACGTGTCGCCACAAACGCAGCAGCTGCGTGTCGCCTTCGCCGCGGGGCACCGCGCCCCGTCGCGCTGGGACCCCGAGACCGGCGCGGTGCTGGCGCCGCTCGTGTACGAGTACATGGCGGCCGAGGGCCAACGCTCGACGGAGGTGGAGCTCCGCCTCGAGCCCTACGAGTCCTGCTTCGTCGTCTTCGGACAGGCGAAGGACGCGCCGCTCGTGACCAGGGCTCGCTGGCCCGGCCGTCTCGAGATCGCGAAGCGCGGCGGCGCTGTCGAGCTCTCCGGCCTTTTGCCTGCGGACGAAGCACCCGCGGTGCGCTCGGCGTCAGGCGGCACGCGAACCGTCCCCGTCGAGGGTCTCCCGGCGCCTTTCGAGATCCCAGGCCCGTGGACCCTCCGCCTCGGCGAGAAGGCGACGCTGACGCTGCCCCGTCTCGTCTCGTGGGACCAGCTCGACGAGGGCCGCGCGTACAGCGGCTGGGCGAGCTACGAGGCCGAGTTCGAGCTCGGCGCGACGCCAGCCGACGTCGAGTGGCTGCTCGACCTCGGCACGGTCCACGAGACCGCCGAGGCGTCCCTCAACGGCACGGGCCTCGGAGCCGCCTGGAAGGGCCTTAGGCGGCTGGCGTGCGGGAGCGCGCTCCGCCCCGGCCGCAACCGCCTGAAGGTGGACGTCGCCAACCTCTGGATCCACCACGTCGCGGCCAGTCCCGCTCCGGACTGGCGCGCCGTCGAGGAGAGCTTCGGGATTCGCTGGGGCCGCTACGGCGAAGTCAAACCCGAGAAGATCCCGCCCGCCGGCCTGCTGGGTCCGGTCCGCCTCGTACCCCTGCGCCGCGTTCGCCTCAGGCTGTAGGTGCGCTAGGATCGTCGTCGTGAAGGAGATGCAGCCCGACGCGCGCGTCTTCGTGGCCGGGCACGGCGGGCTCGTCGGCTCGGCGGTGCTGCGGCGGCTCCAGGGGGAGGGCTTCTCCCGCGTGCTCACCGCCACGCGCGAGCAGCTCGACCTTCGGGACCAGGCGGCCGTCAACTACTGGTTTCGCGCGAACCGCCCGGAGTACGTGTTCCTGGTCGCCGGCACGGTCGGCGGCATCCTGGCCAACTCGACGCGGCCGGCCGAGTTCATCTACGACAACATGATGATCCACGCGACCGTGGTGCACGCGGCGCACCTGTTCCCGGTCAAGCGGCTGCTCTACCTCGGCAGCTCGTGCATCTACCCGCGCGAGTCGCCGCAGCCGATGAAGGAGGAGCACCTGCTGTCGGGCCTGCTCGAGCCCACCAACGAGTCCTACGCGATCGCGAAGATCGCCGGGATCAAGCTGTGCCAGGCGTACCGCAAGCAGTACGGCAGCGACTTCATCTCGGCCATGCCCACGAACCTCTACGGCCCGAACGACAACTTCGACCTGACGAGCTCCCACGTGCTGCCCGCGCTCATCCGCAAGTTCCACGACGCGAAGAGCGAGGGCCGCGCCGAGGTGCCGATCTGGGGCACGGGCTCGCCGCGCCGCGAGTTCCTGCACGTCGACGACCTGGCCGACGCCTGCGTGTTCCTGATGCGCCGCTACGACGCGGCCGAGCACGTCAACGTGGGCACGGGCGAGGACCTCACGATCCGCGAGCTCGCGGAGACGGTGCGCGACATCGTGCATCCCCAGGCACAGCTCGTGTTCGATCCCACGAAGCCCGACGGCACCCCGCGGAAGCTCCTCGACGTGTCGCGGCTCCACGCGCTCGGCTGGCGTCACCGCATCCCGCTGCGCGAGGGCATCGCGACGGCCTACCAGTGGTTCCTCGACAACCACGGCACCGCGCGCGGCGCCGAGAAGGGCGCGGCGGCCTGAGCGCCCGCGCGCGGTCCGCCTGATGGCCGTCCTCGTCACGGGCGGCGCGGGCTATATCGGCAGCGCCTTCGTCGAGGCGCTCGTCGCCGCGGGCGAGCAGGCCGTCGTGCTCGACGACCTCTCGCGCGGGCACCGCGCGGCCGTCCATCCGCAGGCCGCCTTCCACCAGGGGCGAACCGGCGACCGCGAGCTCGTGGCGCGCATCGCGCGCGAGCACGCGCTCGACGCCTGCGTCCACTTCGCGGCCTTCGCCTACGTCGGGGAGTCCGTCACGGAGCCGGCGCGCTACTACGACAACAACTTCGGCCAGGCGCAGGCGCTCTTCGAGACGCTGCTCGCGGCCGGAGTGAAGCGCGTCGTGTTCTCCTCGACCTGCGCCACCTACGGCGTCCCGCAGCGCGTGCCGATCCCGGAGAGCCACCCGCAGTGGCCGATCAACCCCTACGGCTGGTCGAAGCTCTTCGTCGAGCGGCTGCTCGAGAGCTTCGACCGCGCCTACGGCCTGCGCTTCGCGGCGCTGCGCTACTTCAACGCGGCGGGCGCGACAGCGCGCTCGGGCGAGCACCACGACCCCGAGACGCACCTCGTGCCGCTCGCGCTGCGCGCCGCCGCCGGCAGCGGACCCGCGCTCAAGGTGTTCGGCACGGACTACGACACGCCCGACGGCACGGCGATCCGCGACTACGTCCACGTCTCCGATCTCGCCGAGGCCCACCTGCGCGCGCTCGCCCACCTGCGGCGCGGCGGCGACTCGGCCAGCCTCAACCTCGGCACGGGCACGGGATGCTCGGTGCTCGAGGTGATCGAGGCCGCGCGACGCGCGACGGGCCGCGACGTGCCGTATGCGACGGCCGGCCGGCGCGAGGGCGACCCCCCGCGCCTGGTGGCCGACGCGTCGCGGGCGCGCGAGCTGCTCGACTGGACGCCGAAGCAGCCCTCGCTCGACGCCATCGTCCGTTCGGCGTGGGCCTGGATGCAGGCGCACCCGGACGGATATCGACCCGGCTAGATTCCCCGAGGAGGCGTCCTGACGATCCTGGCGGGCCGCGTCGTCTACGAGCGGCCAGGAGCCCGCTGACGCAGGAGCGTCGCGGCCTCGCGATCCACGACCCAGGTCCCGGCGCGCGCAAGCTGCGCCGGCACCGCGACGATGTCCGGCGGGCCCTCGAGGGCGCTCGCGACCGCGTCCGCCTTCCCCGCCCCGCTCGCGAGCACCAGCAGCTGCCGGGCGCTCTCGATCACGGGGGGAGTCACTGTCAACCGCGGGTTCGGGGGCTTCGGACCTGTGACGACCGCGACCTTGGCCGCGCGCTCGGCGAGCGCGGGCGAGCCCGGGAAGAGAGAGGCGGTGTGGCCGTCCTCGCCTATCCCGAGCAGCATCAGGTCCAGGCGCTCGGGCAGCTCGTTCGCGTAGGCGTGCGCGGCGGCCTCGAGATCGGCCGCGTCGCCGGGCATGCGGTGGACGCGTGCGAGCGCCTCCGGGCGGCTCGCGAACAGCGTCTCGACCGCCGCTCGGTAGTTGCTCTCGGCGTGATCGGGCGGGACCGCTCTCTCGTCGCCGAAGTACCAGTCGACGGCGGCCCACGGCAGTGCCGACGCGAGCGCCGAGCCGCCGAGCACCTCGTAGGTCGCGCGCGGCGTGGAGCCGCCCGCGAGCGCCACGCTACAGCAGCCACGCTCGGCGACTGCCGTCCGGACGAGCTCGAGGATCCGCTCCGCGGCGCGGCGCGCGAGTGTCCGCGCGTCGGGCACCACCACGAGGCCCGGGCTCAACTCCGGCCGTCGAGGGGCCGCCAGCGGCGACCGTCCTGGCGCGGCAGCCGCTCCGCCTCGCGCGGGCCGTCGCCGCCACCATCGTACGCAGCCGGCTCCTCGGACGAGCCCTCCCAGCCCTCGAGCACCGGCGCGAGCAGCGACCAGGCCTGCTCGTCGCCGTCGCGCCGCGCGAAGAGCGTCGCGTCCCCGCGCATCGCGTCGAGCAGCAGCTTCTCGTAGGCCTCTCCCGGCGCGCGCTGGAAGGCTTCGGCGTAGGAGAAGTCCATCGTCACGCTGCCGACGGTCAGGTCGTCGCCCGGCACCTTGCTCGCGATCCTGAGCGCTATGCCCTCGTCGGGCTGGATCCGCATCACCAGCACGTTCGGCTCGATCAGCTGGCACACGTCCTCGCTACCGAACAGGCAGAACGGGATCTGCTGGAAGTGGACGGACACCTCGGTAGTCCGGCGCGCCAGGCGCTTGCCGGCGCGGATGTAGAACGGCACACCCTGCCAGCGCCAGTTGTCGACGTGCAGCCGCAGCGCCGCGTAGGTGGGCGTGCGCGACCCGCTCGCGACTCCCTGCTCCTGGCGGTAGCCCCGGTACTGCCCGTGGACGGCGTCCGACGCCGAGAGCGCCCGGACCGAGCGCAAGAGCTTCAGCTTCTCGTCGCGCACGTCGTCGGCAGCGAATGTGGCCGGCAGCTCCATCGCCACGAGCGCGAGCACCTGCAGCAGGTGGTTCTGCACCACGTCGCGGATCACTCCTGTTGCGTCGTAGAACTTGCCGCGGCGCTCGACGCCGATCTCCTCGGCCATCGTGATCTGGACGTGGTCGACGTACTTGCGGTTCCAGAGCGGCTCGAGAATCGAGTTGCCAAAGCGGAACACCAGGATGTTCTGAACGGTCTCCTTGCCCAGGTAGTGGTCGATGCGGAACGTCTGGCGCTCGTCGAGCACGGTCGCCACCAGGCGGTTCAGCTCGCGCGCCGACGCGAGGTCGCGCCCGAACGGCTTCTCGATCACGACGCGCGACCACGGCGTCCCGTTCGACGGGTGCACCAGGCCGGCCTGGCGCA
>DATBSL010000012.1:0-13110 GCA_036559805.1 Vicinamibacteria bacterium
CGTTCTTCTTGCTCAGCCCTTCCGAGTGTCCGGTGAGCTTCTCAATCAATTCCGACTTCGACATCAGTTTTGCCACTCGTTTGTTCTCCTTGTTTACGTTTACGACGTCGGCCTCGAAGCTCACACGACCGCGACCTTGACGTTGTGGATCGGGGGCAGCGAATCGAACAGGCAGTCCCACTTCTCACCGCCCTCCCTCCCGATCCAGAGCTGACCGGTCGTCGTTCCGAAGTAGAGCGCGGGTACCTTGAGCCGGTCGATGTCCATCGCGTCGCGCAGGATGGTGAAGTAGCTCTGCTTCTTCGGCAGGCCCTGCGCGAGCCGGCTCCACGAGTCGCCGCCATTCTCGCTGCGCCACACCGCGGGCGCGCCGCCGGGACAGGAGCGCGTCGCCGGCTCAAGGGGCACGACGTACACCGTATCGACGTCGTCCGGGTGGACAACGATGGGAAATCCGAAGTCCGAAGGCAATCCTCTGGCGATCGAGCGCCACGAGTGGCCGTAGTCGTCGCTGCGCAGCACGCCGATGTCGGGACGCGGCCCGCCCGGCCCGTTCCAGTCGGCCCAGCCGCCGTGGTTCTGCATGTAGAGCCGGCCCGGCGCCGCCTCGTGGCCCACGATCTTGTGCACGCACTGGCCGAACTCGGGATACGGGTCCGGCTGGAAGCCGGCGCCTACGCCGCTGTTGGAGGCGGCGAAGGTCCGGCCGCCGTCCTCGCTCAGGTAGTGTCCGCCGGTGGAGATGCCCAGGTGCAGACGCTCGCCGTCGAGCCGGATCGTGTGCAGGCACAGCCCGCCCGCCCCGGGCTGCCAGCTCCGGGCGTGCGGGTGATTGCTGAGGCCGTCGACCATCTCCCAGGAGTCGCCGCCGTCGGGGCTCCTGAAGAGCGCCGCAGGCTCGACGCCGCACCAGAGGTCCTTGCCGTCCTGTCCCGCCTCGAGCGACCAGATGTTGGCGAGCGCCCGCCCGTCGTCCTTGGGGAACGCCGGGGCCGCCTTCGTCTCCTTGAAGCTCCTGCCGAGGTCTTTCGAGCGCAGCAGCTTCATGCCGAAGAACGGGCTGCAGCTGGACGCGTAGAGGCGCGGTGCGCCCCGCTTGTCGACGAGCGCGGAGTAGACGGGAACGCCTGCTCCGAACGGCCCGCGCAGCGCGAAGCGGCCGCGGGATCTGGCGGCCTCGGCCACGAAAAGCCCCTTCCGCGTCCCGATGCAGAGGATCACTCGATCGGCCATCTCAACCTCCTGAAACCGCGGGAAGGAACCAGACGACGTCTCCCGGCGCGAGTGCCGTGTCGAGCCCTGCGTGGTCGCGCACGTGATCCATGTTGACGAAGACGTTCACGTGGCGGCGCACCGCTCCCGTCTCGTCGCAGATGCTGCGGTGAAGCGACGGGTGGAGCTGCTCGATCGCGTCGAGCGCGGCCCGCACGCTCGAGACGGACAGCGGGAACTCCTTGAGCCCGCCGCAGCTGGAGCGCAGCACTCCGGGTAGGCGAACAGTGACTGTCGTGGTGGCGGTCATGGCGGCGAGCTGGCCCGAGGTCTCCCTGCGTCTAGTCTACGGAATCGGACGGCGTGAGTTCCGCGCGCGGGTGGCACCCGACGGCCAAGAGTGGTGAACGCAGGCCGTTAGGCGCACAATCGAATCGGGGGCGACACGCAGTTTCTCGAGGAGGAGCAAATGCGAAAGCTCGGTTTGTCGCTGGTGACTCTCGGACTCGGCCTCGCGCTCGCAACGTCCGCGCTTGCTCAGTCCGATGCGCTGACCGGCACCTGGAAGGGCGATTGGGGCCCGAGCGCTGGCGACCGCAACGCCGCCACCGTCGAGCTGAAGTGGGACGGCAAGGCTCTGACCGGGACGGTGAACCCCGGCCCGAACGCCGTGCCGCTCAAGAAGGCGACCTTCGATCCGAAGACGGGCGCCGTGCACTTCGAAGCCGATGTGAAGGGCCGCGGTGGCAGCGACATCCACTACGTCATCGACGGCAAGGTCGCTGGGAAGACGATGACGGGCTCGTGGAGCCACGACGATCGGAAGGGCGACTTCAAGATCACGAAGGAGTGACGCGGCGGGTTTAGCCGTCGGTTGTGGCCCCTCGCGGTCAAGCGTCCCGCTAGGCTATTGAGCTTGGTGGACCGCGGGGGGCTCGAACCCCCGACCTCCTGATTGCGAACCAGGCGCTCTCCCAGCTGAGCTAGCGGCCCGGGCGAGAGACGGAAAGTCTACCAGAGCGCGCTCGGGCGAGGCAAACGCGGGACCGATCTGCTAGAGTTCCCGGGCGCGTCAGCGACATGGTCGAGTTCAACCGCCAAGAGCGCACGATCCGCATCAAGATCGCCTACTACGGCCCCGCGGTGGGCGGCAAGACGACGAACCTCAAGGTGCTCTACGACCGCGCGCGCCAGGGGCGGCGCGGCGAGTTCGTCTCGGTGAACTCGCAGCAGGACCGCACGATCCTGTGCGACCTGCTGCCGCTCAAGTCGTCGGGCTTCATGGGCTACGACCTGCGCTTCCAGCTCGCGGCCGTGCCGGGCCAGGCGATCTACGCCCCGGCACGCCGCGTGGTGCTGCACGGGTCGGACGGCGTCGTCTTCGTCGCGAACTCGGCGACGGATCGCTGGCAGGAGAACCAGCAGGCGTACCGGGAGCTGCAGGGGCACCTCGTCGCGCAGCAGCTCGACCCGGCCACGATCCCGATGGTGATGCAGTACAACAAGCGCGACCTGCCCGACGTGATGGAGCTGGAGACGCTCGAGAAATGGCTCAACGTGCGACGCGCTCCGCACTTCATCGCCGTGGCGACGCGCGGCGAGGGCGTGCTGGAAACCCTCGCGGAGATCATCCGTCAGACGCTCGAGAGCCTGTCGCGACGCTACCCGGCGATGGCCTTGCCTGACGGGCAGTCGCTCGCGGACTGGACGCAGCAGGCGATCGTCGCGATGTTCGGCGCGCCTCGGCTCGCGGGCGGCGAGAGCGACGAGCGCGTCGGGTCGGTCGACCTGCCCGAGGAGGCGCTCTTCGGCGGAGATGCTGCCACCCGCCGCCTGCTCAAGCTGGCGATGCCCGAGGAGGTGGCGCGCGGCGCTCCCGATGCGCGCTCGAGCGACGTGCTGGCCGAGACCTACGCGCAGGCGTCGACCGAGCTCGGCGCGCGGGTCGACGACCTGCGCGAGGAGCGCGACCTCGCGCGCTCGCGCCTCGCGGAGCTGAAGCTGGCGCTCGCGCTCGCCGAGCAGCCGGCAGGCGAGGGCGAGGTCGAGGACCGCGCCCGGCGGATCCTGTCGATCCTGATGCGCTCGGCCGAGGCGGCCAACGCCAGCCTGCTGCTGACCACGACGGACCCGCCGCAGGTCATGGTCCTGCCGCCGCTCGTCAGCGACCCGCTCGCGCGCACGAGCTGGGGTGGGGCGCACCTCGAGGAGCTGCGCGACCTCGACGAGCCGCGCCTCGAGGAGGGACGCGAGCTCCCCGAGCTCGCGGCTGCGCTCGGCTTGAGCGAGCCGGCGTTCGAGTCGGCGGCGCTCGTACCGCTGCGCTCGGCGGAGCGTGTGCTGGCGCTCGCGATCCTCTACTACCGGCCGCACATGACCCTGCCGCGAGCGGACACGCTCGAGCACGTGGGCTTCCTGGGGCGCATCCTCGCCGGGCCGCTCGAGGCCGTAGCAGCGCGCGAGGCCAAGGCGAGCGTCGACAGGATGCGAGCCGTGTCCCGTGCCTCGGCGGCCGCGATCGCGTCGCTCTTGACCCGTCTGCCGGGCGGCAGCTCGCGCCGCGGCGCGGTGCGGCTCGAGGACGTGCTCGCCCCACTGCGGGTTCCCGGCGTCAGCGTGACCGTCGTGGAGGGCACGCCCGCCGTCGCGGGCGACGCGACGCTCCTCCGCTTCGCGATCGCGACGCTCGTGGCGCGCTGCGAGGCGGCGGCGCTCGAGCGCTCGATGATCCCGGTGATCCGAATTCACGCCGGCCCTGAGAAGAACTTCGTCCGCGTCCACGTCTGGGTCGGGGAAGGTGCGTCGACCGTGGGCGCGCCCGTGGTGACCGAGGCCGTCCACTCCGATGCCGACACCGAGATGAGCGCGGTCTACGCGATCCTGGCCCTGAACTCGGGGAGCCTGGCGGCTCCCGAGTCGAAGGGCGCCCTCGTCCACTTCGTGCTGCAGCTCGCCGCCGCGGGCTGAGCCGCGCGGTTTGGGAGGGGCTGGCATGGGGCTCGTCGATCGCAAGGCCCAGGAGGAGCGCGAAGACCTGACGCTCGCCCCGTGGGGCATGCGCAGCGCGCGCAGCCGCGGCCGGCGCCACCACGAGGCCGAGCACCCGCTCAGGACCTGCTACCAGCGTGATCGGGACCGGGTCGTGCACAGCTCGTCGTTCCGGCGCCTCGAGTACAAGACGCAGGTCTTCGTGAACCACGAGGGCGACAACTACCGCACGCGGCTCACACATAGCCTCGAGGGCGCGCAGATCGGACGCACGGTGGCGCGCGCAATGGGGCTGAACGAAGAGCTGACGGAGTGCCTGGTGCTGGGGCACGACCTCGGGCACACGCCGTTCGGGCACTCGGGCGAACGCGTGATGAACGAGCTGATGCGCGATCACGGCGGCTTCGAGCACAACCAGCAGACGCTGCGGATCCTGGAGCGGCTCGAGCGGCGCTATCCCGAGTTCCCGGGGCTGAACCTGACCTGGGAAGTGCGCGAGGGCATGATCAAGCACCGCCCCGACTCCGACGCGACCGCGCCTTCGGAGTACGCGCCCGGCGAGGCGCCCACGCTCGAGGCGCAGCTCGTCGACTTCGTCGACGAGATCGCCTACAACAACCACGATGTCGACGACGGCCTCAGCTCGGGGATGTTCAGCGTGGAAGCGATCCGGGAGGTGGCGCTCTTCCGCGAGGCCCACGACGACGCCGTCGCCCGCGGCTTCGGCGACGAGCGCCTCGAACGCCACCACGTCGTGCGCTTCATCATCGACCGCTGCGTGGGCGCGTTGATCGAGGCGACCCAGGCCAACCTCGAGTCGGCGGGCGTGCGCTCGGTCGAGGACGTGCGCGTCGCCGGCAGGAGGCTCGTCGGCTACTCGGACACGGTCGCGGAACGCGTGCGGCAGCTCAAGCAGTTCCTGCTGCACAACATGTACCGCCACTACCGCGTGGTGCGGATGGGCGACAAGGCCGGACGCATCCTGCGCGACCTGTTCCACTCCTACGTGAACGAGCCCGGGCAGCTCCCCCCGCAGCACCAGGAGCAGGTGGCGCGCGAGGGGGTGCACCGCGTCGTGTGCGACTACATCGCGGGCATGACCGACCGCTTCGCGGTCGACGAGCACCAGAAGCTGTTCGACCCGACGGTGCGCGTGTGACACCCATCGATCGGCGCGGCTTCACGGCGGCGCTGGCCGCGTCCCTGTCCGCCGCGTGGCCGGCGGCGGCGTCTCAGCCGGCCCGCTCGGGCCTGGCGGCGCTCGCGCCGGCAGGAGGCCTGACGGACGTCGACGGCATTCGCGTCGGCCACTTCACCGACGCGCGGCGGCCGACCGGGTGCAGCGTGGTGCTGGCCGAGGCCGGCGCGGTGTGCGGCGTCGACGTCCGCGGCGGCGCCCCGGGCACCCGTGAAACCGACCTCCTGGATCCCGTGAATACCGTGCGAGTGGTCCACGCCATCGTGCTGTCGGGGGGCTCGGCGTTCGGTCTCGACACGGCGGGCGGCGTGATGCGCTACCTCGAGGAGAAGGGGATCGGCTTTCCGACGGGCGCCGGCAAGGTCCCGATCGTTCCCGCCGCGATCCTGTACGACCTGGGTATCGGGGACTGGAAGATCCGGCCCGACGCGAACGCGGGCTACGCGGCCGCGCGCGCCGCGTCGAACGGGCCGGTGGCCGAGGGCTGCGTCGGGGCGGGGGCGGGCGCCGGGGCGGGCTTCCTGCACGGGCTGGCGCGCGCGATGAAGTCGGGGCTCGGGAGCGCCTCGGTGCGGCTGCCGGGAGGCGGAGTCGTCGCGGCGCTCGTGGCGGTGAACCCGCTGGGCGACGTCGTCGATCCGGGCACCGGCCGTCCCATCGCCGGGCTGCGGACCGAGGACGGCAAAGCGCTGCGAGGGACCGTGGACGCGCTTTTGGCGGGGGAGAGGACGGGCCGCCGCGTGACTCGCGAGAACACGGTGATCGGTGTCGTGGCGACGAACGTCGCGCTCGAGAAGAGCGAGGCGGCACGCGTGGCGCAGATGGCGCACTGCGGCCTGGCCCAGACCATCCGCCCGGCGCACACGCCGTGGGATGGCGACACGCTCTTCGCCCTGTCGACGGGGGCCGTGAAGCTGGACGAGGCGGCGCTCGTCGTTGGGACGGCAGCCGCGGAGGTCGTTGCCCGCGCCGTCGTGCGCGCGGCCCTGACGGCCACCGGGCTTCCGGGGCTTCCCGCAGCCGCGGATCTCCCAACCGCCTGACTCTTCAAAACCTGTGGAAGAGCGAGCCTCTCCCTGTGGGAGACCTGTGTGCCCGCTGTGCAAAACCCGGCCGAGTGCAGTGGATGACCTGCGGATCTCCTGTGCGGAAGCTGGCGATCCTCTGTGGAAAAGAGCGGCGTCGCGTGTGGAAGAATGGCGCGCGGCGGCTTGAATAGCTGTTGGAAACCGGTGGAAAAGATGTGGGCTTCCTTTCTGGTGGCCGGTGTCGTGTTTGCGTCCGTCGCCGTCGTGGTGGCGGCGCTCCTGGCGTGGGCCGTCGGGTCGCTGAGTCCCGCCGTCGGCGTGGCTTCGCTCGTTGCCGGCGGCGTCCTGGGCGCGATCGCGGTTCGCTCGACGCGGGCCGAACACTCGGCGTCAGAGCCTGAAACGCCATGGACGCGCTGGCAGTGGCTGGCGCTCGGCGCCTTCGCGCTCGTCTCCATCCGCCAGTTCGGCTGGCTCGTCTTCGAGCGGAGCGGCGTGCTGCTGACGCTGCTGCCGCACAACTACGGCGACCTGCCCCTGCATTGGACCTACGTGCGGCACCTCGCGTCGGGCGCCGCCTTCTGGCCGGAAAACCCGATCCTCACGCAGGCGCGCCTCCACTACCCGCTCGGCGTCGATCTGCTGACGGCCATCCCGGTGCAGCTCGGTGCTCCGCTCGAGCTCGTCCTCCCGGCGATGGGTCTCGCCGGCGCGGCGCTCGCGGGCCTCGCGCTGCGCGGCTGGGGCGGGGCCTTCGGCGTCGCCGGCGTCCTCTTCGCGGGCGGGCTCGCGGGGATCCCGGCGCTCGCGCGGCTGAGCCTGGCCGACGTCGAGCAGACGATCGCGTGGAAGAACCTGTACCTTGCCCTCTTCGTCCCGCAACGCGGCTTCCTGCTCGCGCTTCCCGCTGGCCTCGTGCTGCTCGCGGCCTGGCGGGCTCGGCTGTTGCGGGGTGAGGCCCGCCTGCCGTCCTGGGTGGAGGGAGTGCTGTGGGGGGCCTTGCCGATCGTGCACATGCACACGTTCGCGTTCCTGTCCTTCGTCTGGGCGGTCTGGGCGATCGCGGGAGGGCGCTGGCGCTCGGGCCTGCCGGGTCTGGCGATCGCCTTCGTCCCGGCCACCTGGGGCGTTTTCCAGGTCACGGGCGGCTTGCGCGCAGGAGGGCTCGTGGGCTGGGCGCCGGGCTGGATGATCGGACCGGAAGGTGCTTTCGTCTTCCTGGCCCGCAACTTCGGATTCTGGCTGCCGCTCGCGCTCGCGGCGCTCGTCGCGGGCTGGCGCGCGCGCGCGCGCCTGGAGCTGCTGCTGCTGGTTCCGTCGCTCGCGGTGTTCGCGCTGCTGTTCCTGGTGCGCGTCGCGCCCTGGGCCTGGGACAACACGAAGCTGATGCTGTGGAGCTGGGTGGCGATGCTCCCGGCGCTCGAGAGCCTCGTCCTGGCGCGGCTGAGGCCGGCGCTGCGTACGGCGGCACTCGTGCTGCTCTTCGCCTCCGGCGTGCAGGCGACGCTGTGGGCGTGCTTCGGGCGGCTGCCGCGGCTGGAGGTCCTCGACCGCGCCGAGTATGCGGGAGTCTGCGACGCGCTCGCACGCGTCGCGACGACTCGCGTCGCGACGGTGCAGACGTTCAATCACCCCGTCGCGCTCTGCGGCCGGCCGATCGTGGCCGGCTACTCGGGACATCTGTGGAGCCACGGGCTCGCCCCCGCCCGGACCGAGTGGCGGCTCGCGGAGCTGCTGCGCGGCGCCGCAGGATGGCAGGACCATGCGAGGGATCTCGACGCGAGCCACGTGTTCTGGGGCGCGCGCGAGTCGGCGGCTTTCCCGGCGTCCGCGCGGCCCTGGGAGTCGATGGGCGCGCCTGTCGCAGCGGGGGATTGGGGCGCTCTCTACCGCTTGCGTTGACGGAAGGGGTCAGGTCTTGGATCTTGACATCGTCAGGGTCGGCGGCCGAGCACGAGGGCGAGCGCCGCGAGTACAACGGCCCCGCCGACGAGCGTCGCCGCTCCCGGCGTCTCGCCGAAGATCAGGTACGCGAGCAGCGACGCGATCACGGGCTCGCCGAGCAGGAACAAGCCCACGGTCGGAGCCGGGAGCGAACGCAGCGCCCGGTTTGCGAGGCCGTGGCCGCCGAGCGTCGGCACCACGGCGAGCGCCGTGAAGGCCAGCCAGGTGCGCAGCGGGAAGCCGCCGAAGGGCGTGCCGAAGGCGACCGCCAGCGCGGCCAGCGTGACCACGGCCGTGCCCCAGACGGCGAGCATGTAGGCGTTGAGCGGCAGCGCGCCGCGCAGGCCCCGGCCGATCACCTGGTAGGTTGCGAGCGTGACGGCCCCGACGACCGCCAGCAGGTTCCCGAAAAGCGACGCCGGCGAGGAGCCGCCCTCGCCGAACGCGATCAACGCGGCTCCGGCCATCGCGACCGGGATCGCGACCTGGACTGCGACCGGCGGCTTCTCGCCGAGGAAGACGCGCGACATTACGGTCGCGAAGAGCGGCGCGGTGTTGACGAGCAGCACCGAGGCCGCCACCGAGGTGTGCGACAGGCTCGCGATCCAGGTGGCGAAGTGCAGAGCCAGCGCCACGCCGGCGGCGACGAGCAGCAGGTGGCTTCGGCGGTCGAGCGCCGGCCAGGAGCGACGCGCGTCGCCCCAGGCGAAGGGCAGCAGGATCACGCACGCGATCGACATGCGGTAGAAGGAGACGGCGAGCGGCGGCGCCTGGGCCAGCCGGACGAGGATCGCGCCCACCGAGACGAGCAGCACGGCCGTCACGAGCGTGACGTAGGGCGAGCGCGGCGCGGAATCGGAGCGCGAGCTCACCCCCCGGCGCTGACGGCGGCGCGCGCACGCGCGAGAGCTTCGTCGAGCTTGTCGAGGCGGTCGCCGCCGCCCTGAGCCAGGTTGCCGCGTCCGCCGCCCTTCCCGCCGATCGTCTCGACGGCGGCCTTTAGCAGGGCGGGGACGTCGTGAGTCAGGCCTTCGGATTGCGCGAACACGAGCTGAGCCTTTTCGCTCCGGCTCGCGAGCAGCGCCACCGCGGGCGCCAGCGCCACGACGCGCGCCGCGAGCAGCCGGAGCTCCTCCGCCGGCCAGCCCTCGAGCGTCGCGACCACGACGGCCGGAGAGCCGCTGCCCTGGGCGGTGGCCAGCAGGCGCCGCGCGTCTCCGTCGATGGCGCGCTCGAGGAGCCCCCTGGCGCGGCGCTCCGAGGCGGCGAGATCATCCTTCAGGCGCTGGACGGCGGCCGGCAGCTCCTGAATCGGCGCCGAAAGGCCGGCGACCAGCTCGTCGAGCGCAGCCCGGCGCCTCGCGAACGCCTCGACGGCGCGCCCGCCGCAGACGAAGTGCACGCGCGTGCCGCCCTTGTAGCGCTCGAGTGCCGTGACCAGGACGACGCCGACCTCCGCCGTGGTGCGCGGGTGCGTCCCGCCGCAGGGCTGGCGGTCGAAGCCCTCCGCCTCCACGATCCGGATGCCGCTCTCGACACCTTCGGGCGGCTCGAGGCCCTGCGCGCGCGCCTCGGCGGCGGTGAGCGACGCAATGCGCACCGGCCGAGCCTGCCAGACGATGTCGTTGACGCACGTCTCGGCGGCGCGAGCCTGCTCCTGCCCGACGAAGCGGTCGAGGTCGACGGTCGTGTCTTCGCTACCGAGGTGGAACGCGACGGTCGCCGCCTGCGCCACCTCGACGAAGGCCTTCGACAGCAGGTGCTGGCCGTGGTGCTGCTGCATGTGATCGCGGCGCCTAGCGGCGTCGACGCGGCCGTGGACACGGTCGGCCGCGATCGGGCGGTCGAGGACGTGCACCACCTCGCCGCCGTCCTCGATGACGGCGACGACGCGCGCGTCCTCGAGGAGGCCGAGGTCCCAGGGCTGACCGCCGCTCTCCGCATAGAAGGCCGTCCGGTTCAGGACCACCGCGGGTCGGCCCTGGTGCTCGCGACGTTCGCGCACCACGGCGTCGAACTCGAGGAGGTACGGATCGTCGCGGTGCAGCCGCTCGGTCACGCGGCGCAGTCTGACGGCGGCGCCCGGCCGGGTCAATCGCATGCGACAATCGCGCGCCGGCGATTCGGAGGAGGCTCCTGAGCGTGGCGGCGTTCGCAACCTGTCCGGCGTGCGGCTTGAGCCACAACCGGGAGCCCGATGGCCAGTGCCCACGCTGCCACGGTGTGGTGCCGATCGGACCGGATCCGCCGTCGCGCCCACGCATCACCTCCGCCCCTCCGCCGCGCCACGCGCCGTCGCCTCGTGCGCTCCCGACCGACCGGACAGCCCAGGCGCCGGAGCACGGCGACTGCCAGATCTGCGGCGTGCGCGGCCCCACGCACTATGTCGAGCTCAAGCAGAACGTCGGCCTGATCGTGCTGCGCCTCACGAAAGCGGTGAAGGGAAATCTGTGTGAGCGCTGCGCGGCCGATCAGTTTCGCGCGACGACGATAGTCACGGCGTTCTTCGGCTGGTGGGGCATCGTCTCGTTCTTCGCGACGCCGATCATCCTGATCGGGAACGTGTCACAGTACCTGGGCGCCCGCCAGGCCTTCCGCGCCGGGGCGAGCCGCCCGCTGCGGCCCGCGGCGGCGCCGAGCACGGGCACGATCCCCCTGGCCGCCGGGGACGCCCAAGCACCCGCGATCCCTCCGGACCATGGCCTGGCGATCGCCTCGCTCGCCGTAGCCGGGTTCGGCATGTGCCTCAGCATAGGCGGCGTCGTGCCCCTGATCGCCGTCGCGATCGGGTTCGTCGCGCTCCAGCGGGTGAGCCGCGACCCGCAGCGCTACGCCGGCCGCGGCGTGGCGCTCGCCGGCATCATCATCGGCGGGATCGGCGTGTTGATCAACGTCGCGATGTGGACGCTCGCCTTCTTCTGGACCCGCTGAGCGCGCTCACCAGAGCGGCGCCATGTTCTCGACTTTCATTCGGCGTGGCTGCGGGCAATCTGGACGAACTCCGCGTCGAGGGCGCAGAAGGCGTCGACCACGTCGGGGTCGAAGTAGGTGCCGCGGCCGGGCAGGATCTCGGCGACCGCTTGCGCGTGCGAGAAGGCCGGCTTGTAGCAGCGCTTCGACGTGAGCGCGTCGTAGACGTCGGCCATCATCATGAGTCGGGCGGAGAGCGGGATCTCGTCGGCCCCGAGCCCGTCGGGATAGCCCGTGCCGTCCCATTTCTCGTGGTGGCTGCGGGCGATCTCGCGGGCGTAGCGAAGGAACGAGGCGGCGGCGCTGGAGATCCCGGCGCTGGCCAGCAGCTTCTCGGTGGCCACGATCGCCTCGTAGCCGTACACGACGTGCCGTTTCATCTCGTCGTACTCGTCAGGGGTCAGCTTGGCCGGCTTGCGCAGGATGCTGTCGGGCACCCCGACCTTGCCGATGTCGTGGAGCGGCGCCGACTTGAAGAGCAGCTCGATCGCATGGTCATCGAGCTCGTCGCGGAAGCGCGGGTGCGTGCGCAGCCTCACGGCCAGGCTGCGCACGTAGCCTTGAGTGCGCTGGAGGTGGTGGCCCGTCTCCGGGTCGCGCGTCTCGGCCAGCGTGGCCATGCTCAGGATGGTCGCGTCCTGCGTGGCCGCCAGCTCGCGGGTGCGCTCGAGCACCATGCCTTGCAGCACGCGGTTTCGGTCCTCGATGAAGTCGCGGGCGTGCTTGTTCTCCAGGTGCGCCCGGACGCGGGCTTCGACGATGGGCGGGGAGATGGGCTTTGTGATGTAGTCGACGGCGCCCAGGGCGAAGCCCTTCATCTCGTCGCCCACCTCGCTCATCGCGGTCACGAAGATCACGGGGATGTGGCTCGTGGCGGCGTCGGCCTTGAGCCGCCGGCAGACCTCGTAGCCGTCCATCTCCGGCATCATCACGTCCAGCAGCAGGATGTCCGGGCGCGGCTCTCCCGCGGCCCGCTTCAGGGCTTGCTCGCCGTTCGTGGCCACCAGGGTCCGGTAATGCGGCTTCAGCAGGTCCACCATCAGGTCGATGTTCAGGCGCTCATCGTCGACGATCAGCACCGATGGTTCGGCGTGGCTCATAACGGCCTCCTTGCACGGCCTACGACTCGTCCGTGCGCCGCAGGGCGAGGATGGTGATGTCGTCGGACTGCGGAGCTCCCCCCGCGAACGCGCGCACCGCGCGCAGCAGCCGGTCCACCGTGTCGCTGGCGGTTTGCCCCGCTCCAGCGGCGAGGCAGGCTTGCAGACGCTCCTCGCCGAACAAGCCGTTTGCGGCGTCCGTGGCCTCGGTCACCCCGTCCGTGTAGAGGACCAGACTGTCACCGGGTGCGAGCTCCAGGGTCGCGCTCGAGTAGGTCTGGCCCGGGAAGAGGCCGAGCACGGTCCCTGACGACGGGAACACAGGCCGGGGCGGCCCCGACGAGCCTACCAGCAGTGCTGCGTCGTGGCCCGCGTTGGCACAGGTGACGCGCCCGCCGCGCCGCACCTCGAGGCAGACCATGGTCACGAACATCCCTCGCGGGTTCTGGGCGGCCAGCTCCTCGTTGAGCAGCTCGAGGATCTGCTTCGGTCCGTCGAGCTGGCGTGCCAGCGCGCGGAGCAGCGTCACCGTGACCGCCATGAACAAGGCCGCGGTGATGCCCTTCCCGCACACGTCGCCGACCGCGATGACCAGTCGATCCTTGGACACGCGCAGGACCTCGAACAGGTCGCCGCCCACGTGTCGTGCCGGCTCGATCGTGGCGTGCAC
>DATBSL010000013.1:0-9377 GCA_036559805.1 Vicinamibacteria bacterium
GAGCTTTGTAGAAACGAGATCGAACGTAACGGACGGATGGCCGGTGATTCTTCAAGGGGGGATCGAAAAGAGGAGGAAGGCAAACGGGCCATCGGCCAGTGACTCCTCAAGGAGGGATCGAGAAGGAGGACGAACGGCAACGGGCTATGGCCAGTGACTCCTCAAGGGGGCTCTCGAAGAGGGACGAACGGCAATAGGGCCGCTGCCTCCTTCTTTGATCTGGGGGGACTCTGTCCCCCCAGACCCCCCTGTTTGCCCACGGCACATTGATTGCTGCCTGTTTCCTCGAAAGGAGATCCCTCATGGCCACGCGTTCCTCACGACCCAGGGCCGGAAGGCCTGCGCGGAGGGCGAGCGATCGGCGCGAGCCGGTTCGCTACGCCGTCGTGGGACTGGGCTGGATCGCCCAGTCCGCGATCCTTCCCGCATTCGCCAACGCGCGCCGCAACTCCGTCCTGGCGGCGCTCGTCTCGGACGACCCTGTGAAGCTGCGCAAGCTCGGCCGGAAGTACCGCGTCGACCGGCTCTACGCCTACGAGGACTACCAACGGTGCCTGCGCGAGGCGAACCTGGATGCCGTCTTCATCGCGCTGCCGAACACGATGCACCGCCAGTACACCGAAGCCGCGGCGGCGGCGGGAGTGCACGTGCTCTGCGAAAAGCCGCTCGCCACGACGGAGAGCGACTGCGAAGCCATGATCGAAGCCTGCCGCGACGCGCGCGTGAAGCTGATGGTGGCCTACCGGCTTCACTTCGAGCGCGCCAACCTCGAGGCCGTGGAGACCGTTCGCTCCGGCAAGCTCGGCGAGCCGCGGATCTTCCACTCCGTTTTCACGAACCGGGTGGAGCCCGGCAACTTGCGCCTGCGAGGCGGCGAGGGAGGTGCCCTCTTCGACATCGGCATCTACTGCCTGAACGCCGCGCGCTACCTGTTCCGCGCCGAGCCGGAAGAGGCGCTGGCCTGGCACGTCACGGGCGACGACCGCAGGTTCGGGGAGGTCCCCGAGATGACCGCCGCCGTGCTGCGCTTTCCCGGCAACCGGCTCGCGTCGTTCACCTGCTCGTTCGGAGCCTCGGGAGTCGCCGCCTACGAGATCGTCGGCACGCGCGCATCGCTCCGCGTCGATCCTGCGTATTCGATCGCCGAGGACCTCACCCACCGCTTGACGCGCGAGGGCAAGACGCGCACGCGCGTCTTCAAGGCTCGCGACCAGTTCGCTCCGGAGCTGCTCTACTTCTCGGACTGCATCCGCAACGACAAGCGGCCGGAGCCCTCCGGCGAGGAAGGCCTCGCGGACGTTCGGGCGCTGCGGGCGCTCGAGGAATCGGCGCGCACCGGTCGCCGGGTGAAGCTCGAGCCATTCGAGCGCGACGCGCGGCCGCAGCTCGGGCAGGCGATCGCGCGGCCCGTGCCGCCTGTGCCCGAGCTCGTGCACGCCAAGGACCCCACCCCGTCGACCTGAGCTGCCGACGCAGCGCGCGCTTACCTCGGCGCGGCCGGCACGGGATCGGGCTCCGGGTCCGGCCGTGGCGGGCGCGGGTCGGGACGCCCGGGCGCCGGCGAAGGAGCGGGATCGGGGTGGGGCGGCGCGGGCGGCCGAGCCGGGCTCGGCAGCGGCTTCGGCTGCGGCGGGGGGAACGTCCCGAAGAGTGGGAATGTGATTGTGCTCATGCTGGCCCTCTCGCGAGGGTGACAGCAAAAGGGATGCCGCGCACGCGCGCGTTCTCGACGAGTGGCACCGTGATTGCTCACTCGCGACAGTGAGGTTTTCAGGCACTGACAGGGTTGGCCTTGGGACCTCGTCGGCGATCCCAATTGTTCAGACGAGCAGCGGGATTGCAGAAACGTCATTCGAGGGAAAAACGGAGGCCAGAGATTCATGCGTCATTTCACACTCGTCCGCACTCTTTGCCTGATGCTCGCGCTGGGCGCCGCCGGCTGCGACGACGACGCTACCCAGCCCGCGGCCTTCAGCGGCGCCCTCGCCTCGTCGAGCGAGGTGCCGCCCAACACGTCGGCCGCAACCGGCAGCGCCACCCTGGACTTCGACGGCAACGCGAACGTGCAGTACCGCATCGAGGTCAACGGCATCACCGGAGTCACCGCCGCGCACGTCCATTCCGGGGCATCGGGCGCCAACGGGCCCGTGCGCGTGACGCTGTTCGAGGGACCGGCGAGCGGGCCGATGAGCGGGCAGCTCGCGCAGGGCAGCTTCGATTCCGGTGACGTGCAGGGCATCAGCTTCGAGGCGCTGCTCGACGAGCTGCGCAACGGCACCGCGTACGTGAACGTGCACACCACGGCGTACCCCGACGGGGAGATCCGCGGGCAGGTCCGCACGCGACAGTAGGCCGACGGCTCGAAGCGTCCAGCCGAGGCGCGCAGGGGCGGTTGCCCCTGCGCGTCCGGCTCTACGGCCGACTCACACGTGCGGGGCCGGCCGAGATGCGCGCGTGCTGGAGCTCTTCGACCTCGCGGCACGACCAGCGATAGCCGCGCGCGCACGACGCGGCCAGCCACGCCTCGGCCAGGTCCGAGGCCCCCGCGCTCACGGCTTCGCGGGCGCAGTAGCCGCAGCTGTGCATCCGGCTCTCGCTCGCGCCGGCGCAGATCTGCGAGCAGACGCCGTGCAGGTCCCGGCGCATGAGCGGCATGCAGTCGTTCACGTCTCCGACGAGGCACGCGCGAAGCTCGAGCCGGGCGAGATCGTCGGGCGGCAGCGAGCCGCGCAGCTGCTGCAACAGACCCCGGCACGCGCGCGCGTCCTCGCGCTCGCAGCCCTGCTCCCGCAGCCGGCGCGCAAGCGGGAGAGCACTCAGCTCCTCCGCGGCACGGGCGGCCGAGTCGCACCAGCGCGTGTCGAGCGCGCAGGACCGTTCGAGCAGGCGCGTGGCCCCCGCCGCGTCGCCGAGCTTCAGCAGGTGCACGCCGAGCCGGCGGCACAGGTCCGGGTTGCCCGCCTCGCAGCGGGCGAGCAGGGAATTGGCCTCGGCGCTCTCGGCGCCGTGCGCGGGCTCGAGCGAGCTCGCCAGCTGGCCGCAGGCAGGGTCGTGGCCCGCCAGGCAGCCGCGGAGCGCGAACGCGTGGCGCTCCGACGTCCCGAAGCGCTCGTCGCGGGACAGCTCGTAGCAGCGCAGTCCGCTTCCCGCGAGGCACTCGTTCTGCGCCAGCAGCCGTTCCTGCCCGAAGCGGCCGCCCAGCCAGCCGACGAGCCCGATCGCCGCGAGCGCCAGGAGCGTCGAGAGCACCCAGGCGGCTGGCGAGCGCGATCCGGTGAGCGCGCGCCACGGCAGGGCCAGCGTCGCGGCGAGAGCGAAAGACAGCGCGGCGGCGAACAGGACGACCGCCGCGATCGCGCCGAGCAGGAGCCCGCGCACGCCCGCCCACTCGCCGCCGCCCGAGCCCGTGAGGGCGTCCCGGCCGACGACGACGCCGAGCGCGCCGTAGCCGAGGCCGGTCAGGCTCCAGAACAGCAGCGCGAAAACGAGCGACCAGAGCTGACGCGCCACGAGCGCGAGGGCCGCCGTCGCCAGGAGCGCGCCGCCGAGCTGCAAGGTCCAGGCGCCGACGTGCGGCAGGCGCGTCGAGCCGTAGGCGGCGAGCCCCGCGTAGGCCACGAGGCCGCACGTGGCCGGGACGAGCGCCAGGTCCCTCATCGAGAGCGAGTCTAGACGGTTTCCAGGCACGGGCGCCTCGACACCCGGGTGCCGAGCCGCCTAGACTTCGGGGATGCGCGCCGCAACCCTCCTGCTCGCGTCGCTCGCCGTTGCCGTCCCCTTCGCCGCGTGTCGCGCGAAGGACGACACGCCCGACATAAAGCACCTGCTCGCCGTGTTGCGCGGCGCCGACGCTCGGGCGAGCGGCGAGGCGCGCCTCAAGCTGCTGCAGATCGGCGAGCCGGCCGCGCCGGCGCTCGCGGAGATGCTGCGCTTCGGCACGCCACCCGAGCGGCTCGCCGCGGCCAACACGCTGTGGGGCATGGGCCCGCGCGGCCGCGCCGCCGTGCCCGACCTCGCGGCGGCGCTCGGCGACCCCGACGCGGAGCTGCGCAACGTCTCCGCGATGGCGCTCGAGAACATGGGAGCGTCCGCGGCCGCGGCGGTGCCCGCCCTCACGGCCGCGATCGGCGACAGCGACCAACGCGTGCGCCAGGCCGCGGTGAAGGCCCTCGGCGCGATCGGCCCTCCGGCCCTGTCGGCGCTGCCCGCGCTCACGCGCGTGCTGCGGCGCGGCTCGTGGCCCGAGGCCGAGGAGGCCTATCGCCGCATCCGCGGGCAGCAGCCCGGGACCCCGATCGAGCTCGGGCCCGCCGAGCCGGGCCAGCCGTGAGCCTGGCCGGCCGGCTCGAGGAGATCGAGCTCGCCGAGCTGCTCCACTTCCTGGCGCTCAACAACCGCACCGGCAAGGTCACGCTCAGCCGGCGCGACGCGACCGGCGTCGTGGTAGTTCGCCTCGGCCGCATCGTCTACGCCGCGTCCAGCTCGATACGCGAGACCTTCGGCAGCATCCTGGTGTGCCGCGGGCTCGTGTCGCCTGAGCGGCTCGCCGAGGCGCTCGAACGCCAGCACCTCGCCGCGGACCGCCAAAGGCTCGGCGCGCTGCTCGTCGCGAGCGGCGCGATCAGCGACGCGCAGCTCCAGGAGGCGCTCAAGCAGCAGACCGGGCTGGTGGTGCAGGAGCTGTGCCGCTGGCGCAGCGGCTACTTCAAGTTCGAGGTGGCTCCCGTCGCCTCGAGCGGCGACATCGGCGTCGACGCGGAGGAGCTGGTGGTGTCGGGCGGAGTCGCGACCGACCAGGTGCTGCTCGAGGCGATGACGCGCATGGACGAGGCGACGTCCGCGGCCGAGCCGCCGTCGACGCCGCGCGCGATAGCCTCGGCGCCCGCCGCGCCCTCCCTGCGTGGCGAGGTGACGCTCGGTCTGCTGCGGCGGGCGGCCCCGCTCGTGGCTCGTGGCTTGCTGCTCGTGCTCCGCGGCGACGAAGCGCACGGCGCCGGCCAGGTGGGCCTGCCGGGCTCCGACCCGGACGAGGTCGCGCGCCGCGTGCGCCTGCCGCTCGGCGAGCCGTCGGTCGTCGCGCAGGCCGTGGAGCGGCGCGACTCCTGGAAGGGCCCGCTCTCCTCCACGCCCGGGAACGAGCGCCTGCTCGAGCTCCTCGGCGGGCCCCGCCCGCTCGAGGCCCTCGTCGTGCCGATGCTGCTGCGGGAAGGCGGGGGCCTCGTGTTCTACGGCGACGACGCCGGGACGGCGGCTCGTCTCGGCGCGACCGAGGAGCTCGAGTGGGCCCTGCTCGAGGCCGGCCTCGCCATGGAGCGCGATCTCCTCGAGCAGCGGATGGCGGACTTCGAACGGGCCCGCGGCTTCCGCCCCTGACGAGGGGCGTTCCCGGGGGGTTCCTGTTGACAGCCCGGCGGTTTACTGTAGACTCGTAAGGTTGTTCTGGGCGGGGAGTCGCGTGCCTGGGTGCCAGGCAGACCGCTTCCCGCGAGTCGGTTCTCATTCGGAGGCAAATTGCCCACGGTCAACCAGCTCGTCCGGGTCGGTCGCAGTCGACTGCGCTCGAAGACCGACAGCCCGGCGCTCCAGGGATCCCCGCAGAAGCGGGGGGTGTGCGTTCGCGTGTTCACCTCGACCCCCAAGAAGCCGAACTCGGCGCTCCGCAAGGTGGCGCGCGTCCGGCTCACCAACCACATAGAGGTGACGGCGTACATCCCCGGCGTGGGCCACAACCTGCAGGAGCACTCGATCGTCCTCATCCGGGGCGGCCGCGTGAAGGACCTGCCGGGCGTGCGCTACCACATCGTGCGCGGGACCCTCGACGCGGTCGGGGTCCAGGGACGCAAGCGTGGCCGGAGCAAGTACGGAGCGAAGCGGCCCAAGGCTTAGGCTCGCTGCAGGCGTGACGGTCCCGGGCCCGAAGCCCGGGGGAGGATCAAGGAACAGGCGTTCCGGCGGGATCGCCGGAGAGACACGGTCGGGGAAATCGGGCCGCCGGCGGGCAGGACGGCCAGGATCCTCGAGGCGGGGCGGATCGTTGGGCCTCAGACGGACGCCAGCCGGCGACGGCAGGACGCCGTAGCCGACGAGGCGCCGTCTGTTGTCATTTTCAGGGGACTGAAGAGAGCCGGGACGAGAGGAAATATGCCGCGTCGGGGATTGATTTCGCGTCGTGAGGTTGCGGCGGACCCGCTGTACAACAGCGCGCTCGTGACGAAGTTCATCAACACCATGATGTACGGCGGCAAGCGCGCCACGTCGCAGGGAATCGTGTACGACGCGCTCGGCGTCGTGCAGCAGAAGACCCAGGACGACCCGCTCAAGCTCTTCAAGAAGGCGATCGACAACGTGAAGCCGACGCTCGAGGTCAAGAGCCGGCGCGTCGGCGGCTCGAACTACCAGGTGCCGGTCGAGGTCAACACGCAGCGCCGCACGTCGCTGGCCTTGCGCTGGCTGATCGGGTTCGCCAGGAAGCGCCCGGAGCGCACCATGGTGCAGAAGCTAGCCTCAGAGATCATCGACGCGGCCAACCTGCGCGGCGGCGCCGTGAAGAAGAAGGAAGACACCCACAAGATGGCCGAGGCCAACAAGGCCTTCGCGCACTACCGCTGGTAGCGCCGGCCTCAGGGTAGGAAAACGACAGTGCCCAGGACGACACCTCTCGAGCGCACCCGGAACATCGGGATCGCGGCGCACATCGACGCCGGCAAGACGACGACTACCGAGCGCATCCTCTATTACACCGGGGTGAACTACAAGATCGGCGAGGTCCACGAGGGCACCGCCACGATGGACTGGATGGAGCAGGAGCAGGAGCGCGGGATCACGATCACCTCCGCGGCCACCACCTGCTTCTGGAAGGACAACCGCATCAACATCATCGACACGCCCGGCCACGTCGACTTCACGGCCGAGGTGGAGCGGTCGCTGCGCGTCCTCGACGGCGCGGTAGCCGTCTTCGACGCCGTCGCCGGTGTCCAGCCGCAGTCCGAGACGGTGTGGCGCCAGGCCGACAAGTACCGCGTGCCGCGCATCGCCTTCATGAACAAGATGGACCGCGTCGGCGCGAACTTCCTGCACTCGATCGAGACGATGCACGCGCGGCTGAGCGCGAAGTCGGCGGTCGCGATCCAGCTGCCGCTCGGCGAGGAAGACAAGCACCAGGGCGTCATCGACCTCGTCGAGATGAAGGCGGTCCGCTACCTGAACGAGGAGCTCGGGGCCAAGTTCGAGGTCGTCGAGATCCCGGCCGAGTTCCTGGAGGCGGCGAAGGCCCAGCGCGAGCACATGATCGAGAAGGTGGCGGAGGCCGCCCACGAGGCGGGGGACGACCACCTGATGGAGAAGTTCGTCTCGGGCGAGGCCCCGACCGTCGCCGAGATCAAGGCCGGCATCCGCAAGGCCACGATCGCGATGAAGCTGTTCCCGGTGATCTGCGGCTCCGCCTTCAAGAACAAGGGCGTCCAGCCCATGCTCGACGCGGTCGTCGACTACCTGCCGTCTCCGGTCGATGTGCCGACGCCGATGGCCAACGACCCGAACAAGAACGGCGAGCTGGTCCCGCGCCCCCCGCAGGACGACGCGCCGTTCTCGGCGCTCGTCTTCAAGATCATGACCGACCCGTTCGTCGGCCAGCTCGCCTTCATCCGCGTCTACTCGGGCTGCATGAAGACGGGCGACACGGTGCTCAACAGCACCAAGGGCCAGCGCGAGCGGATCGGGCGCCTGCTGAAGATGCACGCGAACAAGCGCGAGGAGATCAAGGAGGTCTACGCCGGCGACATCGCCGCCGCGGTGGGCCTCAAGAACGTGACGACCGGCGACACGATCTGCGACCCCGACGACCCGGTGGTGCTCGAGTCGATCTCGTTCCCTGCGCCCGTCATCTCGCTCGCCGTCGAGCCCAAGAGCAAGGGCGACCAGGAGAAGCTGTCGAGCGGCCTCGCCAAGCTGATGCAGGAGGACCCGACCTTCAAGGTCGAGACCGACAAGGACACCGGCCAGACGAAGATCTCGGGCATGGGCGAGCTGCACCTCGAGATCCTGGTGGACCGCCTGAAGCGCGAGTTCTCCGTCGAGGCCAACGTGGGCAAGCCGCAGGTGGCCTACAAGGAGACGATCCGCAAGGACTCGAAGGCCGAGGGCAGGTACATCAAGCAGACGGGCGGCCGCGGCCAGTACGGGCACTGCAAGATCGAGCTCTTCCCGGCGCCGGGCCAGGGCTTCGTCTTCGACAACGACATCAGCGGCGGCTCGATCCCCAAGGAGTTCATCAAGCCGATCGAGCAGGGGATCAAGGAGGCCACCGAGCGCGGCATCCTGGCCGGCTACCCGGTGGTGGACGTGAAGATCCGCCTGTACGACGGCAGCTACCACGACGTGGACAGCTCCGAGATGGCGTTCAAGATCGCGGGCTCGATGGCCTTCCAGGAGGCCGCGAAGAAGGCGCACCCGGTGCTGCTCGAGCCGATCATGAAGGTCGAGGTCGTGACCCCCGACGACTACACGGGCGCGGTCACGGGCGACCTCTCGGCGCGCCGCGGGCACCTCGAGGGCCAGATCTCGCGCGGCGGCACCCAGATCATCACCGCGATGGTGCCGCTGTCGAACATGTTCGGGTACTCGACCGACCTGCGGTCGCGCACCCAGGGCCGTGCCACCTACTCGATGCACTTCGAGAAGTACGCGGAGGCCCCGCGCAACGTCTCGGAGGAGGTGGTGGCGCGGGTCACGGGCAAGGTTGCGAAGGACTAGAGGGACGAGCGATGGCCAAGGAGAAGTTCGACCGTAGCAAGCCGCACGTGAACATCGGGACGATCGGGCACGTGGACCACGGGAAGACGTCGTTGACGGCCGCGATCACGATGACGCTGGCGAAGCGGAACCCGAAGGTCTCGGTGCGATCGTTCGAGTCGATCGACAACGCGCCTGAAGAGAAGGCTCGTGGGATCACGATCAACGCGTCGCACGTGGAGTACGAGACGGGGAATCGTCACTACGCGCACGTGGATTGCCCTGGCCACGCGGACTACATCAAGAACATGATCACGGGAGCGGCCCAGATGGACGGGGCGATCCTCGTGGTATCGGCTGCGGACGGCCGTGTTCCCGCCCTTCTCGGCGAGGACCGACGTGATCGCCGCCGTGAGCGTCGTCTTCCCATGGTCGATGTGACCGATGGTGCCGACGTTCAGATGCGGCTTGGTGCGCTCGAACTTCTCCTTGCCCATGTTCCTCCTCCGGTTCCTTTCTAGCTAGCTTTCGGCGTCGACGATCTCGCCCGCGATCGACTGAGGGACTTCCTCGTAGCGATCGAATTGCATGGTGAACGTGGCCCGGCCCTGCGTCGTCGAACGCAGGTCGGTTGCGTAGCCAAACAT
>DATBSL010000014.1:0-37690 GCA_036559805.1 Vicinamibacteria bacterium
GCACCTCGGCCACCTCTTCGACGACGGCCCGAAGCCGACCGGCCTGCGCTACTGCATCAACTCGGCCTCGCTGCGCTTCATCCCGCTCGCGAAGCTGGATGAAGCAGGCTACGGCCAGTACAAGGTCCTCTTCGAGCAAGCGGCTGGATCAAAATCCCGCTAGCCAGGACAACCGCGGGGGTGCTCGAGGGGGTGGAACCCCCTCGTTTCAAAGAACGCAAGCTACCAGCCTGGCCATTCTTCGCACACCCCAGATAGAACTTGGAGAGCCGAGGCCGCCGAGTCGTCTCGCCGCGTCGGGCCGCGCATAACCCCTACGGCACGTTTTCAGCGCTCGAGCATCGGCGGTATGCGCGGCCGTGCACGACGCGACCGCAAGTCGTTATGGGCCAGTGGCGCGGCCACTGGCGCCGCTGGCACGAGCCTTGTAGGCTCAGTCCTCGCTTTCCAAGCTGGAGGTGTGCCTGATGGGGGTGGGTCGCAGCCCGAGGAGCTGGGCCGTCGCCGCGGCGGTGGCGCTGGGTCTCAACAGCGCCTATCTGGCGCTGCGCCAGGACCCGACTCCCTTCTACTTCGCGAACGTCGTGGCCCACCTGGCGCTAGGCCTCTTCCTGGCGGTCGTGCTGGGGCCGGGCCTTCCGCGCGCCTTCCGCGGGTTCGGTCCCCTCGAGAAGGCCGCCGCGGCGGCGCTCCTCGCGGCGACGCTCGTCGGCCTGGTGTTGATGTTCACCGGCACGACGCGGCCCTACCGTCCGCTGCTCGCCGTGCACATCGCCCTCGCCTCGCTCGGCGCGCTGCTGCTGCTGGCGGGTGCCCTGCGTGGCGCGCTCGCCTGGCTGCCGCGGCCGGCAGCGGGACGCGCACTGGCGCTCGCGGCGCTCGCGGGGGCCGTGCTCACGCCGGGGCTGCGCTACTACGCGGACCACCACGCCCCGAACGGCCGGCGCATCGTGAACCCGGCGCTGCCGCCGGACAGCATGGACGGCGAGGGCCCCGGGCCGCGCTCGCCCTTCTTCCCGTCGTCCTCCGACACCAACACCGGGAAGACGATCCCCGCCAACTTCTTCATGACGAGCGCCGACTGTGGCCGCTGCCACAAGGACATCTACGACCAGTGGAACTCGTCGGCGCACCACTTCTCGTCGTTCAACAACCAGTGGTACCGCAAGTCGATCGAGTACATGCAGGACGTCGTGGGCACGAAGCCGAGCAAGTGGTGCGCGGGCTGCCACGACCACGCGGTCTTCTTCAACGGCCGCTTCGATCGGCCGATCAAGGAGCAGATCGAGACACCCGAGGCGCAGAACGGGCTCGGCTGCACCTCGTGCCACTCGATCGTCCACGTGCGCAGCACGATGGGGCAGGGCGACTTCGAGGTCGAGTACCCGCCGCTGCACGACCTGGCGGTGAGCGACAACCCGATCCTGTCCGCGACCCACGACTACCTGCTGAAGCTCGACCCGGCCCCGCACAGGCGCGTGTTCCTGAAGACGATGCACCGCCAGCAGACGGCCGACTTCTGCTCGTCGTGCCACAAGGTCCACCTCGACGTGCCGGTGAACGACTACCGCTGGTTCCGCGGCTTCAACGACTACGACAACTGGCAGGCCTCGGGCATGTCGGGCGAGGGGGCGCGCTCGTTCTACTACCCGCCGAAGCCGCAGAAATGCGCTGACTGCCACATGCCGCTCGTGGTGGGGAACGATCCGGTCGCGAGGGACGGCAAGGTCAAGTCGCACCGCTTCCCGGCGGCGAACACGGCGCTGCCGTTCGTGAACGGCGACCACGAGCAGCTCAAGGTGACGCAGGACTTCCTGAAGGACGGCGTCGTCAGCGTCGACATCTTCGGCCTCGTGCCGGGCGAGGACCCGGGCCCTCCGCTCGAAACGCGCCCGGCCGCCGGCGCCGAGCCGAAGATCGCCAGCACCTTCGCCGTCGGCGAGGAGGGCGGCAATCTCGGGGCCGCGGCGAGCGTGCTGCGCGACGCGGCGCCGGTCATCGCACCGCTCGGCAAGCTGGACGCGTCGCTGCGTCGAGGCGAGTCGGCGCGCGTCGAGGTCGTCGTGCGGACGCGCAAGATCGGCCACTTCTTCCCGGGCGGTACGGTGGATGCGTTCGACGTGTGGGTCGAGCTCGAGGCCGTCGACTCGAACGGGAGGACGGTCTTCCACAGCGGCGAGGTGACGGACGCAGGCAAGGGACCGGTCGAGCCGGGCGCGCACTTCTACCGCAGCCTGCTGCTCGACGAGCGCGGCAACCCGATCAACAAGCGCAACGCCTGGGCCGCGCGCTCGCTGGCCTACGTGCGCCTCATCCCGCCGGGAGCCGCCGACACGATCCACTACCGGCTCCGCATTCCCGAGGACTGCGGCGACACGCTCACGCTGCGCGCCAAGGTGAACTACCGCAAGTTCATGTGGTGGAACACGCAGTGGGCCTTCGCTGGCGTCCGCGACCCCGAGCACAAGGACTTCGGGCTCGCCAAGAGCTACGACGACGGGCGCTGGGTCTTCACGGGCGACACCTCGAAGGTCTCGGGCAACGTGAAGGCGATCCCCGACCTGCCGATCACCGTGATGGCCGAGGCGAAGACCGAGCTCAAGATCCTGCCTAAGGGCGCGCCCGCCCCCGAGCGCAAGCCGTATCTCGACAAGTCGGTGCGCGAGCGCTGGAACGACTACGGGATCGGCCTGCTGCTTCAAGGCGACCTGCGCGGAGCCGAGGCCGCGTTCCTGAAAGTGACCGAGATGGAGCCCGGCTACGCGGACGGCTTCGTGAACGTGGCGCGCGTGCGGCTCCAGGAAGGCGAGACGGCCGAGGCCGAGACGTTCCTGCGCAAGGCGCTCGCGATCGAGCCCAAGCTCGCCAAGACGCACTTCTTCCTCGGCTCGGCGCTCAAGGTGCAGGGCCGCTACGACGAGGCGCTCGAGCACACGCGCCTGGCGCAGGCGCTCTACCCGCGCGACCGCGTCGTCGCGAACCAGGCGGGGCGGCTCTTGTTCCTGAAGCGCCAGCACGCCGAGGCGACTGCCGAGCTCCAGAAGGTCCTCTCGATCGACCCGGAGGACCTACAGGCGCACTACAACCTGATGCTGGCCTACCAGGGAGCGGGAAACACCGAGATGGCGAAGAAGCACCAGACGCTCTACGAGCGCTTCAAGGCGGACGAGGCGGCGCAGTTCATCACCGGCCCGTACCGCCAGCTGCACCCGCACGACAACAACGAGCGCCAGTCGATCCACGAGCACCGCACGCCGGAACCGGCTTCGCAGCCGGGTCCGTCGCGGTCCCCGGCCAGCTACCGAGCGGCTCGGCGTGCAGCGCCCGCGACTCCCACGGCCGGCAAGGCATCCGACCCGCAAAGGACGACAGCTCCAGGAGCCGCGGCTCCCGAAGCGGCGGCCAGCCCGCGGGGCCGGAAGTGAGGCGCCTCGTCGCCCTCGCCGCGCTCGCCGCTGCGGCGCTTCCGGCGAACGAGACGCTCCAGGCGCAGTCGGCGGGCTCCCCGGCCGTCGTCTTCAAGGACGTGACGGCCGCCTCGGGCGTCGCGTTTCGCCACCAGAGCGGCGCCTTCGGCAAGAAATATCTGCCCGAGACGATGGGCTCCGGCGTCGTGTTCCTCGACTTCGACGGCGACGGGGCGCAGGACCTCTTCTTCGTCAACTCGACGCGCTGGCCGGGCCGTCCCGAGAAGCCGGGCCTGCCGGCGCTCTACCGCAACGACGGCAAGGGCCGCTTCAGCGACGTGACGCGCGCGGCGGGCCTGGCGGTGGAGCTGTACGGCCTGGGCGCCGCGGCCGCCGACTACGACAACGACGGCAAGGTCGACCTCTACGTCACGTGCCTGGGCCCGAACCGCCTGTTCCGCAACCTGGGCGGCGGCAGGTTCAGCGACGTGACGGCGACGGCCGGCGTGGGGGATGCCGGCTTCGGCACGAGCGCCATGTTCTTCGACTACGACAAGGACGGCCGGCTCGACCTGGTGGTCGCCAACTACGTCGCGTGGTCGATCGAGAAGGACCTGTTCTGCACGCTCGACGGGAAGAGCAAGTCCTATTGCACGCCCGAGTCCTACCGGGGCCAGAGCCTAAGGCTCTACCGCGGCACGCCGAGCGGCGTCTTCGAGGACGCCACGAAGAAGGCCGGGCTCGAGGACGCGCGCGCCAAGTCGCTCGGGATAGCGCTCATCGACTTCGACTCCGACGCCTGGCCCGACCTCTTCGTCGCCAACGACACGCAGCCGAACAAGCTCTACCGCAACAACGGCAACGGCAGCTTCAGCGACACGGGCGTGACTTCAGGCGTGGCGTTCGGAGAGACGGGCGTCGCGCGCGCGGGCATGGGCACGGACGCCGCCGACTACAGCGGCAGCGGACGGCCCTCGCTCGTGATCGGCAACTTCTCGAACGAGATGCTCGGCCTGTACCACAACGAGGGCGGCGGCCTGTTCATCGACGAGGCGCCCTCGTCGACCGTGGGGCAGGCCTCGCTGCTCACGCTCACCTTCGCCGCCTTCTTCCTCGACTACGACCTCGACTCGCGGCTCGACATCTTCTCGGTGGGCGGACACGTGGCCGACGACATCCAGAAGGTCCAGCCGAAGGTGAGCTACGCGCAGCCGCCGCATCTCTTCCGCAACCTCGGCAGCAAGCGCTTCGAGGACGTGGCCTCGAAGCTGGGCCCGGACTTCGTGCGCCCGATGGTCTCGCGCGGCGCGGCCTACGCCGACGTGGACGGCGACGGCGACCTCGACCTGGCCGTGACGGCAAACGGCGGCCCCGCGGTGCTGCTGCGCAACGACGGCGGCAACAGGAACGGCTGGCTGCGCGTCCGGCTCGTGGGCACCCGGTCGAACAAGGACGGCATCGGCGCGCGCGTCACGGCGACCCTTCCCGGCGGCTCGAAGAGCTGGGCCGTGGTGAAGACCGGCTCGAGCTACTGCTCGCAGAGCGAGCTGCCGCTCACTTTCGGCCTGGGCTCGGCCAAGGGCGTCGAGGCGCTCGAGGTCGTGTGGCCGAGCGGCCAGCGGGACACGCTCGGCCCGCAGGCGGGCGGCCGGACGCTGGTCGTGACCGAGGGCGGCGGCGCGCGCTGAAGCCGGCGGGCGTCGGAGCCGCCGCGTCGGCTAAGCCGCGGGCTCCGGAGCAGCCGGCAGCTCGACGCTCACCGCGTGGCGCAGCCGCCAGCCGGCCCCGGACCTGACGAAGGCGTCGACGAAAGCCGTCGCGGCGTTCACGATCGCCCCGTTGTCGGGAAGTGCCACGCGCGCGCGCTGGATCCCCGAGACGAGCGCCACCTCGCCGAGCGCGTGAACGCGGATCTCCTCGCCGTGGATCTCCAGGATCTGGTAGGGCATGTCGCGGATCGCCGCGAGAAACGCGGGGCGGTCCTGCTCGGGCTGCCCGATCGGCGACAGTACGAAGGCCTCGTCCAGCTCCGCCTCGAGCGCCGCGAGATCCCGAGCCTGGATCGCGTGGAAGATCCGCTGCTCCGCCTGCTTCAGCCGTGCTTCGACGTCCAGCTCGCCTGGCCCGCCCATGCGCGTCCTCCCGTTCAACCGGCCCGCGCGCCGTTCGGCACGGCGCTCTCGGGCACGGCGAGCACCGGCCGGAGGCCGTCGGCGTAGCCGATATCGAACAGCATCCCTTCCGAGACCTCGCCGGCCATTCTCTTCGGTTCGAGGTTCAGGACGAAGAGCGCCTGCCTGCCTTCGATCTCCCGGGGATCCGCCCGCTCGCTCTTCAGGCCGGCCAGGATCGCCCGCGAGTGGTCCCCGAAGTCGACTCGGAGCCTCACGAGCTTGGACGAGCCCGGCACGTCCTCGACCGCGCGGATCGTCCCCACGCGCACGTCGAGCCTCTCCACGTCCTGCAACGAGACCGTGGCCTTCACGGGCGCGGGGGTCATCGGCTTGCCGCTTCCGCCTCGGGCAGCGCGTGGACGGCCTTGGCGATCTCGCGGCTGAGCTCGGCCACGAGCTCACTCATCGCGTCGACCTCGACGGCCGGGTCCAGGCCCGCGGGCCCGCTCGCGAGCGGGCCGCGCGCGAAGCTCGCCGTGCCGCGCGCGAGGGCATGCTCGCCGTGCGCCGCCAAGAGCGTCCAGCGCCCCTCGAGGCGCACCTCGCCGTTCGGCTGCAGCCCGAAGAGGCGCAGCTCGGCCGTCACGCGGCAGCGCGGCGGCGTCGCGGAGCGCCACGGGTAGCGCACGACCAGGTTCTCCGGCAGCAGCGCGGCGAGGTTCTCCGCGAGCGTGCGGCTCAGGCCCGTGTCGAGCGGCTCGCCCCAGCGCAGGAACTCGTCGATGCGCAGCTCGCCCGGCGCCGCCCAGGTGACGAGCTGCGGGCGCTCGAGGTGGTCCGGCAGCCGCACCGGCAGCACTCCCACCAGGCCGCGCGTCGCGGGCGTGACGGGCGGCGCTGCCTCGGCGAGCGAGCGCAGCACGAAGTAGCGTGCCTGGGGCGTCCGCTTCAGCGAGACGCAGCCCGGGACGGCGAGACCGAGGGCGGCCAACGACAGCACGAAGGCGCGCGCGCGCATCACTTCTTCTCCTTGGCCTGCTCTTTGCCCTGAAGCACGGCTTCGGGGTGCGTCTGGATGTAGTCGACGAGGTTGCGGATCGCCTTCATCGCCCGCGACAGCTCCTCGAGCGTCTCGGCCGACTGGACGCGCACCTGGTCGGCTCCGGTGAGCGTCCGCTCGAGCGACTCGAGCGCCCTGCGCGAGGTCTCGAGCGCCGCGCGCGTCTCTTCGAGGGTGCGGCGCGCGTCGCCGCCGACGCCGTCGACGTGGACGTCGAGGCTCTGCAGCAGCTTGCGCGCGTCGCCGATCGCCAGGCGCGCGTCGGCGATCGCCGGCTCGAGCGCGCGGCTCGCCCGGTGCGTGCCGGCGAGCGTGCCCCGGAGGTCGGGCGAGGCCAGCACGTCGCGCAGGCTCTGCAGCGCCTTCCGGAGGTCGTCGAGCACCTGGTCGAGCGGCAGGTCGGCGAGCTTCGCGAAGATCTCCTCGGCCCGGTCCTCGAGGCGCTCCATCGCGGTCGGCGTCGTGGGCAGCTCCGGGTAGTTGCGGCGCAGCCCGGCGAGGCGTGCCGGCTCCTTCGGGAGGAAGTCGAGGTCGATGTACTTCTGGCCGGTCAGCATGCTCTGGCTCATCATGCGCGCGCGCACTCCGCGCTCGATCAGCCCGCGAGCGAGCGAGTCGGGGTCCGCTCCCGCGAACGGCCGCGCGACGCCCTCCGGCACTTCGACCACGTTCGTGCGGATCTCGATCACCACCTCGATCTGGATCGGCGGCTGGTCCTGGCCGGTGAGGAACGCCGTGACGTCCTTCACCTCGCCGATCTTGACGCCGCGGAACGTGACCGCGGCCCCCTTGTTGAGGCCGCGCACCGATCCCGGGAAGAAGACGGTGAACATGCTCTTCGGCTCGAACCAGTTGCCCGAGCTCAGCAGCACGATCGCCGCGAGCACGAGCGCGATCGCCCCGAGCACGAACACGCCGACGGCGCGCGGATGCGTTTTCTGGCTCACAGCCGCCCCCGCGCCAGGAACGCGCGCACCTTGGGCTCGTCGCTGTCCTTCAGGTCCTGCGGCCGGCCGCTGGCGATCATGGTCTTGCGCTCCGCGTCGAGAAAAACGGCGTTGTCTCCCAGCTCGAAGATGCTCGGCAGCTCGTGGGTCACGAGCACGATCGTGGTTCCCGAGCTCGCGCGCAGCTCCAGGATCAGGTCGTCGAGCCGCCGCGAGCTCAGCGGGTCGAGGCCCGCCGACGGCTCGTCGAAGTAGAGGATCTCGGGGTCGAGCGCCATCGCGCGCGCGAGGCCCGCGCGCTTGCGCATGCCGCCGCTGATCTCGGCAGGGTAGTGGCCCTCGAAGCCCGCGAGCCCCACGAGCGCGAGCTTCAGGCGCGCCACGTCGCCCGCCTCGCGCGGCGGGAGGCGCTTGCGTTCGGCGAGCGGCAGCGCCACGTTCTCCTCGAGCGTCATCGAGCTCCACAGCGCCGACCCCTGGTAGAGGACTCCGAAGCGGTCCACGAGCCGCTCGCGGGCGTCGTCGTCCGCCTCCCAGAGCGGCTCGCCGTCGTAGAGCACGTCGCCTTGCGACGGGCGGTTGAGCCCGATCATGTGCCGCATCAGCGTGCTCTTGCCGCAGCCGCTGTCGCCCATGATCACGAAGATCTCGCCGCGGCCGATCCGGAAGTCGAGGTGCTCCTGCACCACGCGCGTGCCGAAGGCCATCGTCAGGCCACGTACCTCGACGTGCGCGCGCGGGTCGCTCATGGCTCAGAGGCGCAGCAGGTGCATCAGCACCGTGAACAGCGCGTCGACGACCACCACCATCACGATTCCCATCACGACGGCCTTCGTGGTCGCCTGGCCGACTGCGGCGGCGCTCCTGCCGCAGCGCACGCCGTAGTAGCAGCCGGTGATCGCCACCGCCATCCCGAACGCGACGCTCTTGCCGAGGCCGATCAGCACGTGGCGCAGCGCGAGCGAGGACTGCGTGGTGCGCAGGTACTCGACGGCGCCCAGGTCGAGCATGGTGACGCCCACGAACGTGCCGCCCAGGATGCCGAGCACGTCCGCGTAGGCCGTGAGCGCGGGCAGCATCAGGCTCGTCGCGAGCACGCGCGGCAGCACCAGGAACTCGACGGGCTTCAGCCCCATCGTCTGGAGCGCGTCGACCTCCTCGTTGACGGTCATCGTCCCGAGCACCGCCGCGAACGAGGCCCCGGTGCGTCCGGCCATCACGATCCCGGTCATGAGCGCCCCCAGCTCGCGCGTGACGCCGATCGCGACCAGGTTCGCGACGTAGATCGACGCCCCGAACTGCTGGAGCTGGACCGCGCCCACGAACGCGAGCACGGCGCCGATCAGCAGGTTGATGAGCGCGACGATCCCGAGGGCACCCACGCCCGCCGACTCGAGCGCGTGCAGCAGGTCCACGCGCCGGAAGCGCGCGCGCCCGCGCAGAAGCGCCCCGAACGCGAGCAGCGTCTCGCCCAGGAAGGTCAGGCCGTCGCCCGCCGTGCCCCACGCCTTCAGGGCGACTTTGCCGACGCGCGCGGTGAGCGCGTCGTCTTCCGGCGGGGCCGCGGGCATCACCCGCGGCCTGACGGCGAGCGACAGCTCGACGAGCTTGCGCGCTCCAGCGGGCAGCGCGCTTGTGTCGACGCTCTTGCCCCGCTCGGCCGCCAGCGCCGCCACCGCGAACACGAAGCTCACGAGCGCGCTGTCCCACGCCTCGAGGCGATCGGCTACGAAGACGACACGGGCGGCGGAGGTCCGATCGAGCTCGCGCTCGACGGCGTCGGTCGCGGGCGGTCCCTCGGCGAGCGTGAAGCGGCCCCCGAGGCGCACGCGCACGTCGCCGTCGTCGCGTTCCACGTCCACGCGTGCCGCCCTGTGCCTGGCCGCAGGCTCGGCGCTCACTCGGTGGCGAATCTTAACGCCCCGCCGGGCTTTTCGGCTACTTGCCGAGCTCGACCCACGAGTCGAAGACGCGCACCCTCTTCCAGTTCCTCTGCTGCTCTTCGATGAACTGCTTGTGGCGCGGCGCCTCCTGGTACTTGTCGTGCGACGCCTTGCCGTCGAAGGTCATGTGCAGCGCGACGTCGAAGTCGCGGTCGTTCACCGGCCGGTCGAGCTCGCCGGCCACGATCCCGGCGGAGAAGACGACGACCCCTGGGTGGCCGGTCAGGTACTTACGGCACGCGGCCACGAGCTCGGCGCGGGCCTTCGGCGACGCGTCGTTCAGGCTGAAGTACACGTCGTGGGCCAGCGCCTTGGGTGCGTCCTGCGCCAGGGCCACGAGAGGGGCGAACGCCGTCGCCAGCGCCAGCAGGATCTTCTTCCTCATGAAACAGACCTCCAGGCCGGCGATGATAGCGGTTTCGCGCTACGTGCTGGCGCCCCGAAAGGCCATTCGCGGGTCCGCGAGCCTTGAGCTTAGACTGGTTTCGTGGGCACCGGCCTGCAGGGAAAGGTCGTGATCGTCACCGGGGCCGCGGCCGGGATCGGCCGCGCGACGGCGCTGCGCTTCGCCGAGCAAGGCTGCCGCGTCGCCGGCTTCGACGTGGACCAGGCGAAGGGGCCGGGGCTCGTCGAGGAGCTCGGGGCCGACGGGTTCTTCCAGGCCGTGAACGTGGCCGAGGCGGCCTCGGTCGAGTCCGGCGTGAGCGCCGTTGCCGACCGCTGGGGGCGCGTCGACGTGCTGGTGAACAACGCCGGCATCCTGCGCGACGCGCAGCTCGTAAAGTGGAAGGACGGCCTCGTCGACGCGCGCATGAGCGACGACGCGTGGGAGGCCGTGATCGGCGTGAACCTCAAGGGTGTCTTCCACTGCACGCGCGCCGTGGCGCCGCACATGATCCGCACCGGCGGAGGAGTGATCCTGAACGCCTCGTCGGTGGTGGGCCTTTACGGCAACTTCGGCCAGACCAACTACGTCGCGAGCAAGGCCGGCGTCGTCGGCATGACGCGCACCTGGGCACGCGAGCTCGGCAAGTACAACATCCGCGTGAACGCCGTGGCGCCGGGGTTCATCGCGACGGAGATCCTGAAGGCGATGCCGCAGAAGCTGCTCGACGCCATGGTCGAGCACACGCCGCTGCGGCGCATCGGGCAGCCCGCGGACGTCGCCAACGCGTACCTGTGGCTCGCCTCGGACCAGGCGAGCTTCGTGACCGGCCACTGCCTGTCCGTCGACGGCGGAGTCGTCGTCGGAACGTAGGGGTCAGGTCTTGTATTTTGACATTCGCAAAGCAAGGAGCCGGCCGTGAAGCCGATCTACATCGCCGCATACCACCAGTCGGTGTTCGGAAAGCTCATGGGCATGAGCGTCCCCGAGATCGTCGCGAACGCCGTGCGCGAGACCTGCCAGGAGATCGCGGTCGATCCCGCGGCGCTCGACGTCGCTTCGATCGGGGCCACCTGCAACATCTCGCTCAACGAGCAGGGATTGCTCGCCGGCCTGGTGGCCGAGGTGCCGGGCCTCGGCGCCAAGCCGATCGAGTCGGTCGAGAACGCCTGCGCCTCGGGCGGCCAGGCGGTGCTCTCGGTGATCCAGAAGCTGCAGAGCGGCCTCGGGGACACCGGGATCGCGATCGGCTACGAGAAGATGCGCGACGCCTTTGGCAAGATGGACGGCAAGCTCGTCGGCAAGGTGCTCGGCTACTTCTCGCACCCCGACGAGCGGCCCGGCAAGGTGTTCGTGTTCCCGCACCTCTTCGCCGAGGTGATGGACAGCTACATCAAGACCCACGGCTGTACGGAAGAGGATCTCGCCGCGATCGCGGTCCAGGAGTACGAGAACGCGAAGCACAACCCGTATGCCCAGATGCGCAACGTCGACCTCACGGTCGAAAAGGCCTGCTCGATCGAGGGCATCAACCGCTACATCGCCGAGGGGCTGCGGCTCAAGACATTCGACTGCTCGCAGATCACGGACGGCTACGCGGGCCTCGTGCTCGCGACGGAGGAAGGGCTCGCGCGGCTGGGTGTGAAGCGCCAGGACTGCGTCCAGGTCGCCGGCTGGGGCCAGGCGACCGACCCCCTGAAGAAAGAAGGACGCGACGTGCTGTGCCCGAAGGGCGCCTACACCGCGATGAAGCGGGCGTACGCGATGTCCGGCCTCGAGGCGAAGGACGTGAACGTGGCCGAGCTGCACGACTGCTTCACCGTGATGGGCGCGATCGGCACCGAGGTGATCGGCAAGGCGGCCTACGGCAAGGGCGCCGCCTACTGGGTGGACGGCAAGGCCGCGCCCGACGGCGAGTGCGGGATCAACACGTCCGGCGGCCTGATCGCCAAGGGCCACCCGATCGGCGCCACCGGCATCGCAATGATCGGCTGGTGCGCCTGGCAGCTGCAGGGCAAGGTCCCGAAGCCCCTGCAGGTGAAGGACGCCCGCGCCGCCGCCACCTTCAACATCGGCGGCCCGATCTGCGCCTCCGTGTGCACGGTTCTCAAGCCGGCCGCGTAACCGCGCGATATGATCATCTTCTGTAATGGAGGACCGTTCATGCAGCGCTTCGCCCTCGCTCTCGCCCTGGCCATGAGCAGCAGCACCGGAACCACCCTCGCAGGCGAGGCCGACAAGGCGCCCGCGCCGGAGGACCGCTACCTCTGGCTCGAGGAAGTGAGCGGCGACAAGCCGCTCGAATGGGCCAAGGCGCGCAATGCCGAGAGCGCCAAGGTGCTCGTCACCCCGGAAGAGGCCGCGCTCGAGAAGCGCATCCTCGACATCCTCGACTCGAAGGAGCGCATCCCGAACGTCCAGAAGCTCGGGCCCTGGTACTACAACTTCTGGCGCGACGCGAAGAACCCGCGCGGCCTGTGGAGGCGCACGACGCTCGCCGAGTACAAGAAACCCGAGCCGGCCTGGGAGACGGTGATCGACGTCGACGCGCTCGGCGCCGCCGAGAAGGAGAACTGGTTCTGGCACGGCGCCGACTGCCTGCGGCCCGAGTACAAGCGCTGCATCGTGCAGCTCTCGCGCGGAGGAGCCGACGCCGACGTGGTCCGCGAGTTCGACCTGGTGGCGAAGACGTTCCTGAAGGACGGGTTCTACTTGCCCGAGTCGAAGAACAGCGTCTCCTGGCTCGACGCCGATCGCCTCTACGTGGGGACGGACTTCGGCAAGGGCTCGATGACGACGTCGGGCTACCCGCGCGTCGCCAAGCTCTGGAAGCGCGGCACGCCGATCGAGCAGGCCGAGACGCTCTACGAAGGCAAGGCCGAAGACGTCGCCGTGGCGGCGTTCCGCGACCACACCAAGGGCTTCGAGCGCGACTTCGTCAACCGCGCGGTGACCTTCTACTCGGACGAGCTGTTCGTGCGCCGCGACGGCAAGCTCGTGAAGATCGACAAGCCGGACAGCGCCAACGCCAACGTCCACCGCGACCTCCTGTTGCTCGAGCTGCGCGACGAGTGGGCCGTGGCGGGCCGGACGTATCCCGCCGGGGCGCTCCTGGCCGCCGACTTCGAGGGCTTCCTGAAGGGCGAGCGGCGCTTCGACGTGCTGTTCGAGCCGACCGATCGTCGCTCGATGCAGGGCTACAGCCCGACGCTTCACTACATCCTGGTAAACGAGCTCGACAACGTGAAGAACCGGGTCTACGTGCTCGGGCGCAAGGACGGCAAGTGGACGCGCGAGCCGCTGCCCGGCATGCCCGAGTTCGGAACCGTCACGGCGACCGCCGTCGACGACGAGGAGTCGGACGACTACTTCATGACCGTCGCCGACTACGTCACGCCGACCAGCCTGTCGCTCGGCGCGGTCGGGAAGGGCTCGGCCGAGAAGCTCAAGCAGCTGCCGGCCTTCTTCGACACGACCGGCCTCCTCGTGAGCCAGCACGAGACGGCGTCGAAAGACGGCACGCGCATCCCGTACTTCCAGGTGGCGCGCAAGACGCTCGCGCTCGACGGCAAGAACCCGACGCTGCTCTACGGCTACGGCGGCTTCGAGATCTCGATGCTGCCCGGCTACAGCGCCGGTGTCGGCGCCGCGTGGCTCGAGAAGGGCGGCGTGTACGTGGTCGCCAACATCCGCGGCGGCGGCGAGTTCGGCCCCAAGTGGCACCAGGCCGCGCTCAAGGCCGGCCGCAACAAGGCCTACGAGGATTTCATCGCCGTGGGCGAGGACCTGATCCGCCGCAAGGTCACCTCGACGCCGCACCTCGGGATCCAGGGCGGCAGCAACGGCGGGCTGCTGATGGGCAACATGCTCACGATGCGGCCGGACCTGTGGGGCGCCGTCGTGTGCCAGGTGCCTCTCCTCGACATGCGGCGCTACCACACGCTACTCGCGGGCGCGAGCTGGATGGGCGAGTACGGCAACCCCGACGACCCCAAGGAATGGGCGTTCCTCGAGGGCTACTCGCCGTACCACCAGCTGAAGCCGGGGGTGAAGTACCCGCCGACGCTCTTCACCACCTCGACGCGCGACGACCGCGTCCATCCCGGTCACGCGCGCAAGATGATGGCGCGCATGGGCGAGATGGGCCAGGACGTCCTCTACTACGAGAACATCGAGGGCGGCCACGGCGGCGCGGCCAACAACCAGCAGGCGGCGCACATGGCGGCGCTCGCGTACACGTTCCTGTGGCAGAAGCTCGGGATGCTGCAGAAGGGGCCCGAGCCGAGCAAGCAGTAGCCGCTACTCGAGCGCCAGCCGGATCGCGGCGTCGAGCGCGGCTTTCTCCTGCTGGTTGACGAAGTGCTTGACGATCGTGCCCTTCGCGTCGACGACGAAGATCGTCGGGAAGACGCTCACCGAGCCGAAGGCCTCCTGCACTGGCGGCGTCAGCTGGGTCTGGGTGAAGCCCATGCCCAGCTTCTTCGCGTACGCCGCGCGATCCTCGTCGGTGTAGGGCAGTTCGAGCACCTTGTCCGCGTTCAGGCCCACGATGTGGAAGCCTTTTGCCGCGTAGGTCTTGTCGAGCTCGACGAGCAGCGGCGACGTCCGGAGGCAGGGCGGGCAGTTGGTGAACCAGAAGTAGAGGAGATGCGGCCGACCCTGAAGCGCGGCCGAGCCCGTCGCCTGGCCGTCGCTCGTGGTCGCGGTCCAGAGAGGCGCCTCGCGGCCTTCCCAGCCCGAGATCGTCCGCTCGAGAGCCTTGCCGAAGCGCGGGTGGGTCAGGATGCGGTCGACGTTCACGCTCGTGATCTCGCCGCTCGCCTCGTTGCGCCTGATGAAGGACGGTATCCGCGGGTCGGACTCCAGGATTCGCAGCATCACGTCGGCCTCCCCCGGCACGCGGAAGTCGAACTGCTCGGAGATCTCGGCGAGCGTGGGCGGCTTGCCGGCGGCCTTCTGGTGCTGCGCCAGGTAGAGCGGCATCTTGAAGAACGTGTTGAACAGCCGGTTGAGCACCGCGCGCTCGGCCTCGGCCGTGAAGACCTCGTTGTAGAGCTGGGACACGACCACCCGCTCGCCGGGCTGGACGTGGTCTTTCAGGTACCGGACGACCTTGACCTCCGCCTCCGAGGGCTGGGGAGGCGCCTGGCTGGCCGCGGGCGCGGCCAGCGCTGCGATCAGAAGGCAAGCCATGAGATAGCGGGACCCGTCAGGCATGCCCGGATTCTATCCGCCTTCGCGCGCAGGGCGCGGGGTGCGGCGCGCTCGGCACCGATCGTTCGCGTGGTCGCGATAGCATGCCCCTCCGGGTAATCCCATGAAGGACATGACTCGCGGTCCGGTCGCCGGGCACGTGCTGCAGCTCGCCGGCTTCATCGCGCTCACCACGACGTTCCAGACGCTCTACTTCCTGGCCGACCTCTACTTCGTGGGAACGCTCGGCAAGGAAGCGGTCGCGGGCGTCTCGCTCTCGGGCAACCTCGCGTTCGTGGTGCTGGCGCTGACGCAGGCGCTCGGCGTCGGCGCCACGTCGCTGATCGCGCAGGCCCTCGGGCGCAAGGACCACGATCGCGCCGAGCTCGTCTTCAACCAGGCGTTCGTGCTGGCGACGCTCACCGGCCTGGCTTTCGGCCTGCTCGCGTTCGTGGGCCGTGGCGCCTACTGCCGCTGGCTCGCCGCCGACGCCGAGACCGCAGCCCTCGGCGTGCAGTACCTGACCTGGTTCGTGCCGGCCCTCACCCTGCAGTTCCCGCTGGTGGCGCTCGGGGCGGCGCTGCGCGGCATGGGCGACATGAAGCTGCCGACCATGATCCAGGTCGGCTCGGTGCTGATCAACATCGTCCTCGCGCCCGCCTTCATCTTCGGCTGGCCGATCGGGCCGCCGCTCGGCGTCCGCGGCGCTGCGCTTGCGTCGCTCGTTGCGATCACGGTCGCGTGCGTCGCGCTCGTCTCCTACTTCCGCCGCCCGGCGAGCCCGGTCCGCTTCCGCGTCGAGCAGTGGCGCCCGCAGCTGCGTCTCTGGGGCGACATGCTGAAGATCGGGCTGCCGGCGGGCGGAGAGTTCGCGTTGCTCTCCGTCTACATGCTGCTCGTCTACGACATCACGCGCGGCTTTGGCAGCTCGGCGCAGGCGGGCTTCGGGATCGGCGTGCGCGTGATCCAGGCGCTCTTCCTGCCGTCGGTCGCGATCGCCTTCGCTACGGCGCCGGTCGTCGGGCAGAACTTCGGCGCCAAGCTCGGGACGCGCGTCCGCGAGGCGTTCCGTGCCGCGGCGGGGATGAGCGTCGCCTTGATGCTGGGCTTCACGGTGCTGTGCCACATCGCACCCGCGGCGCTCGTCCGCTTCTTCAACCAGGACCCCGCGGTCGTGGCCTTCGGCACGGAGTATCTGCGAATCGTGAGCTGGAACTTCGTCACCACGGGGCTCGTGCTCGTGAGCTCGAGCACGTTCCAGGGCATCGGCAACACGCTCCCACCGCTCGCGAGCTCCGCGCTGCGGATGGTCGTGTTCGCGCTGCCGGCCTATCTGCTCGCGCACCGGCCGGGGTTCGAGATGGCCCACCTGTGGTACCTGTCGGTCGCCACCGTGTTCCTCCAGGCCGTCCTTAACCTGTGGCTGCTGCACCGCGAGTTCGACCGCAAGCTGCAGTTCGGGCATGCACCGGCCCGACCGTCGCTGGCCGCGGCGACCTAACTGCCCAGTTCGTCGTTTGTGTTGTCAACCTCGTGGTGCGAGGTGTTCCACGATGGCAGGACGTTCCGTGCGGTCCATCGAGGTTGATAGTGTCGGACTCAACTCGGGGCGCCCCGAGTTGCAGGGGATTCGCCGACGCTGAATCCTGTGCCGCTCACCCTGGCCGGAAGCCAGGAAGAGGATGGAAGGACATTGCCAATGCTCGAGCGTCGTCGTCACGTGAGGACCTTGACCGTCGCCACCCTGCTCCTGGTCAGCGGACATGTGGCCTTCGCACAGGCTCCCGCGGTCGCGGATCGCTTTGCGCTGCCCGCGACCGACGAGGGCGTACCCGGCGCCGGACCGCTCAGGCGCTACGACTGGTTCCAGCACTTGTGGCGCGAGCGCCGCTCCCAGTGGGCCGCGAACGCGGAGCGCGACAAGGGCGCGGTCGTCTTCCTTGGCGACTCGATCACGCAGGGCTGGGGCGGCGGGCTCGGGGCCGCGTTCCCGGGAATGAAGGTGGCGAACCGCGGCATCAGCGGCGACACGACGCGCGGCGTGCTGCTGCGCCTCGAGGAGGACGTGCTGTCGCTCGACCCGGCGGCCGTCGTGCTGCTCATCGGCACGAACGACCTCGACGAGGGGGCGACTCCGGAGACGATCGCCTCGAACCTGAAGCTGATCCTCGCGGCGATGAAGCAGCACGCCCCGCGCCCGCCGGTGGTGCTGTGCCTCGTCATGCCGAGCTCGGCCACGATGAAGCGGCCGGCGACCGCGATCCAGGCGACGAACGCGCTCTTCCTCGCGGCGGTCAGGGGCGACCCGCAGGTGACCGTGCTCGAGAGCTACAAGCTCTTCGCCGACGCGAGCGGCGACGCGCCGATCGAGGAGTTCCCCGATCTGCTGCACCTGAACGAGGCCGGCTACGCGCGCTGGGCCGCGGCGCTGCGGCCGATCCTCGCGACGCTCGGGCTCTTCGACACGGCTCCCGACCCGTTCACGCCGGAGCCGGGCTTCGAAAGCCTGTTCAACGGCCGCGACCTCACGGGCTGGGGCTACCGCCCGACGTCGGAGGCCGACCGGGCCGGCCGCGCGCGCTGGCTCGCGTCCGACTCGAGCGTCGCCTGGCCGCTCGTGGACGCGCCCGTCGCCTTCGACGGGCAGGCGTCGACGCCCGACGGGCGCTTCGCGGTCGTCGCGGGAAGGCTCGTCGTCAAGACACCGCCCGAGTACCGCAAGATCCAGCAGCTCCACACGACGCGAGAGTTCCCGCGCGACTTCGAGCTGCGCCTCGAGTTCCGGGCCACTCCGGACGCCGATAGCGGCGTGTACGTGCGCGGGCCTCAGCTGCAGTGCCGCGACTATCGCCTGGCGGGCCCGTACAAGGACCTCAAGCTCTACAAGCCGCAGGACTGGAACGAGCTCGTGGTGGTCGTCCGCAACGGCGTCGGGCGCGCCACCTGCAACGGAGAGCTGCTCGAGGCAGAGATGAAGCTCCCCGAAACCGGCCCCATCGGCGTCGAGGGCGACCGCGGACAGATGGAGTACCGGCGGATTCGGATCAAGCCGCTCCAGCCCTGACTGCCACACCTCCGACCGTCAGGTTACAGGGGACGACCTGGCATCTGTTGCCCGAAGGACCCTGTTCCACCGCATGGGAGGGCCACAAGCCCTGGCACCACCAGGGGTGGCACTCCGAATCCAATCCGATGCTCGCGAAACAGGCAGACGTGACGCGCGCGCATGAGATATGTGACGAACTCTAATGGGACAAATGCCTTGACGGGGTAAAGGTCCGCCTGTTAGCGTCCTCTCGTGGCCGCGAAGCGAATGATGTGTTGTTGTTGTAGCCCGGCCCGGGGCACCTCCCCGGCCTGGAATCGCTTCGCGTTCGTGGTCGACCCCGCCTAGCACCCCACACGAACCAAGCAGATCACAAGGCCCGGAGGCAAAAGCCCCGGGCCTTAGGTTTTCTGGGCCCCCTCTCGGGTGGCCACGGCTTGGGACTCGTGCACGAAAGCGGGAGCGATGGCGCAAGGAGCGGCGATCACGAACGGCGGCGACGGGGCGGCGCGGGACACGCGCGCCTCGTTCGAGCACGCGCTCGTGACGCTCGCCGACGCCTCGCCCTCCGAGGTCCTGCGCTGGGCCGCGGATCGGTACGCGCCGCGGCTCGCATTCGCGACGGGCTTCGGCCCCGAAGGGCTCGTGATCTTCGACCTGATCGCGCGGCACCGCCTCGCGGTCGACGTTTTCACGCTCGACACGGGCCTGCTGTTCCCCGAGACCGAAGCACTCTGGCGCCGGCTCGAGGAAAAGTACGGCCGCGGCATCCGCGCCGTGAACCCGGCGCTCGACCTCGAAGAGCAGGCGAGCCGCCATGGCGAGAAGCTGTGGGAGACGGCGCCCGACCGCTGCTGCGGCATCCGCAAGGTCGACCCGCTCGCGCAGGCGCTCTCCGGCCACGAGGCCTGGATCAGCGCGATCCGCGCTGATCAGACGAAGGACCGCGCACAGGCGAGCGTCGTCGAGAGCGACCCGCGCTACGGCATCGTCAAGGTGAATCCGCTCCTCGCCTGGTCGAGCGACGAGGTCTGGTCCTACCTCCGCGACAACGACGTCCCGACGAACCCGCTTCACCAGCAGGGCTACCCGAGCATCGGCTGCTGGCCGTGCACGAGCCCCGTGAGCCCCGGAGAGGACCCGCGCGCCGGCCGCTGGCGCGGCCGTGCCAAGACCGAGTGCGGGCTCCACTCGCGACCGTCCCGTCCTGTTTCCCATTCCATCGTCCGTCCGGAAGGAGCCTAGCCGCCATGTCGAATGCCCAGTCGCCGTCCCTCGTGCCGCCCCACGGCGGTGTCCTCGTCGACCGCGTCGTGAGCGCCGAGGACGCCTACGCGCTGCGGCGCATCGCCGGCGAGCGGCCCTCCCTCGTGCTCGACGCGCGCGAGCTCGCCGACCTCGAGCTGATCGCAACCGGGGCGGCCAGCCCGCTCACCGGGTTCCTGGGCAAGAACGACTACGCGAGCGTCGTCGAGAAGCTGAGGCTCGCGGACGGCACCGTGTGGCCGCTGCCGCTCACGCTCGCCGTGCCCGACGAGGCGAAGGCCGACGTCGTCCCGGGCGCAGAGGTCGCGCTCGAGGACCCCTTGGGACGGCTCTGGGGCGTGATCGACGTGACAGAAGTCTTCACGCGCGACCCTCTCCAGGAGGCGCGCCACGTCTACGGCACCGACGATCCGGCGCATCCCGGCGTCGCGTACCTCCTCGCGCGGCCGCGCACGCTCGCCGGCGGACCCGTGCGCGTGCTGCCCCTGCCCGAGGACCTGCCGTTCGCCGAGCACCGGCTCACGCCGCGCGCGCTGCGCGCCAAGATCGCCGAGCGCGGCTGGAAGCGCGTCGCCGGCTTCCAGACCCGCAACCCGATCCACCGCGCGCACGAGCACCTGACCAAGCTCGCCCTCGAGTTCGCCGACGGGCTCGTGGTGCACCCGCTCGTGGGTGAAACCAAGGGCGACGACGTGCCGGCCGCCGTGCGCTTCCAGGCCTACGAGGCGCTGATCGACGCCTACTACCCGCCCGAGCGAACGCTGCTCGCGGCGTTCCCCGCGGCGATGCGCTACGCGGGGCCGCGCGAGGCGCTCTTCCACGCGCTCGTGCGCAAGAACTACGGCATCACGCACCTGATCGTGGGCCGCGACCACGCGGGCGTCGGCCGCTACTACGGCCCCTACGAGGCGCAGCAGATCTTCGACCGTTTCACGCTCGGCGAGCTCGGCGTCGAGCCGCTGCGCTTCGAGCCGACCTTCCACTGCCACGCCTGCGACACGCTCGCCTCGCAGCGCACCTGCCCGCACGACGAGGGCACGCGGCTCGAGCTGTCGGGCACCAAGGTGCGCGAGCTGCTGCGGGGCGGCGGTCGCCTGCCCGCCAAGTTCACGCGCCCGGAGGTGGCCGAGGTGCTGCGCGCCCATTACACGGGCGGCGCGCCCGCACCGGCCGCGAGCCAGACGAGCAAGGGCGGCTACATCGTCTGGTTCACCGGCCTCTCGGGCGCCGGCAAGAGCACGCTCGCGAAGCTCCTGAGCGCGCGGCTCTCCGAGGAGCGCCCGGTCGAGATCCTCGACGGCGACGAGGTGCGCACGTACCTGTCGAAGGGCCTCGGCTTCAGCAAGGAGGACCGCGACACGAACATCCGCCGCATCGGCTACGTGGCGCGCCTGCTCGCGCGCAACGGCGTCGCCGTGATCAGCGCCGCGATCTCGCCCTACCGCGAGGTGCGCGACGAGGTGCGGCGCCTGGCCGCGGCCGACGGGATCCCGTTCGTCGAGGTGTTCGCGAGCGCGCCGATCGAGGTGCTGGCGGCGCGCGACGTGAAGGGCCTCTACCACAAGGCGCTGCGCGGCGAGCTCGCCAACTTCACCGGCGTCTCCGACCCGTACGAGCCGCCGCTCGAGCCGGAGCTGGAGATCCACAGCGACCGCGAGAACGCCGGCGCCAGCCTGGGCCGCATCGTGCGGGCGCTCGAGGAGCGGGGCCTGCTCGAGGAGCCGGCCGCCCTTGCCCAGCCGCTCGAGGCGCGGGCGTCGTGAGCGCCGCGGGCGAAGCCGCGCTGCTTCCGGTGTTCCTGAAGCTCGAGGGGCGCAAGGTGCTCGTGGTCGGCGGCGGGGCCGTGGCGGAGTCGAAGATCCAGACCCTGCTCGCGGCCCGCGCGCTCGTGAGCGTCGTCGCGCCCGAGGTGCGCGAGACGATCGTGGCGACGCGCGTGCGCGTGCTGCGCCGCCCGTTCGCGCCGGCCGACGTGGACGGGGCGTGGCTGGTCGTCGCGGCGGCGCCCTTCGAGGTGAACCGCCAGGTCCTCGCGGCCGCCGAGGCCCGCGGCGTCTTCGTCAACGCCGTAGACGACCCGGCCCACGGCAGCGCGTACCTCGGCGGCGTGCTGCGCCGCGGCGGCGTCACGATCGCGGTGTCCACCGATGGCAAGGCGCCCGCGCTCACCGGCCTGCTGCGCGAGGCGCTCGAGGCCGCGCTGCCCGAGGACGCCGCGGAGTGGGTGACGGCGGCGGCGGCGCTGCGCGAGGAGCAGAAGCGCGCGCGCGTGCCGATGGGCGAGCGGCGCCCGCTGCTGCTGCGGGCGCTAAACCGTCTCTACGAAGGACGCCTGGAGGTCGTGTCATGAACGGCTTCGTCTCGCTCGTGGGCGCCGGGCCCGGCGCTCCCGATCTCCTGACCCTGCGCGCCGCCCGGGCGCTCGCCGCGGCGGACGTCGTGTTCTACGACGCGCTCGTCGACCCGGCCGTGCTCGAGCTGGCTCCCCGCGCGCAGCGCTTCAGCGTCGGCAAGCGCGCGGGCCGGCCGTCGATGCGCCAGGACGCGATCAACAGCCTGCTCGTGCGCTCGGCGCGCCGCGGCAAGCGTGTCGTCCGCCTGAAGGGCGGCGACCCGTTCGTGCTCGGCCGGGGCGGCGAGGAAGCGCTGGCGCTCGCCGCCAACGGGATCCCGTTCGAGGTGATCCCGGGCGTCTCGAACGCCGTGGCCGCGCCCGCGCTCTCGGGCATTCCCGTCACGCACCGGGGGCTCGCCTCGTCGTTCGTCGTGGTCTCCGGCCACGACGAAAGCGCCTGGCGGCCGGTGCTGCAGAGCCTGGCTCCGGGCGCCGCGACGGTGGTCGCGCTCATGAGCCTCGCGTCGCGCGGAAAAGTCGCGGCGGCGCTCCGCGCCCGCGGCTGGGCCGGAACGACTCCCGCCGCGATCCTGTGGGCGGTGGGGACGGCGGATGCCGTGCGCTGGATCGGGACGCTCGCCGAGCTCGCGGGCGCCGACACGCCGGATGCCGCACAGGGAAAGCCCGGGACGATCGTGGTCGGGGCCGTCGTCGGCCTCGCCGCGACGCTCGGCGCTCGGATGGCGGACGAACCGGACGCGGAGCGCGACCTCGTCGCGTCCGCGGTCCAGGGAGGTGCGTGATGCACGACCGCGCCCAGACGACGCTCGGCCGCGCCCGGCTGTCGTTCGCCGACGAGGCCGAGATCGACGAGTTCGTGCGCGTGCTCTCGGCCTACGAGCGTGGAGAGCTCGGGCCCGACCAGTGGCGCGCGTTCCGGCTGGTTCGGGGCACGTACGGCCAGCGCCAGACGGGCGACGTGCAGATGCTGCGCGTCAAGATCCCGCAGGGGATTCTCGACCGCGAGCAGCTGGAGGCGCTCGCCGACGTGGCCGAGACGTGGTCGCGCGGGTTCGGGCACCTCACCACGCGCCAGAACATGCAGTTCCACTTCCTGAAGCTGCACGACGTGGAGAAGGCGATGCGCCGGCTGGCCGATGCCGGGCTCACCTCGCGCGAGGCCTGCGGCAGCGCCGTCCGCAACGTCACCGCCTGCCCGTACGCGGGCGTCGCGAAGGACGAGGTCTTCGACGTGACGCCCTACGCCGAGGCGCTGACGCGCTACTTCCTGCGCCACCCGCTCGCGAGCAGCCTGCCGCGCAAGTTCAAGATCGCCTTCGAGGGCTGCCCGGACGACCACGTCTTCACCGCGATCAACGACCTTGGCTGGCGCGCGCGCGTGCGCCAGACCGTGCGGGGCCCGGAGCGCGGCTTCCACGTGACGGCCGGCGGCGGGACCTCGATCCTCCCCAGGTCGGGGGCCGTGCTGTTCGAGTTCCTGCCCGCGGGCGAGATCCTGGACGTGGCCGAGGCGGTGCTGCGCGTCTTCGCGCGGCTGGGGGACTACAAGCACAAGCAGCGCAACCGCATGAAGTTCCTGATCAAGGAGCTCGGCTGGGACAAGTGGAAGGCCGAGTTCGAGAGCGAGCTTGGGGCGTTCAAGGAGTCGGGCGGCGCCAAGCTGCCGTTCGACCCGAACGATCCGCCCGTCGAGGGACCACCGGAGGACGAGCGCACTGCGGCGCCGTCGGCGGTCGACGTAGCCGCTCGCGCGACGGCCGCGGTCCTCACCGGCCCCGGCCTCCGACCGGAGACGCGGCCCGTGCTCCAGGTCGTGGACGAGAGCCGCCGCCTTTGGGCCGAGACGAACGTGCGCTTCCAGCGCCAGGAGGGGTACGCGATCGTGACCGTGAGCGTCCCGCTCGGGGACCTGACCGGCGCGCAGCTGCGGCTGCTGGGCGATCTCGCGACCGCCTACGCGGACGGCACGCTGCGCACGACTGTCGACCAGGACCTGCTCTACCGCTGGGTGAGGACGAGCGACGTGCCCGCCCTCTACGAGCGGCTGGCCGCGGCCGGCCTCGCGCGCGGCGACGCGCACACGCTCGCGAACGTGACGAGCTGCCCGGGCGCCGAGGCCTGCCGGCTGGCGGTCACGCAGTCGCGCGGGCTCGGCAAGCTGCTCTCCGACCACCTCGCCGCGCGGCGCGACATCGTCGATGCGGCGGGAGACCTGGACATCAAGATCAGCGGCTGCCCGAACGGCTGCGGCCAGCACCACATCGCCGGCATCGGCTTCCAGGGCAGCGTGCGCCAGGTCGGCGGCAAGGCCGCGCCCCAGTACTTCGTGATGCTGGGCGGCGGTGCTCACGACGCCGGCGCGCGCTTCGGACGCCTCGCGGCGAAGGTGCCGGCGCGGCGGATTCCCGAGACGCTGGATCGGCTCTTCGCGCTCTACGCCAGCGATCGCACCGAGGGCGAGAGCGCGCGAGCGTTCTTCGCGCGCGTCGATGTCGCGCGCGTGAAAGCGGCGCTCGCCGACCTCGAGGCGCTGGCGCCCGAGGCGGCGCAGCCCGAGGACTTCGTGGACCTGGGCGACGCGGGCGAGTTCAAGGTCGAGACGCTGGCGGGGGAGTGCAGCGCTTGACCCCCGGGGGGTCCAAGGGGGGCTGGTAAGGCCCCCCTTTGGGCCGGCCTAGCCCTTCTGGCTCGTTCCTCTTGGTTCATCAAGCCCGTTGTGCTCGTCGCTGCTCCGGGTCCCGTCCAGCCCGGTCTGTCGATCCCGGAACCGGCCAAACGCGCACCGCCGTCGTCTTAATGAGAGCGCCTTCGTCCAAGAGCCGGCGCGGGTCTACACTCGACTCACCTGGGGGGGCAGTCGCGGAGGATGGCGCTGCGTGCCTTTCTCGCGTCTGTCGGGACCTCCGTCGTCCTGACGCTGGCCGACGACAGGGCGCGAGCCCAGGACCCGCCGACTGCCGCGGCGCCGGCTCCGACCCCCCCGTCGACGCCGACCCCCACTGCGACCCCCACGCCGGCGCCGACGCCGCGGCCGAGCCGGCGCCTGAAGCTCGACTTGGAGCGCCAGCTCGACGACATCGTGAGGCGCCGCGACCGCTCCGACGTCCCCCGCTTCGAGGACCGCATCGAGGTCGAGGACCGCACGCAGGAGGCGCTCGACGAGATGCTGAGAGGACTCGACCTCGCGTGCGCCCCTTCGGAGGGCGGCCCTCCGCCGACGAGCGAGCTCAACGATTTTCGCGGAGCCAAGATCCCCGTCTACTGGGACTACCTCGCCGCCGCGAAAGCGATCTTCAAGGGCCTGCAGAAGGTCAATCCATGGAAGGGCCCGGCCGACTGGTACCTCTACGGCGTCAGCCAAAGCGACTCGCTACGCTTCCTGGTGCGCAAGGGCGAGCTGCCCGTCCAGCTCCGGCTCGCCCAGCCCGGCATCGCCTGGGAGGAGATCGCGCGGTTCGATAAGAGCGGCGAAGCGACCGCGGCGATGCGCCGGCTCGAGCGCGGCTTCGACACGGTGAGGCGGACGAAGCCGGGCGATCCGCCGCACCCTTCGATGCGCATCCAGTGCCTGCCGCAAGAGCAGCCGGAACGGCGCTGACGGCCTGGCTTTGACATCCAAACTACTGGACGAAACTCCTGGAGCTGCTCGCCGCTAACCCTTGAGCCCGGAACGGCGTCTAAGGGAATGCGTCTAAGGGAATGCCGGACCAGGCCGGAGGTATATTCGAAGGCCGAAGTTCGGAGGAAGGGGTTGCCTTGGGTTCCCCGAAGCTTCTGAGAGCAATCGCAGCGCTGGCGGTCCTGCTGTCCGCGGCGGCTCAGCCCGGGTGTGGCAGCGGGCGTGCCGACACGGGAGGCGGTGCGCCGAGCGCCGATTTGCGCGTCGAGGCGAAGGCCGTCGAGGACGTGTTCCTGCTCTCCGGGGAGCTGCGCGCCGTGCGCTCGTTCCCGCTCACGACGCCGCGCGGCGGCGAGCGCGAGATGCAGATCCGCTGGATGGTCGACGACGGAGCGGAGGTGAAGGAAGGCGAGCGCATCGTCGAGTTCGACGCCGCGCGGCTGATCCAGACGATCGAGGAGCGCCGCCTCAAGCTGCGCCAGGCGCAGAACGAGCGCGAGAGCCGCGAGCGCTCGGCGGCAGCCGAAGGCGAGCGCAAGCGCGTCGCGGTCGACAAGGCCGAGGTCGAGGCCGACAAGGCGCGGCTCGACGCCGTGGTGCCCGCCGAGCTGCGCGCCGCGGTCGACTACCGCAGGTTCCAGGCGACCTGGCAGGAGAAGAAGGCCGCGCTCGACAAGGCCAAGCTCGAGCGCGACGCCTACGCCGTCTCCTCGCAGGCCGAGATCAGGACCGCGCGCGCCGCGGAGGACAAGGCCGAGCGCGACGTGGCCGCGGCCGAGAAGGCGCTCGCCAGCATGTCGCTGTTCGCGCCGCGGTCGGGCATCTTCCTGGTGGGGAACTTCTGGATGTGGGGTCCCGAGGGTCCCCGCAAGCTCCAGCCCGGCGACACGGTCTGGAGCGGCTTCCTCGTCGGCACGATACCGGACCCGTCGGAGATGGAGGTCCAGATAGCCCTCGCCGAGGCCGATCACGGGCGCATCGCCCCGGGCATGGAGGCGCGCTGCATCCTCGACACCTACCCCGACCGCGTCTTCGAGGGCCGCGTCGAGGAGGTGGGCTCGGTGTCGCGCGAGAGCACCGGCCGCGGCTTCTTCGCCTCGGCGTTCAAGCCGGGCTTCCCGGTGCGTGTCTCGCTCGCGAAGAGCGACCCCTTGATGCGGCCGGGCCTCTCGGTGCGGGTGGAAGTGGTGCGCGGAGCGTGGCCGAAGGCGCTCAGCGTTCCGCGCGGTGCCGTGCGTTTCGAGAAGGAGGGGCCGCTCGTGCGCCGACAGGGCGGCGGGACGACCAAGGTCAAGCTCGTCGCCTGCACCCCGCTCGAGTGCGTCGTGGAGTCCGGGCTCGCGGAGGGCGACCGTGTCGCGTTTTTCTGATCTCGCGCGTCGCCTGCGGCGGCTGCCGCGCAGGCTGTGGCTGCTGGCCGCGGTCGCGCTGGCGGCGCTCTCGTTCGTGGCGCTGCGGCCGCGCGACCCCGAGGCGGGCGCGCCCATCGAGGTGAAGCGGACCGACCTGGTGCTGAGCGTCGACGTCGAGGGCGAGCTGGCCGCGGTCCGCCAGCAGGAGATCGGCGTGCCTCCGATCGCGGAGGTCGACTTCAAGATCGCCTTCCTGGCGACCGAGGGCCAGCAGGTGAAGCAGGGCGAGAGTGTGCTGCGGCTCGACACCGAGATGCTCGAGCGCCAGCTCGCCGAGAAGCGCGCCGAGCTGCAGGAGGCGCAGAAGAAGGTCGAGCAGAAGGAGATCGACCTCGGCATGAAGCTGCTCGACCTGGAGCAGCAGGCGGCGCAGGCCAAAGCCGACCTCGGCCGCGCGCAGCTCAAGGTGGACGTGCCGCCCGAGGTGCAGCAGCGGATCGAGCTCGACAGGGCGAAGCTCGACAAGCAGGGGCGCGAGCGCGACCTGCAGAACCTCGACGCCGAGGGCCGCGTCACGCGCGCGATCACGGGCGCGGAGGTGGCGTCGCTGCGCCAGGTGCGCGACCGCGCGAGCGGCCGCGTGGCGGCGCTCGAGGCCGCGATCGAGAAGATGAACATCCGCGCGCCGCAGGATGGGATCGTGGTCTACAAGCCGAACTGGCGCGACGAGAAGAAGAAGGTGGGCGACTCGGTCTGGTTCGGCGAGGTGGTGCTAGCGCTGCCGGACCTCGCCGAGATGAAGGGCGACGGCTTCGTGGACGAGGCGGACGGCGGCCCGGTGCGCGAGGGCCAGCGGGTCACGCTGCGGCTCGAGGCGCGCTCCGACTTCGACCTCTCCGGCAAGGTGGCGAAGATCGCGCGCACCGTGCGCCAGCGCTCCTGGCGCACGCCGCTCAAGGGTTATCGGGTCGAGATCGAGCTCGAGAAGACCGATCCCACCTTCATGCGGCCCGCGATGCGCTTTCGTGGCGAAGTGGAGACGGCGCGCATCCCCGGGGTCGTGCTGGTGCCGCGCGAGGCGGTGTTCCTGCGCGACTCGGGACCCGTGGTGTGGGCCCGCCGCGCGCTCGGCTGGACCGAGACCAAGGTGACGCTCGGGCGCAACAACCGCAGGCAGTTCGAGGTGCTCGCCGGCGTGGCCGAGGGCGACCGGCTGAGCCCGGTCGACCTCGCGCTGCCGCAGGAGAAGCGCGCTTCCGTTCCGGGCAGGACGTCGGGATGATCGGGCGCTTCTCGCGCGCGCTCGCCGCGCACCGCCGCCTGGCCGGCGCGCTCGCCGCGGTCCTCGCTCTCGGCGCGATCGGCTTCGACCTGATGGGCTCGATCGACGGCCAGGGCGTCGCCACCGTCGAGGTCAAGCCGGGCCGCTTCGTGCGCGATGTCGAGGCGCGCGGCTCGCTGAAGGCGGTGAAGGCCACGCCGATCCTGGTCCCGCCCGAGTCCGGGCGCCAGCAGAAGGTCGCCTTCCTCGCCAAGGACGGCGCTTTCGTGAAGGCCGGCGAGACCGTCGTCGAGTTCGACCCGTACGACGCGGAGCGCGAGGCCGCGGACGGTCAGTCCGACCTCGACGCGGCGCGCGCCAAGATCGACAAGGCGAGCGCCGAGGGCGGCAAGAACCAGGCGGCGCTAGGCCTCGACCGCGACGTGGCCCAGGAGCAGCTCGACCGCGCCGAGACGTACACGCTCACGGACGACAAGCTGTTCTCGCGCCACCAGATCATCGAGTCGCAGCTCGACAAGGAGCTGTTCCAGGCCCGCGCCGACGTGGCGCAGCGCAAGCTCGCGGCGAGCGGCAAGCTGTCCTCGACCGAGCGCGCGCTCGGCGAGATCGACGCCTCGAAAGCCCAGCTCAAGGTGAGCATCGCAGAGAAGGGACTGCGCTCGCTCAAGATCCAGGCGCCACACGACGGGCTCTTGATGCTCGAGCGCAACTGGCGAGGCGAGATGCCGTCGGTGGGCGACTCGCTTTGGCCCGGCCAGAAGGTGGCCGAGGTGCCCGACCTCGCTCGGCTCGAGGCGCGCGTCTTCGTGCTCGAGGCCGACGGCGCGGGGCTGAAGGTCGGCCAGAAGGCGCGCTTCGTGATCGAGGGCCGGCCGGGCGAGGAGTACGAGGCGAGCGTGAGCCGCGTCGAGCCGCTCGCCAAGACGCGCGACTGGCAGTCGCCGGTCAAGTATTTCGAGACGGTGCTCTCGCTGGCGCGCGACGCGGCCGGCGACCTGAAGCCCGGCCAGAAGGTGCGCGCGACCCTGCGCCTCGACGAGGCCGACGCCGTGCTCACGATCCCGCGCGGCGCAGTCTTCGACAAGGACGGCAAGCGTGTCGTCTACCGCAAGAACGGTGCGGGCTTCGCGCCGGTCGAGGTGGAGGCCGAGCGCCAGAGCATCTCGCACCTCGTCGTGGCGAAGGGGCTCGCGGCGGGAGACGTGATCGCGCTGCGCGACCCGACCGTGAAGCGCGCGCTCACGACGAGCGGCGCGCCCGCCGCGGGGCCTGGGACGTGATCGACCTCCGGGAAGCGGTCGCGTCGAGCCTCGGAAGCCTGCGCCACCACGCGCTGCGCTCGTTCCTCGCCATGCTCGGGATCATCTTCGGCGTGGGCGCGGTGATCGCGATGCTTTCGATCGGCGCGGGCGCCGAGGCGCAGGCGCTCGAGATCATCGACGCGATGGGGCTCAGGAACGTCGTGGTGAAGGACAAGCGCTTCGACCGCGAGAACGAGCTCACCGAGATCCGCAGGAAGTCGGCGGGCCTGTCGAGCCGCGACGCGCAGGCGATCCGCGACGCCGTGCCCGGCGTCGAGCTCGTGGTCGCGAAGATCGAGGTCGAGGCGTGGAAGGTGCTCTCGCCCACGGGCCGCGCCAAGCCGCGCGTAATGGGAGTGTCGTCCGACTACCCGCGGCTCGTGAAGGTGGCGCTCGCCGAGGGCCGCTTCTTCGACCGCGAGGACGAGGACCGCCACGCGCTCGTGGCGGTGATCGGCGCGGACGTGCGGCGGGACCTGTTCGGGTTCGAGGCGGCGCTCGGCAAGCCGCTCAAGGTGAACGACCAGTGGCTGACGGTGATCGGCGTGCTGGTGGGCGGCAGCGCCAAGCGCGAGATCCAGGGCGTGACGCTCGAGGGCACCGCCAACGACGTCTACCTGCCTGTGACCGCCGCGGAACGCCGCTTCGCCCGTGCGCCGCTCAAGGCGCCGCTCGACGAGTTGGTGGTGAGCCTGCTGCCCGGGACACCCGTGCAGGAGTCGGCCGTGGTGGTGAAGTCGCTGCTCGACCGGCTCCACGGCGGCGCCGACGATTACACGATCACGGTGCCGGAGGCGCTGCTCGAGCAGAGCCAGCGCACGCAGCGGTTGTTCGACGTGGTGATGGGCGCGATCGCCGGGATCTCGCTGCTCGTCGGCGGGATCGGGATCATGAACATCATGCTCGCGACCGTGCTCGAGCGCACCCGCGAGATCGGCGTGCGTCGCGCGATGGGCGCGCGGCAGGTGGACATCCGCAACCAGTTCTTCATGGAGTCGTTCGCCGTCACCGTCACGGGCGGCCTGCTCGGAATCGTGATGGGCCTGGCGATCGCCAAGGGCGTCGCCGTCTACGCGGGCTGGAAGACGATCGTCACCGTCTGGTCGATCCTGCTCTCGGTGGGCGTCTCGGCCGCCGTCGGCCTCGCCTTCGGCAGCTACCCCGCGATGCGAGCCGCGCGCCTCGACCCGGTCGAATCGCTGCGCTACGAGTAGCCTAACCGCTGGTCGAGCGGCTCCTTTGCCCCGTGAGCTCCTAGCGGATGAGCGGGGGTCGGTCGCCTGCTCTCAGGCCTTGCGCCGACGCGCCTTCGCGAGGCCCATCACGCCCAGTCCCAGCAAACCCAGCGTCGTTGGCTCAGGGACGGCATCGGCCTCGTACTCGAAGTTGGGACCGTACAGGCTGAACGCCGAGCTTTCCGTCTGCGCCGGGAACTGGAGGCTGCCCCCGAACTCGAATCGGCCGGACACGAAGTTCACGATGCCGGGTCCGAGCGCGATGTCGCTCACCAAGGTGCGGAACTGGTCGGGCCCCGTGTGGGTACCTCCGATGAAGTACGTGCCAGCGTCGAGCTGGAGCCCACTGGCGAGCGGCTGGAAGTGCCAGCTCCCGAATCCCGAGGTTGACGCGACTACGTTCGGCGAGGCGTTGGTGACCGTCGTCGAGGCCAGCAGCGTCTGGTCGGCGGCCCATATTCCGACCTCGTGGTTCTCGCCGAAGCCGTCGCCGCCCTCGTCCCAGTATCCGAGCGACGTGACCGTGATCGACTGGGTGAGATCAAAGCCCCAGCCAAGCGTGTAGTCGTTCGGGTTCACTAACCCGATGCCGCCTCCCACGATGTCGACGCCGAGAATCGAGGCAAATGAGAGAGACGGCCCCGCCACCAGGACGAGCGCGAGAGCCGCGATTCGAAGAACCGGCGTGAGCAGTTTCATGACTGGACTCCTCTTCGGAAGGGGACCACAAGATCGAAGCAAACGCGGTGCCGAATCGGCCTCCTGTCGATAAGCATCTCTGATTCATGCATTTCTGGCCTGTGCGAGCTCGAGGGCGGCCACGCGATTTCGTAAAGTTCTGCGACACTTTGTCAGCTTCGCGCGCGACACTCGGCTCCATGCTCGGCGGGGTCCGTCGATGGCGAGCCGGTGGTCGGGCTCGTGCCGGATGCCGTGGCGAGCGTCGAGCGTAGCGATCAAGTGCAACGCCTCGAGCGGCGATCCGGGCGTTCAACAGGTTGCGCTACGAGTCGCGCTATCATCGCCGATCACGCAGCCCCGAGCTTCGATCGCCCCAGAGCGGCGCCGCCAGTTCCCCGTGCGCGAGCTCGGGCTTGCGGCGGGCACCCTCCTCCTCGGTTTCGCTGTGCTTTGCGGGGCGGAATGGGGTGCGCGGCGGCTGGATCCGCGCTTCCTCGATCGCACGCGCGGGGCCACGGTGTATTCGGAGATCTACGGCTGGGCGCTGCGTCCCGGCTTCTCCGGCGAGATCCACGGCGTGACGACGAACCTGAACCGGCGGGGCTTTCGCGGGACGCCGCACGCAGCGGAGAAAGCGCCCGGACGGCTCAGGGTGCTGATGCTCGGCGATTCGCTCACGTTCGGCACGCGGGTTCGTGACGGCGAGACCTTCTGCGCCCTCCTGGAGGCTCGAACCAAACGCTTCGAGGTGGCGAACCTCGCGGTCGAAGGCTACGGGACCGACCAGGAGCTGCTGCTGCTGGAGCGAGAGGGTCCGGTGTTCAAGCCGGACGTCGTAGTCCTCAATTTCTGCCTCCACAACGACGTCCTGAACAACTCCCTGCCGTGGGATCACCAGGACGGGTACAGCCCGAAGCCGTGGTTCGTTCTCGAGGGGGACGACGTACGTCTGCACGGCTCGCATCTCATCCTGCCGCCCTTGCGTCGCGTGGCCCAGTGGCTGCGCGACGAGTCGCACCTCTACGGCCGCCTGTCCGCGGCGCCGCTCGACGAGCCGCCGCCCGCCGCCTCGATACCCGCGGCCTTGTTCGACCGCCCGACCGCCTATCGCCTCACCGTGCGGCTCGTCCATCGCATGCGGACGCTCACCCGGCACTCGGGTGCGCGCTTCCTCGCGCTGCTTCACCCCGACGAGCCGGGCTTCCTCGAGCCCGCCCGCCTCGCCGCGAAGCTGCAGGCGGAGCCGCTGCTCGCCGGCGTCCCGATCGTCGACCTCGGCGAGCGGTACCGGGCGGGCGGGCACAAGCTCCGCGACATGCTGCTCGACTTCCAGGGACACCTGACGCCACGTGGCCACCTGGTGGCCGTCTGGGAGATCGAAACGCTCCTGGCCGGCTCCTGAGCGCGCCCGAGAGAGGTCGAGACGCCCGCCGCAGTGTTTCGGCGTACGATAGCCTCGATAAGCCCATGTCCTCGATGTCCACTCGAGGCGGGGGGCTCGGCAGTCCAATCCTGAGGAGTCACAGGCATGGGCTACGCCAAAGAACGAGGGGCGCAGCGGATCCCCTTCGCGTGCGAGCTGGAGTGTACGGGCGCGGGTGAGGATCCCCTGAATCCACGGATCAGCGACCTGAGCGCAACGGGCGCCTTCATCGACTCGATGAACGCGATTCCCGCTGGCACGCGGATGACCCTGAGGTTCGTGCTGCCCACGGGTCCGGTCACGGTGGTGGCCGAGGTCGTGCACGCGATGCCGCACTTCGGCATGGGTGTGCGCTTTCTCAACCTCACCGACGAGCAGCGCCGTGGCATCGAGCGGCTGGTCGCGGACGTCTCGTCGGTCGGCGCGAGCGAAGGGCACTGAGCGAAGGCGAGGCGTCAGGCCTCAGGCTTCGTTCGCTTCGAGCCCGTCGAGCAGCTTCTTCCAGCGCGCGCCGAGCGCGTCGAGCTCGTGCTGCGGCACGCCCCAGGTCGACAGCCACAGGCTCGCGGCGTGGCCGTGCTTCGGCTCGGGGCCGGCCACGTCGTGCGTGCGCAACGCCAGCAGGCCGTCGTTCTGGCCCTCGACCGTCGCCGAGAACTCGTAGGGCGGGTCGTTCACGACGACCTGCCCCTCGAACACGTCGCCGGTCGCGGCCGTGACGCGGTAGCGGTCGCCCTCTTTCAGGCCGTCGATCTCGCCCTCGTACGCGAAGCCCTGCTTCCCGAGCAGGCGCCGCCACACCGCGGCGGCGCTGCCGTGCACGCTGGCCTTGGGCCAGAGGGTGAGGCGCGGCTTCCCGGCGTGGCGCTCGAGGTAGTGGCGGAGGCTGCGCAGCTCGTAGCGCCAGCCGCGCTCGGTGCCGCCGAAGAGCTCGTCCTCCCAGTCGCCGCCTTTCGCGAAGCCCGAGTGGACGAGCCGCAGCAGGGTCTTGCCGCCTTTCGCTTCGAGCGTGTACTCGACCATCGAGGCGTCGCCGTGCTCGAGGAACCCGCGCGTGCGCAAGCGCCGGTTCTCGTCCCACGCCTCGATGCGCGAGCCTCCCTCCCACGGCGGGCCCCAGGACATGAACACCTCGCCGCCGACCCCGGGCGTGACGCGAGCCTGCAGCGGGAACCAGCGCTCGAGCTCCTTCGGGTCGGTGATCGCCTTCCAGACGGATTCCACGGGGGCCGCGATCTCCTGCGTGACTTCGATCGCGCGCTCCTTTTCGAAGGTCTTGTCGGACATTCGCGTCACTCCTGGGGCTTGATCGCCGGGTGGCCGGCGACCACGAAACGAAAGGGCCGCCCGCCGGGCGCCTCGCCGTCGTGGTATTTGTCGACGAGCCGCGCCACGGCCGTGGCCAGCTCCTCGGCGAAGCCAGCGCGCGCCTCGGCCGACGCGAAGCGGAGCTCGGTCTCGAGCATGAGTGTCGCGAGCCGGCGGCCGGACCGCTGGGCGCGCTCGTCGAGCTCGCCCACGTCGCGCAGCGTCCGCGCCGTGACGGCCAGGAGGTAGGCCGCCGAGAAGCGGTCCTTGACCGAGGCCGGGTCGGCCGCGACGCCGCCGAGCGCCGCCGGGCTGATCACGTAGGCCTGCGCCGTCGCGCGCAGGATGCGCGCCGTGCAGTTGCCCCGGCGCTTGCGGCCCACGAGCTCGACGAGCCGCTGCTTCTCGAGCTCGCGCAGGTGGTAGTTGACGCGCTGGCGAGGAAGGCGCAGCCGCCGGGCCAGCCCGGCCGCCGAGTCGGGCTCGCGCAGCCCCTCGAGCAGCCGGAGCCGCAACGGGTCGAGCAGCATCGCCGCCCGAGCCGGGCTCGCGATTACGTCGAGCGTTCCCGCGCCGGCCCCGCCCGCCATGACCACAAGCTATGACCGACAGTGATTCTTGTCAAGACTCTCAAAATAGTCGGAAAAAGAGCGGCTTCGCCGGGGACGGGCGTCACCCGTGGGCCGCGCGAGCCCGCTCCCGTCGTCAGCCGCCGGAGGTAAGCTCCAGCTCGTCCATGAAGGCCAGGGCGTGACCAGGCTGCGAATAGCACTCGCCAACCTCCCGTTCCCCGCGACTCCCGAGGAGTCGGTCAGGGCGGCGCGGGACGCGATCGCCGGCGCGGGAGCCCGGGGGGCGGACGTCGTCTGCTTTCCGGAGTGCTTCGTCCCCGGCTACCGGGGCGCGGGCAAGCCGCTTCCGCCCCCCGACCCGCGGTTCCTCGAGCGCGCCTGGTCCGAAGTCGCAGGGGCGGCCGCCAGGGCGGATCTCGCGGTCGTTCTCGGCACCGAACGGGTCGTCGACGGCGGGCTTCGCATCTCGGCGCTGGTCGTTGGTCGCGACGGGACGATCGCCGGCTTCCAGGACAAGGTGCAGCTCGACCCCTCCGAGGAGGCCACTTACGCCCCGGGCTTCGAAAGGCGCGTCTTCGAGGCGGGGCCGCTCGCCTTCGGTGTCGCCATCTGCCACGAGGGCTGGCGCTATCCCGAGACGGTCCGCTGGGCGGCCCGCCGCGGCGCGCACGTCGTGTTCCACCCGCACTTCCACGAGGCCGAGCCCGGAGGCTACCGCCCAAAGCGATTCGCCGATCCCGCGAACACCTTCCACGAGAAGGCCGCCCTGTGTCGTGCCGCCGAGAACACCTGCTTCTTCGCGACGGTGAACTTCGCGAGCAAAGGCTCGCCGACCACGTCGGCGGTGGTGCGGCCCGACGGGACGCTCCTGGCCTACCAGCCGTACGGCAAGCCCGGGCTGCTCGTCGCGGACATCGACATCGACGAGGCCACGCGCCTGCTCGCGCGTCGCTGCAAATCGTGAGGGGACTCTCGCGCGGCGCGGCTCAGCGCACGCCGCCCGACGCGAGGCCCTGCTTCAGCTCTTCCGTCCAGTTGACGACGACCCGCAGCTTGCCGCCGTTCGGGCCGCGGCGGAGCATGACGAAGCGGCCGTCTGGCGTCACGTCGTAGTTCGGGTTGCTGACGCCCTGGCCGAAGTCGTACTCGTCGGCAAAGAGCGCCACGGGCTTGCCGAAGACCGGCTCCTGGTTTGAAATGCTGATGGGCACCGCGACGATACGCTTCCCGCTGCGGTAATAGATCTCCCGGCTGCTGCGGCTCCAGCGCGCCTGCACGCCGCCGCCCTCCGAGGCCTGCCACTGCCGATCGAGCGCCGGGTAGGGCCTGACGTAGATCTCCGCCTGGCCCGAGGCGTTCGACTGGTAGAGCAGGAAGCGTCCGTCCGGAGACAGTTGCGCGCCGCCGTCGTAGGCGGGCGTCACGATGAGCGGCTTGGGCTCGAACCCGCCGCTGATCGAGATCAGGAAAACGTCCCCCGACGTCTCAGGCCGGACGCGAACGACGAGCACCGAATCGGGATCCGGTCCCGGAGACGTCGGAAAGTCGTTGACGCCCCCGGTGGGAAGCACGAGCGCGTCGCCGCTGCCGTCAGCCTTGACCCAGAACGGCAGGTTGAAGCGCCGAAGCACGACACGGTTTCCGTCGGCCGTCCACGTGGAGAAGAGCGAGCCGAACGCGGCCGACGTGAGGCGGGAGCGCGTCCCGCGCTGGAGATCCAGGGCCTCGATGTAGGTGCCGCGGTTCTCGACCATAAGCCGGTGCCCGTCGGGCGAGATCCGCGGGTTCGTGTACCGGCCCGCGGGCATGTCGAGGGCCAGCGCCGCGCCGTCGCGGGCCACCGACACCACGCGCTTGTCGGTGTAGCCAACCGGCTGGTAGAGCAGGCTCCCTGTCTCCGAGAGATTCAGTCCCAGGGCGCCCGAGGCAAGCCCCTCGACCGCACCCGCCGAGATCGACTGGATCGGGATCGCCGCGCCACGCAGGGTCGCCGTCAGCGGGTCGATGGCCGCCGTCAGCAGCGCCCCGTCTCTCGAGAACAGCAGGTGGCCCGTGGGCGACCACACGGGCGTCGTCGCGCCCTCGACGACCACCGACCGCGCGCCCCCGTCGATCGAAACCGCCTCGATTCGCGGCGCACCTCCATCGCTGGTCAGGCACGTGAACAGGACGAAGCGCGCTCCCGGCAGCACTATGGCCGCGGCGTGGAGCGCTTCGTGACGGGCGGCATCGAGCACCGTGATCGCGCGCGGCGTCCCGCCCTCCGGCGACACGATCCACAGCGACCCGTCACGGGTGAAGACGAAGCCGGCCGTGCTCCAGGCGAGCGAGCCGGTGAGGTCCGCGCCGGAGGCGATGAGCTTGCGTTGCTGGTCGGCCAGGGTCAGCCGCGTGATCGATCCGTCGCCCGGAATGAACGCCACGCTGCCGCCGTCGGGCGAGAACGCAGCGGTGTTGGCGCCGTTCGTGTTGGGTACTTCGACCGCCTCCGCGCGATCGAGCCGGCGAAGAAACAGCCGGCGCACGCCGTCCTTCACGCCGATCATCGCCACGGTCCGGCCGTCGGGAGAGACGGCGAGCGACCCGGTCGTGATGCTGAGGGGCTCCACGTCCGGCGGGAAGGCGATGTCGAGATGGATCACGTCGGGCGTGGGCGCGGCGCTGCCGCCGCGGCCCGAGAGCGCCCAACCGGCCACGAGAGCCGCGGCCGCGGCGAGTCCCCACGGCAGCGCGCGCCCGAGTGGCTTCGCCGGTGCAGCCTCGGCGCGGCCGAAGTGCGCGGGCACCTCGTCCAGCTCCGGCCGCGCGTCGCCGATGTCGCGCAGCCGCTTCTTCGCGTCCCGCTCCAGGCAGCGCGCGAGCAGGCGGCGCATGCCCGGAGGCGCCGTTGGCGGCAGCAGCGTCCAGTCGGGCTCGCGAGTGAGCACGGCGGCGATCGTGTCGGAGAGCGTCTCGCCCGGAAAAAGCCTTCGGCCGCTCAACATCTCGTAGAGCACCACACCGAAGGCCCAGATGTCCGTGCGCTTGTCGAGCGGCTTGCCGCGCGCCTGCTCGGGGCTCATGTAGGCCGCGCTGCCGAGGATGACGCCTGCCTCGGTGCCCTGGTGCGCCATCGTCGGCGACTGCGAGGGACCGCTGCCCGACAGCACCGCGTCGCCCTCGTAGGCCTTGGCCAGGCCGAAGTCGAGGATCTTGACGAC
>DATBSL010000015.1:0-1805 GCA_036559805.1 Vicinamibacteria bacterium
GCCGAGGACGAGGCCGATCGCCACGAGCCGCATCCCGCGCTCGACGACGAGCGCCACCACCTGCGCGCGCTTCGCGCCGAGCGCCATCCGCACGCCGATCTCGCGCGTCTGCTGCGCGACGACGAACGCCAGCACGCCGTAGAGGCCGATCGCGGCGAGCAGCAGCGCGCCGCCTGCGAACCCGGCGAGCGCCGCGGCGCTCAAGCGCTGCGGTGCCGACGCCTCGCTCACCACCTCGGCCATGGTCAACACCCGGGTCGGGGCGAGCGCCGGGTCGACGCCGGCGATCACGCGACGCACCGGCGCGGCGAGGGATGCCGCGTCCACCTCGCTCCGGGCCGCGACCGTCATTCGGCGCACCAGGCCGACCGTTGGGCTGGCGAGCGCGTCGTCGGACAGGTCCGTGTACGGCACGTAGGCGTGAGGCGGAGGCTCGCTGCCGAGCGGGCCTTCGACCACGTCGCCGACTACACCGACGACGGTGAGCCACGGCGTGTGCGAAGCGGGAATGCCCCACTTGATCCGCTTGCCGATGGGGTCCTCGCCCGGCCAGCTGAGGTTGGCAACGGTCTGGTTGACGATCACCGCGCCGCGGTTCGCGGCCTGCTCGTCGGGCGTGAAGCCGCGCCCCCGGAGGATCGGTATGCCGAAGCTCGAGAAGTAGTCGCCGTGCGCCCAGGTGAGGGCGATGGCCGGTTGCGGGGCGCTCGAGGGATTCCTGACCTCGGGCGTGAACGCCCGCCGCTCGCCGTCGGGCCGCAGCGGCAGGTCCGATGCGATCGCCGCCGCCCTGACGCCCGGGATGGCCCGCACGCCCTCGACGACCGTCTGATAGAAGGAGCGGATCGACGCGGCCCGGTCGTACGCGGCAGGCGGCAGCGTGACCTCGACGCTCAACACGTTCGGGGCGTGGATGCCGGACTCCGCGTTCATCTGGCGGGCGAAGCTCCGCCCGAGCAGTCCGGCGCACACCAGCAGCACGAAGGCGAGCGTGACGCTCGCGACCACCAGCCCCGCCTGCACGCGGCCCTGGCGGCGACCGCCGACCGACCGGGCGCCTTCGCGCAGGACTTCGGCCGGCGCACGGCGGCCCGCGACGAGCGGCGCCAGCCCGAAGAAGAGCGCCGTGCCGACGGAGAGCACGGCCGCGAAGGCCACCACGCGAACGTCCAGCGCGACTCCCGACACGCCCGGCAGGCGGGTCGTGAGGACGGCCGGGATCGCGTCCAGCACGACGCGCGCGATCGCGAGGCCGAGCGCCCCGCCGGCCACGGCGAGCAGCAGGCTCTCGGCCAGCAGCAGCTGGACCAGCCGGTGGCGGCCGGCGCCGATCGCGGTCCTCACGCCCATCTCCCGCTCCCGCGCCACGGCGCGGCAGAGAAACAGGTTGGCCAGGTTCGCGCACGCGACGAGCAGCACGAGGAAGACGGCGCCTAGCAGCATCAGCAGCGGCCGCCGCGCCGCTCCGGAGATCTCGTCCACGAACGCGCTGGCCGCGATCTCGAGCTTGATGCCGCGCAGCTCCGACGGATAGTTCTGGGTCACGCGCGAAGCGAGCGCGGCCGTGTCGCGCGTCGCCTGCTCGCGCGTCATGCCGTCCTTCAGACGGCCGATCACGCTGTGGTTGTAGAACATCCCGCGCGCCTCCCGCTCGAACGGGTTGAACACGCGCGGCAGGTAGGCGTCGGCGGGCTGGCCGTTGAACTGCGGACCGCGCGGCGGGAACACGAACCCCGGCGGCATCACGCCCACGATCGTGTACGGGCGGCGATCCAGCATCAGGCGCTCGCCGATGGGCGACGCGC
>DATBSL010000016.1:0-5011 GCA_036559805.1 Vicinamibacteria bacterium
CGGCGGCTCGGGCGTCTACCGCGAGACGGACCCCGTCTACCAGGCCGTGGCCGAGCGGCTCGAGGCCGACGAGTGCTTCCCGGGCAGCCGTCTCTTCGTGTGGGGCTGGTCGCCGGCCTTCTACTACGAGGCGGGCCTGCGCGGCGCGCGGCCGGCCTCGCGCTTCGCCGTCCTGGCCCAGGCCGGCCTCACTCCCTACGTCCCGGGCAACCCGGACGGGGCCCGACGCCGCGAGCCGGACGAGGCCGATGCGCCCGCGCACTGGGACTGGCTGATGGACGACCTCCAGCGAAGCCGCGCCACCTACATCCTCGACACGAGCCCGGCGGGGCTCTACCGCTGGGACCGCTACCCGCTGCGCGACTACCCTCGGCTCGACACCCATGTTGCGGAGGTCTTCGAGCCCATCCACGACGTCGCGCGCGTCCGCGTCTATAGACGACGCGGCTGCGTCGCGCGCTGAGATGGGCGTGTCCGGACGCGCGCCCCTCGCCGCGCTGGCCCTGTGTGCAGGCTGTGCCACGGGGCTGCGGCCGCCGCCCGTGACGGTCGGCGTCGACCTCGACGGCGACGCGCGCATCGACCACATCCAGACGGTCGAGAAGGGCTTGGTGAAGCGCGTGGCGCGGGCGCCCGTTCCCGGCTCGCGGCCGGCGCGGACGGTCGTGATCGCGATCGACGCCGTGCCCCACGCCGTCTTCGCGCGCCTGCAGCAGCAGGGACTCTTCCGCGAGTTCTTTCCCGCGGCGCGGATGGTCGCGCCCTTCCCCTCGCTCACCAACGTCGGCTACGCGGCGATCCTGAGGACGGCGCCGAGCCTGGGGTACGAGGACAAGTACTACGACCCGGTCGCGAACCGCGTCGGCGGCGGCGTGGGAGACCGGCTAGGGAACCGCTACCAGCAGGTGGCTCCGTTCCACGAGCTCTTCGACTGGGAGCCTCCGCACCTCTGGGGAGTGGCGATCTACTACTTCCCGATGACCGTCTCGCGCGCCGAGCTGCGACGGATCGAAGAGATCCTCCACACGAGCGAGGACGAGGAGCTCCTTCTCTACTTCGGCGGGACCGACGCGCTCGGGCACGTCCGGGGCCGCGAGGGCCTGGAGGAGTGCCTGCGCCTCCTGGACCGGGTCGTGAGGGGCTTCCTCGCCGCGGGAGGCGCCGAGCGGCGCGTCGTTCTCTTCTCGGATCACGGCACGACGGCCGTTCCCAGCCGCCGCATGGATCTCGAGGCCGCGCTCGCGAAAGGCGGCTACCGGCTGAAGTCGCGGCTCGCGGCCCCGGGCGACGTCGTGGCGCCCGCTTACGGCCTGGTCGGCGCGATCCCGCTCTACACCCGCTGCGGCGAGGAAGCCGGCGTGGCGCGCGCGCTCGCCCGCGCGCCCGAGGTCGACTTCGCGGCCTGGCGCGAGGGCGACGGCGTGGGAGCGGTGTCCGGCGGCGGCGCGGCCGACCCGCTCGACCGTCCGCAGGACCGCTATCCTGACCTCCGGGCGCGCGTCGAGCGCGGCCTGCGATCGTACGTCGCGCACCCGGCGAGCGTCGTCGTCAGCCTCGCGGATGGATGGCACTTCGGCAGCGGGCTCTTCGACGCGCTCGCGCGCATGCGGGGCACGCACGGGAGCGCGACCGAAGAAGCCAGCGTCGGCTTCGTGGCCTCCAACGTCGACCGCCTGCCGGCGACGTTGAGCGCCGACGAGGTCTACCCGTACCTCGGGCTCTCCCGCACGCCCGAGCCGCCGCGTGCGTACACCGACCCTTGCGCGATCGAGGGGCGCCGGCCCTGACCGGTCAGGCGCGGGCGCGGGCCGGCCGCTTCAGTGCGCGCAGCCGCAGCCCGTGCCGCAGCCTTGGGCTTGCGCCTCCTTGCCGTGGGCGTGGTCATGGCTCTTGCCATGGCCGTTTCCGTTTCCGTTTCCGTTGCCTTCCTCGACGGCCACCACGGGCAGCTGTCGCCTGAGGGCCTTCGGCAGCGCCACGGGACGGTCGCCGGCGTAGATCTGGTGCCGGCCCTTCTGGGCGTACCAGTCCTTGGTGCTCGCCACCTGGCGCATCTCCTCGATGATGTTGCGCCAGCCGACGCCGGTGTTGTACGCGCAGAAGGAGATCTCGCCCTCCTGCGTGCCGTAGGGGATCACGCACATCTCGGTCCTGCGGAAGTCGTAGTTCCACAGGTCCTGGAACCACATGCTCAGGATCGAGGTGATGCGCCAGTCGCTCTTCTTCTTCTCGCCGCCGCCGGCGACGCCGCCGCCCATCTTGCCGTCGAACAGCTCCAGCATCTTGAGCGGGGTCAGGCCGGCCGGCGCCTTCTTCTCGTCGAAGTTGCGCAGGAACGAGAGCCCGAGCTGGGTGATCGTGAGCGCCTTGCCGCGGGCCGAGTCGACGACCACGTCGAGGTCGCGGAAGAAGCGCTCCAGGTCGAAGAACGACATGACCGTCGCCCACTGACCGGTGCCCGCGTTCGCGACCATCATCGTGGCCGCGCCGCAGTTGGGGTGGCAGCCGCAGCTCAATTGGCCAAAGTCCGCCTCGGGCCCCTTCATGTGGTCGGCGAGGGCGGCGAGCGCCGTGGCGGAACCGAGCGGGTACCAGTCGCGGTAGGGGTCGATCTTGCCGTCGTAGTAGCGGGCGAGGTCGTGGGCCAGGTGCGAGGTCGTGTAGCGCTGGCGCAGGCGCGCCTCGTCGCTCACCTCCTCGTCGCGGCCGGTGAAGGAGACGGGCTGGAACGCGGGCCCGCCCATCTTGTCGTGGTTGGCGAGGCAGTAGTCGAAGATCGGCCCGACCTGCTGGTTGTTGACGCCGTTCACGACCGTCACCACCGGCGTGATGCGGATGCCGGCCGCCGCCAGGTTGTCGATCGCGACCTGGCGCACGTCGAACAGGTTCGTGATGTGGCGGTGGGCGTTCGACTCGTTCGTGGTCCCGTCGAACTGGAGGTAGACCATGTCGAGCCCGGCCTCCTTCGCCTGGAAGGCGAACTCGGGCTCGATCGCGAAGCGCAGGCCGTTGGTCGCGGCCTGGATCAGCCGGTAGCCCACCTGCTTGGCGTAGGCGCAGGCCTCGAGGAAGTGCGGCGACATCGTCGGCTCCCCGCCGGAGTACTGCACCACCATCTGCCGCCGCGGCTTGAAGGAGATCGAGTCGTCCAGGATCTTCTTCACGTCGTCGAAGGTCAGCTCGTGGACGTAGCCCACCTGGTTGGCGTCCATGAAGCACGGGTTGCACATCATGTTGCAGCGGTTGGTGAGGTCCACGGTCAGCACCGCGCCGCGGCCGTAGCGGACGCTCGAGGTGCCGTGGCGGTGGACGGCCGCGTCGCCGAGCGTGCGGAAGTCGCGGCCCGGATAGCGGCGCTCGATCACGTGGTCGAACTCGATGTCGATCGAGCGCAGGTCGTCGAAGGTCCCGTGGTCGGGGCAGGTCTTGGTGACCCACAGCTCGCGGCCCTTCTGGTAGAAGGTGGCCCGGATCTCGCCCAGGTGTCCGTTCACGAGTTCGGAGAGGTCGCGCTCGCCGCCCAGGATCTGCTTGCGGGCCTCGATCACGCAGCGCGGACACAGCGAGTCGGTCTCGCGGGGATAGCCGAGCGGCGGCCGGGTGCGCTCGTGGGACTTCGGCAGCGCTCCCGGCGCCCAGCCGGGGTTCACCGACGGCCCTTCGGCGAGGCGGGTGTTCACGGACTGGAAGACCCGCCACGCGAGATCGCCGACCTGTTGAATCATCTGCATCGTCTTTCCCCCTAGTTCACCGAACTCGGCGCGCGTCCGTCCCCGTTCCGGACGTCGAGGGCAACGCCCGCCGCGGCGAGCGCACGAATCGTGTCGCTCGCCAGCGGCGCGCTCGCCTCGACGACGCGCAGCCGTCCCCCGAAAGCTTCTTGCACCCGGCGACGGGCCCAGCGTCTGTCGAGCCCGGCGGGCCAGCGCGGGCCGCGGTCCCCGCAGAGTGCTTCGACCCACGGCTCCGACGCGAGCACGGTGTGCGGGCGCAGCGCGGCCACGTCCTCGGCGGCCCGGCCCTCGCGCCCGAGCGCCGTCGTGGTGTAGCCGTCGCCCACGAAGGCCGCGAGCGCCAGCCGCCGGCTCAGCGTGACACGCGGGCCGTCGAGGTAGGCGACGTCGCCCGCCTGCGCGGGGCGCGCCCGCAGCAGCGGCGCGGTGGTCGCCATCGCGGCCTGGTGCGTCAGGCGCACGATGCCGTGCTTTCCGGCGTGCCACAGCGCCGGGCTCGCCGAGGCGACCTGGCGCGAATACGCGCGGAACGCCTGGGCGCGCTCGGGAGTGTCGAGGATCGCCCCCAGGTCCATGAGCCGGGCGAGGGGGAGGACACCGTCCTGCTCGCCGAGCCCCTCGCCCACGACGGTCGCGGCCCCGAGGCGCCCCGTTTGTCGCAGCCGCGCGAGTCGCTCCGCCGACTCGGGGTCCGTTGCGAAGGCCGCGCGCGGCGCGGCCTCCGTGCAGGCCAGGACGATGTCGTCGTCGGACAGGTCGTGCTCGAGCCCCACCGGCACTACGCCGAAGCCCATGGCCGCGAAGTCGAGCGCCGGCCACAGCCAGCCGAGCCGTCCCATGACGACCAGCCGTTCGCCCGGCTCGAGCCCGAGCCGCTCGCGGCCGTAGAGCGCGAGCCGGATCGCCAGCCGGTCGAGCTTCCAGTCGGGCACCGGCACGAAAGCCCCGTCCGTCCACCACGCCATCGCGGCGGCGCGAACGTGATGCCGCAGGCCGAGGTCGACGAGGCCGGTGAGCGTCTCCGGGATCGTGTGGAGCGGGCGCGGGCCCCGGCGCTCGGGTGTGCCGCTCCCGAAGACGTCCTCGGCTGTGATGTAGAGCAGCATGGCGCTCGTCAGCCCCGCAGCCGTGTCCACAGCGCGTCGACGAGGGGATCCTGGAGGCCGTGCGGCTCCATTGCGTGGACGACCGTACGCACGTACTCGAGTCCGGTTCCCACGACGCCGTGGGCCGCGCGCAGGCGCGCTTCGAGAGCCTCCAGGTCGGCCGCGCCGTCG
>DATBSL010000017.1:0-9763 GCA_036559805.1 Vicinamibacteria bacterium
GGTGGCGCGTCACTTCCCCGTCTACCCGGTGTGCGACCCGGCCGGCGTCCTCGTCGGCACCGTGCGCGGGCGCACGCTCTTCGAGGAGCAGGCGCTCGAGATCAGCGCCCAGGCGGGTGCCATGGTCGGCGTCGAGAAGGAAGAGCGCCTCGCGACGCCGTGGTCGCGCAGCCTGCGCTTCCGGCACCCGTGGCTGCAGCTCAACCTGCTCACGGCGTTCCTGGCCGCCGCCGTCGTCGGTGTCTTCCAGGGAACGATCGACCGCCTGGTGGTCCTCGCGGTCTTCCTGCCCGTGCTCGCGGGCCAGTCGGGCAACACCGGCTGCCAGGCGCTGGCGGTGACGCTACGCGGCCTGACGCTCGGCGAGCTCCGGCGCGGAGACGCGCGCCGGCTCGTTGCCAAAGAAGGCCTGCTCGGCTTGCTGAACGGCGCCCTCGTCGGCATCACTGCCGGCGTGGGCATGCTGATCGTGGCGCGCGCGCAGGGCGAGCCACACGCGCTCGTGCTCGCCGTGGTGGTGTTCGCGGCGATGGTCGCGAGCTGCGTCGTGAGCGGCCTCGCCGGCGCGCTCATCCCGCTGACGCTGCGTCGGCTCGGAGCCGATCCCGCGACCGCCTCCAGCATCTTCCTCACGACCGCGACCGACGTTGCGAGCATGGGTCTTTTCCTGACCCTGGCCACGCTGCTCGTTCGTTGAAGCAGCGGGCTCGCGTGCCCGTCAGCGTCCCAGGATCACGTCCTGGGTCAGCAGTCCGACGCCGCTGGCTCCCTTCTCGATGCGGCGGATCGAGTAGATCGAGTCGGGCTGCGTCGCCTGGCTGCGGATCTCGGCGGTCACGAGCGGGTCCTGGTCGAAGACGATCTCGAAGATGCGCGCGCCGTGGCCTGCAGCGGTCACCTCGTAGTGGATGTGCTGCGGAACGTTCGTCCCCGGGTACGAGGCGGGACGGATCGTACGGTACGCGTAGCGCCCCGCGGCGTCGGTGCGCAGCAGCACCATGAGGCGCGGGTTGCGGTTGCCCATCGGGTCGTCGGGGCGATAGAGGCCCTTGGCGTCGGTCTGGTAGACGTAGAGCGACGCCTTGGGGATCGGCGTGCGCCCGTCGGAAGCGTAGACGACTCCCTTCACCTCCAGCCGCTCGCCGGGCTCCGCCGCGGCCGCCACGTCTCCCGACGACGGCGCGCTCTCCGGCGCGACGCGATCCGGCTCGCGTGCGGCCGCCAGCGAGGCGCCGAGGACCAGGCACGCGACGAGACTCCGGGTGTGCGCTTTCATGCTCGTGCTCCTTGCCCCTCGCCGACTTCTAGCAGTTCCCCGCGCGCGGCGCCAGCGCCGCGTACGGGCGATTGGATCGCCCGCGGGTGACGCCGTCAGGGCTCGAGGCGCTCGCGCAAAAAGTCGAGCGTGCGGCGGATGATTTCCCGCGAGCGTGCGTCGTCGTCCAGGATGTCGAAGCCGTGCCGGCCTGCAGGATGCGTCAGCACGTCGAGCGTCGCGCCGCGCGCGATCGCGGCGGCGACGAAGCGGTCGGTGGCCTCGTTCAGCCACGGGTTGTCGAGGCCGGCGCGCGCGACCAGGATCGGCGCCGCTCCGCGCGCGTCGTCGCCGAGCGCGGCCAGCGGCGAAAATGCCGCGCGCGTCTCGGGGGCGAGGCCGCTGTCGGGGCCCGGCGCAGGCTGCTGCAGGTCGAGCGCGGCGTAGTAGGCCACGAGCGCACGGAGCCAGCTCGGCCGCTCGCGAAGGCCCGCGGACAGGAAGGGACCTCCGCCCGAGAACGCCCAGAGCGCCAGCCGCTCGGGGTCGACGCCCAGCGACCCGGCGTTGGCGCGCACGTGGCTCACGAGGTCGGCCACGTCCGTGCCGGCATCCGCCAGTCGCGAAGCCCCCAGGAAGCGGTGGTCGAAGGTCACGGCGACGAGGCCGGTCGCTGCGATCAGCTCGCCGTACGAGACGAAGACACCCATGTCTTTCGCACCGGTCTTCGGGATCGGCCCCCCGTGGACCAGGATCACCGCGGGCCGCGGCCGGCTCGGGCCGGGCGGAGTGTAGACGTCCATCTGCAGCGGCGCGCCGTCGCCGGTCTTGTAGGGGAGGTTGCGGCGCGTCACGACCGCGTCCATCCCGGGCACGCTCCAGACGACGCGCATGCGGACGAGCTCCTCGAAGGTCGGGTTCTTCTTCTCCACGGCCGGTCCTCCCTGCAGCACCGCGAGCGCGGCGACGACCACCGTCACGTTCACGTCAGTTCCTCTCTCGGCGCACGCCCAGGTAGGCCAGCCACGCGGCCGTGAGCTCGCGCGCCAGCGCCGCGTCCGACATCCGGCGCGGCAGCCCGCCCACTTCCTGGAAAAGGATCGCGTCCCGCGTCGCCGAGTCGACGAGCATCAGGCCGACGGCGATCGCCCGTCCGGGGTCGGGGTGGCCGATCGCCTTTCTCCTCGCGAGAAGCAGCGCCCGCAGCCGCGCGTGCACGCGGCGATGGAGCGCCGTCGCGTGCTCGAGAAAGCCCGGCGCGGGCTGCGAGCGCGCGTAGAGCGCGAGCGCTCGCAGCAGCCCGCGATGCTCGCGCCGCTTCCCCACCACCCGGCCGACCACCGCGCGCACGATCTCCGCCACCGAGCGGCCACGCCAGCGCTCCGCGTCCAGAAAGGCGTCCCAGCTCGCACGCCCGGAGTCGAACAGCTCTTGGTTGAGGTAGCCGACGAGCGCGTCCTTATCCGTGAAGCGCGCGTAGAAGGCCCCGACCGACGAGCCCGCGCGGCGCGCGATCTCGGCCACGGTCGCATCCTCGAAGCGCCGCTCGCCCAGGAGCGCCACGGCCGCCTCCAGGAAGCGATAGAGCGTGGCGCGGCTGCGCGCCTGCTGCGGCGGGCGAACGGCGGGCGGCGCTGTCATCTAAACAGAATTAGTATTCTGTTTCTGTGCCGCCTGTCAAGACACCCCCGGCGGACGCGCCGTCGCCGTCAGCGAGCCGCGCGGGCGAAGGTCTCCCCGAAAAAGTTGCCGGGCTTCCAGGCCGGCGCCGCGTCGTCCTGAGCGATCGCGTAGCCGAGCGCGAGGTTCGCCTTCGTGAAGCGGGCGATCGAGGCGGGGTCCATCGGCAGCGACGTGTCGTCCGAGGGCCGGTGGTAGTGCTTGCCGATGAACTCGAGGAACAGCTTGCGGCCGTCCTGCGCCGCGTCGGTCGAGCGCATTCCCGGCGAGAACATCACGGCCGGCACGCCCTTGCGTACGAACGAGTACTGGTCGCTCCTCACGAAGATCGTCTCCTCCGGCATCGGATCGGGGCTCAGCGAGAGCCCCACAGACGCTGCCGCCGCACGCGCCTTGGCCTCGAGCGTCGAGTTCTCGGCCCCGAAGGCCACGACGTCGCCGATTGGGAACAGCACGAGCGGCATGTCGACGTTGACGTTAGCCGCCAGCGCTGAAGCGGGCACCGTCGGCCGGCTCGCAAAGTAGTCGGAGCCCAAGAGGCCCTTCTCCTCCGCGGTCACGAAGAGGAACAGCAGCGAGCGGCGCGGCCGGGGCTTCTGCCCCGCCAGCACGCGCGCGACCTCGAGCACGACCGCGGAGCCGAGCGCGTTGTCGTACGCCCCGTTGTGGATGCGGTCGCCGCCCTCGCCCGCCCGCACGCCCACGTGGTCGAGGTGCGCCGAGTAAACGACGTAGCTGCCGCGCAGCTTCGGGTCGCTTCCCTCGAGCAGGCCCACCACGTTCGGGCTGCTCGTGCGCGCGTGCTCGCTCTTCGCCGAAAGCGTCGCCGTCACGCCGAGGGCGACGCCTGGAAACGGCCCCTTCTCGGCGCGCGCGAACACCGTCGCGAGCGGAACGGGCGACACGGCGAACAGCCGCTCGGTCGCGCGCGCGCTCAGGGCAGCGCCCCCCTGCAGCGACGGGAAGACACCCTCGGGCGAGCCGTCGGGATGCGTCCAGCGAACCGAGGGGCCGTCGGCGTAGCCCAGGAGACGGGCCCAGGGCGTGCGCGCCTCCTCCTCGGGCGTTCGCAGCAGCAGCAGGCCGACGGCTCCGTGCTGGACCGCGTTCTCGGCCTTGCGCGTACGCGAGGCGTGGTAGGCGCGCTCCTCGCTCGGGAAGCGGGCGGGCGCGTTCGACAGCATCGCGACGATCTTGCCCTTGACGTCGAGCCCCGCGTAGTCGTCGTACCGGAGCTTCGGCGCCGTCACGCCGAAGCCCGCGAACACGACAGGCGCCGTGACCTTCGCCTCCGGGCGCAGCGAATCGCCGGTCATGATGAAATCCTCGTTCCGGACGAGCGTCGCGACTCCGGAGGCGCTGGCGAAGGAGATGGAGCCTTCCACGAGGCGCGTCTCGAGCAGCGGAACGCGCTGGAAGAAGCTCCCCGCGTCGCCCGCGGGTGCGATGCCGGCCAGTGCCAGCTGGGTCGCCACGTAGCGGGCGGCCAGGTCGTAGCCGCGCGTGCCCGTGTCGCGGCCCTCGAGCAGGTCGTCGGCGAGGAACTCGACGTGCGCGCGCACGGCCGGAGCGCTCACGCGCGCGAGCGCGGCCGCGAGTGCTTCGTCCTCCGCGCCCGCCTTCGTCGCGCCGAGCGCCAGCACCACGGCCAGGGAGAGTCCGGAGAGTCGCTTCACGTCGGGGTTCCTCCGTCGGATGGGGACGCCTGTGCACGGCGACGCTCCAGGAGCTGCGCCGAGAGCGAGGGGCCGCGGCCCGGCTCGCTCCAGGGACACACCTCGATGCAGATCGCGCAGCCGTAGGTCTTGACGAAATACGGGATGCACTTGTCGAAGTCCACGTACCACTTCCGCTGGCCGCGGACCCACTGCTTCTCGTCGAAGATCGCCCGCGGCGGGCAATCGTCGACGCAGCGGCGGCACACGAGGCAGAGGTCGTCGACGGCGATGTCGACCGGTGAGTCGAGAGACAGCGGCAGGTCGGTGAGCACCGCGGCGAGCCGGAAATTCGAGCCGTGCTCGACGCCGATCATCGAGCCGTGCTTGCCGAGCTCGCCGAAGCCCGCGCGCACCGCGAGCGGGATCATCAGGATGTCGGTGCTGTTGGGGTTTCCGTAGGCGCGCGCCGGCCAGCCCATCGCCCGGATCTCCTCGGCGAGCCGGACCGCGACCCGGGCGATCTCGCGGTAGGTCCGCATCACCTCCGCCGCCGCGCGCGCCTGGGGCGCGTGCTCCATCTCGGCGCGGTCCATCGGCATCCCCAGGCAGATCGCGTAGCGCAGGCCGGGCTCGCGCCCTTCGTAGAGATCCTCGTCGGTCACCTCGGCGACACCCACGAGGGACGCGCCGAGCCGGCGGGCAGCCGCCTTGATCTCCTCGGCCATCGCGCGCGGGTCCGCGACCTCGCGCCGTGCGGCGCGCACCGGGCCGTCGGAGCGGCGCAGCTGCCAGGTGTTGAAGATCACGTGGCGCACGACGCGCCAGGGGTTGATCACGCTGAAGAAGTCGTCGAGCGCCTTCCACGCGAGCGGCTCGCCGCTGCTGCTGTGGAAGACCTTGCGCGCGCGCGACGCCTGCCTCTCCCCGAGGCCGTTGATCGCGTTCCCGGACACGGGCGGCTTCTGGTAGCCGAAGGCGTAGCGGGGTGGCGGCGGGGCGGTCGGCCTCATGGCTTGCGGTGCAGCGGAGCCTCGCGGTGCTGCGTCTCGCCGAGCGCGTCGAGCCAGAGCGTCTCGCCGCGCGCCTCCCGCCGACGATACTCGCGACGCAGCCGGCCGCCCTGGATCCAGTACTGCAGCACCATCGAGCCGATGCTCCGGAGCAGGCGCAGGTCCTGGAGGATGCTGCGTCCGGGGTCGGAAGCGTTCAGCGTGCGCACAAGAGTGCGATTCTAACCCGCCCTCCCAGGCGTCCTTGATCTGTCGTTACCCGCCTCGGGCATACTACGCTGCCGGGCGGCAACCCGACCGAGCCTTCCTCCTGCCCTGGAGGTCACACGTGAGCCTGAAGCGTCTCCTGACCGGCCCACTCGCCGGATGCGTGCTCCTGCTGCTGGCATCGGCCGGAACGGCCCGCGCGCAGGCGAAGGCGGCGCCGCACGCGGCAGAGCAGCGGCGCGACTTCCTGGAGCGCTTCGCGCGGGCGTACTTTCCCGGCCGCACCGGACAGCTCGTCCTCGTGCCGCGGGAAGGCCACATGATCACGAAGCGCGGGCCAGCTGAGCGCTTCATGCACGGAAGCCCATGGCCCTACGACAGCCGAATCCCCTTCCTCGTCTCCGGGCCAGCCTTCGTGCGACAGGGCACGCTCGCGGAGCCCGTCTCGCTCCAGGACATGGCGCCCACGCTCGCCGAGCTCATCGGAGTGGCGATGCCCGCCACGTGCAGCGGGCGAAGTCGCAGCGCGATCCTCAAGGCCCGCGGCGAGCCGCCGCGTCTGGTGCTGCTCGCCGTCCTGGACGGGATGCGCGCTGACTACTTCGACCGTCATGCAGCCGTCCTTCCCACGCTCGACCGCCTGCGGCGGGAGGGTGCGTGGTTCCGCAATGCGCAGCTCGACTACCTGCCGACGATCACCAGCGTCGCCCACGCCACCGTCGCCACCGGGGCCGACCCGCGCGTTCACGGCATCGTCGCGAACGCGTTCTTCGACCGGGTCGCAGGCCAGGCCAGCGACGCGTACCCGGCGCTTGCGCCGAGACAGCTGATGGCGCTGACGCTGGCGGACGTCTGGAACATCCGGACGGGCGGACGCGCGGTTATCATCGGGCAGGGCAGCACGGCGCGAGCTGCGATCCCGCTCGCGGGTCATGGCGCCTGCCTGCTGAACGGACGTCGCGTCATCGCGGCGAGCTACAACCAGCAAACAGGGGGTTGGGACACGAACGCCGAGTGCTTCCGGCTGCCCGACTACCTCAAGGACGAGAGTGCGGGCCGGCTCTATGAGGGCAGCGACGGGCTTTGGCTGGGCCACCCGATCGGGACGCCCGCGGACGTTCGAGGATCGGCGCTCTTCTCGAAGTTCGAGACGGACGCGCTCAAGCTGATGATCCAACGCGAGCCGGTGGGAACGGACGCCGTGACCGACCTCGTGCTCGTGAACCTCAAGACCCCCGACTACGTCGGCCATCGCTACGGACCCGACTCCGCCGAGCTCCACGCCACCCTCGCCGCGCTCGATCGAGACCTGGCCGGAGTCGTCGCTGCGCTCGACGCCAAGGTGGGGCGCGAGCGCTACGTGGTCGCCGTCACGGCGGACCACGGCATGCCTGCCGAGCCCGACGCGAGCCGTGGTGAGTCGCGCGTCTACACGGATGACATCGTCGCGCTCGTCCACGAGACGCTCGATCCCCTGCAGAAGCGGCTCGTCAAACACTACGAGCCCGAGAACATGCAGCTCGCGATCGACACGGATCGGCTGCTCGAGCTCGGTCTCGATCTCGAGGCGCTGCGACGGCTGATGGAGGCCCAGCCGTTCGTATTCGCGGCCTTCACCGATCAGGAGCTCGCGGCCGCCGCGTCGCGCCCCGAGCGTTGAGAGATGAACCGCGGCTGAAGGCCCATGAACCTGGAGGACACATGACGAGGAAGCTGGTAATCGCCGCCGCCTTTGCCGTCGTCGTGCTTGTGGCAGCGACGGCCCTGCGCTCTCAGCCGGCCCAGGACCCGCTCGATCCCCTGAAGGTCGCGCCCGACACGCACAAGCTCGCGCTCGAGAACGCCTTCGTGCGCGTGCTCGACGTCCACGTCCCGCCGGGCAGGACGGAGCCGCGCCACCGCCACCCGCACGGGCTGAGCGTCTACTTCACCGACTGGGACGTGAAGGTGACACGCGAGGGAGCGCAGCCCGAGGTGCGCCAGCGCAAGGCCGGCACGTTCCAGTGGAGCGAGGCGATCGTTCACACGATCGAAAACGTCGGCAAGACGGAGGGCCACGTGCTCCGCATAGAGCTCAAGTTCTAGGCCCGTGACCTCGTCGCCCGCTGTCGGCAAACGACACTCCGGGGCAGCGCTGAGGTCGATCGCGCTCGCCCTCGCCCTCCCCCTCGCCGCCCCGGCAGCGACGGCCGCGAGCGAGCCGCCGGCGCGCGTGAAGGCGCTCCGCATCCTCGTCCTGTCGACGATGCTGGCGGACGCGGGGATCGGCGAGTGGGGTTTCGCCGCGCTCGTCGAGGCGGACGGCATGCGCCTGCTCTTCGACACGGGCGCACGCCCCGACACGGTGCTCCAGAACGCCCGCGAGCTCGGCGTCGACCTCGCGAGCGTGCGCGACGTAATCCTGAGCCACAGCCACGCGGACCACACCGGCGGCTTGATGACGCTCCGGCGCGAGCTGTCGAAGGACGCTCCCGCGGCGCTGTCGCGCGTCCACGTCGGGAAAGGAATCTTCGCGACGCGCGTCACCGCGACGGGTGCGGAGGACGACTCGCTCGAGCGCCTGCGCCGCGAGTTCGAGGCGACCGGCGGCAGCTTCGTGGAATACGACGCGCCCCGGCAGCTCGCGCCCGGCGTCTGGCTCACCGGCCCGGTGCCGCGGCTGCACGCCGAACGCAACTGGAGCGGGCAGGGCCGGCTGCGGACGCGCGAGGGACTGGTCGAGGACACGGTTCCGGAGGATCAGTCGCTCGTGGTCGACACCGAGCGCGGTTTGGTCCTGGTGTCGGGATGCGGCCACGCCGGTGTCGTCAACACGGTCGCGCTCGCGCGCCAGGCGGTGCGGCCCGCCCCGATGCACGCCCTCGTCGGGGGCTTCCACCTGTTCGCCGCGGACGACGCGCACCTTCGCTGGACGGGCGCGCGGCTCCGCGAGGCCGGGGTCGAGAACCTGATCGGCGCGCACTGCACCGGCATCGAGGCGGTCTTCCGCTTGCGCGAGGCGCTCGGCCTCTCGCGCGGCTCGGCCGTAGTGGCCGCGGTCGGCGCGAGCTTCGAGCTCGGCAAGGGAATCGACCCGCGCCCGCTCGCGCGCTGATCAGCGCGCCGCGAGCAGCGGCCGCAGAGCGGTCTCCAGGGCCTGCACGTCGAGGTCGCGCTCGCCCACGATCCCGACGAGCTCGCCCTCGATGCGCAACAGCCTCACGCTGTCGTCCCGGACGCGGGTCGACAGCCTGTCGGCCACGCGCACGTCGTGCGGCACGAGGAATACGGAGAGCTGCCGGGTCGCCGACGCGTAATAGACGTGCGGCGCCGACGCGAGCGACACGAGCGGGCAGTAGCGCGCGCCGACGAGGCGCAGCTCCCCCACCTCGGCGGGCAGCGCCGGGAGCCGCGTGCCCTGCCGCTCGAACCACTCCGCCACGGCGCGCGGCTCCCCGCTCAGGAGCTTCGCGGGCAGCGGCTGGCGCGAGAAGCACTTGTCGTGGTCGCGCGCCAGGTCCCACGCCACGAACGGCGCGTGGCCGCGGAGCCAGCCGCCCAGCACCAGCACTGCGGCGACTGGCAGCGCCCAGCGCGCGAGCGTGACGGCCGGACGCTGCCGTGCGCGGCTCGCCTCGCGAACGCGCACGGCGAGCCTCTCTGGGAGATCGGGTGCGGCCAGGCCCGCGAGCCTCGCGCGGAGCGCCCGCTCGCCCTCGGCCTGGGCCCGGCAGGTCGGGCACGTCTCGAGATGCGCGGCGACCGCTGCCGCTTCGGCTGCGGGAAGCTCGCCGTCGACGAACCCCGTGACGCGTTCGGGCTCGCAGCTCAACGCACCCGCCCGGCGAGCGCCTCGCGCAGCAGCGCGCGCCCGCGATGGATCCGCGACATGACGGTGCCGACCGGCACGCCCAGGCTCTCGGCGATCTCGGCGTAGCTCAGCTCCTGCAGGTCGCGCAGCACGACGGCGGTGC
>DATBSL010000018.1:0-18286 GCA_036559805.1 Vicinamibacteria bacterium
GAAGAACGGGATGCCCGCGATCGCCAGCGTGCCGGCGAGAAACGTCCCGAAGGTCCACGGGATCTTGCCGCGCAGGCCGCCCATGCGGCGCATGTCCTGCTCGCCGGACATCGCGTGGATCACCGAGCCCGAGCCGAGGAACAGCAGCGCCTTGAAGAAGGCGTGGGTGTAGAGGTGGAACACCGCCACCCCGAAGGCGCCCATGCCGGCGGCGAGGAACATGAAGCCGAGCTGGCTGACCGTCGAGTACGCGAGCACGCGCTTGATGTCGGTCTGGACGACCGCGATCGTGCCGGCCATGAGCGCCGTGACGGCGCCGGTCACGGCCACGACCAGCATCGCCGTCTCGGACTGGTGGTAGAGCGGGCCGAGCCGCGCCACGAGGTAGACGCCCGCGGTCACCATCGTCGCCGCGTGGATCAGGGCCGAAACCGGCGTGGGGCCCTCCATCGCGTCCGGCAGCCAGACGTGGAGCGGGATCTGGGCGCTCTTGCCGGCGGCGCCCACGAACAGCAGCAGGCAGGCGATCGTGACCGGACCCCACTGCCAGAGCGCCTCGGGCGACAGCGCGCCCGCGTTGTCGGCGATGTCCACGAGGTCGAGGCTGCCGAAGGCGTGGAAGATGAAGATCATCCCCAGGATCAGCCCCGCGTCTCCGATGCGGTTGACCACGAACGCCTTGAGCCCGGCCGCGGACGCGCTGTCCTTCGTGTACCAGAACCCGATCAGCAGGTACGAGCAGAGCCCGACCCCTTCCCAGCCGATGAAGAGGAGCGGCAGGCTGCCGCCCATCACCAGCAGCAGCATGAAGAAGGTGAACAGGTTCAAGTACGAGAAGAAGCGCACACGGTCCGGGTCGTGCGACATGTAGCCGATCGAGTAGATGTGGATGAGCGAGCCGATCCCGGTGACGACCAGCATCATCACCGAGGAGAGCGGGTCGATCAGCAGGCTCATCGGCACGCGAAACGAGCCCGCCTCGATCCACTCGAAGCCGAGGTAGGGCTGCGAGAAGCGCAGCCCTTCGCGCCCGGCGACGAGTCCGTAGAGCCGCAGCGTGGAGACCGCGGCCAGCACGAAGGCCGTCACCACGGTGGCGCAGGCGAGCACACCCGCGCCGCGCTCCTCCCCGTCCTTCTTGATCCAGTCCCCGAACAGCGCCAGCACCACGAAGCCGCCGAGCGGCAGCAGCAGCACCGCGAACGGCAGCACGTTCAGGAGCTTGTCCTCGAACAAGGCCGCTATCCCTTCATCACGTTGAAGGCGTCCACGTCGAGCGTGTCCTTGTGGCGCTGGAGCGCGATCACGATCGCGAGGCCCACGGACGCCTCGGCCGCCGCCACGACCATCACGAAGAACACGAGCACCTGGCCGTCGAGGGCTCCGAGCGCGCGGGAGAAGGCGACGAAGGCCAGGTTGGCGCCGTTCAGCATCAGCTCGATGCTCATCAGCACCGTGATCACGTTGCGCCGCAGGAACACACCCAGCGTCCCGAGCGCGAACAGCACCAGGCTCAGGAGCACGGCGTGCTGCACGAAGGCGGGCTCATCCATCTAGAAGTCCTTCTTCGCGAGTGCTATGGCACCCACGAGCGCCGCCAGGATCAGGATCGAGGTGGCCTCGAACACGTAGAGGAAGTGCGGCGAGAACAGGATCTCCGCCATGCGCCGGGTCGAGGCGTCGTAGCCCGAGGCCGCCCCCGGCTCGAGCCGCGACAGCACCGCGCCCGCCTGGCCGACGAAGAGCGCGACGAGCAGCACCGCGATCACGGCGAGCGCGCGCCCGCCGCGGCCGGGAGCGTCCTCCTCGCGCTTGACGTTGAGCAGCATCAGCACGAACAGGAACAGCACCATGATCGCGCCCGCGTACACGATCACCTGCAGCGCGGCGATGAAGGGCGAGCCGAGCAGGCCGAAGATCACGGCGAGCGAGCACAGCGTCACGACCAGCGCGAACGCGGAGTAGATCGGGTTCTTCTGGCCGATCACCACCAGCGCCGACACGACGGCGAGCGCGGCCGAAGCGTAGAAAAGCAGCTGGTCCATGGGTCAGCGGCCCGCGAGTGCCACGCCGGTGGCGGTGATCAGGATCCACACGGCGGCGACCGGGATCAGCACCTTCCAGCCGAAGTGCATGAGCTGGTCGTAGCGGAAGCGCGGCAGCGTGCCGCGCAGCCAGATGAAGACGAACAGCAGGAGCGCGACCTTGGCGCCCCAGAACACGAATCCGAAGAGCCCCTCGGAAGGGAGGCCGGGGATCCCGGAGTGCCAGCCGCCCAGGAACAGTGCCGTGGCGAGCACCGCGACCGTGATCATGTTGATGTACTCCGCCATCTGGATGAGCGCGAATCGCATCGAGGAGTATTCGGTGTGGAAGCCCGCGACGAGCTCGGTCTCGCCCTCCGGCAGGTCGAAGGGGGTGCGCGCCACCTCGGCGGTGGCAGCCGCGAAGTAGACGAGGAACGCCGGAAGCTGCACGAAAGCGTTCCAGCCCAGGAACCAGCCGCCCGCGCGGGCCGCCTGCGAGGCCACGATGTCGCCGATCTGGAACGAGCCCGCCAGCATGATCACGGTCACGAAGCTGAGGCCCAGCGCGATCTCGTAGGAGAACATCTGCGCCGAGGAGCGCAGCCCGCCGATCAGGCTGAACTTGTTGTTGGCCGCCCAGCCCGCGAGCACGACTCCGTACACGCCGAGCGCCGTGATCGCGAATATGAAGAGCAGCCCCACGTCGATCGTGGCGATCTGGAACTGGAACTCGCGCCCCGAGAGCCACTCCGGCCAGAACCGCGCGAGGAAGCCGGGCAACGACTCGGTCAGCGGCAGCTTGAAGGGCGGCCCGTAGGGCATCACCGCCACCGCCAGGAAGGCCGTGCCGACCGCGACGACCGGCGCCGCCAGGAAGGCCCACTTGTTGGCCGCGGCGGGCATCAGCTCTTCCTTGAAGAACAGCTTGATGCCGTCGGCGATCGGCTGGAGGATCCCGAACGGTCCGGTCCGGTTCGGCCCGAGCCGGAACTGCATGAACGCCAGCACACGGCGCTCGATCCAGGTCATCAGCGAGAAGACGCCCAGCAGCGCGCCCATGATGACCGCGACCTTGACCGCCGCCAGGATCAGCTCCTGGACGGCGGGCGACAGCGTCACGCCTTCACCGCCGTCCCCGCGGCCTCGAGCGCCTGCTCGAAGCTCGGCGCGACCGTCTTCCAGCAGCGCTTCTCGCGCACGTGATAGTCGAACTCGGCGCGGAACTTGGCGAGCGAGGACTGCGGAGGTGCTATCGCCGCGTCGCCGAACGGGCAGACGGTCTTGCCGCCGATCGAGTCGGCCACCTTGAAGAGCATGTCGATGTCGGCCTGCTGGCCTTCGCCGGCCTCGATCTTGGTCAAGAGGCGCAGCATCCAGCCCGTGCCCTCGCGGCACGGCGAGCACTTGCCGCACGACTCGTGCTTGTAGAAGTAGGACAGGTTCTTCGCCATCCACACCATGCAGGTGGACTCGTCCATCACGATCGTGCCCGCCGAGCCGAGCATCGAGCCCGCCTTGGCGACGCCGTCGAAGTCCATCGGGATGTCTATTTCGGCCGCCGTCAGGACCGGCGTCGACGAGCCGCCCGGCACCACCGCCTTGAGCTTGCGGCCGCCGCGGATCCCCTGCGCGTAGCCCTCGCCGTAGATGAGCTGCGCGAGCGAGATCTTGCCCATCGGTGCCTCGTAGCTGCCGGGGCGCGCCACGTGGCCGCTGATCGAGTAGAGCTTGGGCCCGCCGTTTTTCGGCGTGCCGAAGGCCGCGAACCACTCGGGGCCGCGCGTGAGCACGAGCGGCACGTTCACGAGCGTCTCGACGTTGTTGACGATCGTCGGGCAGCCGTAGAGTCCGACCACGGCCGGGAACGGCGGCTTGATGCGCGGCTGGCCGCGCTTGCCCTCGAGCGACTCGATGAGCGCCGTCTCCTCGCCGCACTCGTAGGAGCCTGCCCCGCGGTGGACATGGATCTCCACGTCGATGCCCGTGCCGAGGATGTTCTTCCCGACGTAGCCCTTGGCGCGCGCCTCTGCGAGCGCCTTGTCGAGTGTCTTCGCGCCCTCGTGAAACTCGCCGCGGATGTAGATGTAGGCCGTCTTCGAGCGGATCGCGTGGCAGCTCACGACCGTGCCCTCGATCAGGCGGTGCGGGTCGCGCTCGATGATCACGCGGTCCTTGTAGGTCCCGGGCTCGCTCTCGTCCGCGTTCACGCACATGTAGCGCGGCTTCGGGTTGTCTTTCGGGAGGAAGCTCCACTTCATCCCGGTCGGGAAGCCGGCACCCCCGCGGCCGCGCAGCCCGGACTTCTTGACCTCTTCGACGATCGCCTCGGGCTCGCGCTTCAGCCACTCGGCGAGCTTCGCGTAGCCGCCGCCCGCCTCGTAGACGGCGAGCGACGTGGAGTTCTCCTTCCAGACGTTCGAGAACAGGATGTGCTCGCCCGGGCTCTTCGGCCAGGCGAAGCTGCGCGTCACGCGCCCGCCCGCGATCACCTTGTCGACGTCGGCCGGTGTCGCGTGCTCGAGCCACTCGCCGTTCACCTGCACCGCGGGAGCGCCGCCGCAGGCCGCCAGGCATTCGACGCCTTTCACGGTGAACTTGCCGTCGGCCGTGGTCTCTCCAGGCTTCACGCCCAGCTTGCGGCAGGCGTGCTCGACGAGCTCCTCGGCGCCGCCGAGCGCGCACGAGAGCGTCGTGCACACCTCGATGAGCGTCTTCCCTTCCGGCTTGAGCCGGAACATGGTGTAGAAGCTCGCCGTGTCGTGGACCTGCGCCGCCGAGAGGCTCAGGAGCCCCGCGACGAGCTCGATCCCCTCGCGGCTGATCCAGCCCTCCTGCTCTTGCACCAGGTGCAACGCCGGCAAGAGCGCCGAGCGCATCACGGGGTAGCGGGCGACGATCTCCTCGAAGCGGGCCTGGTTCTGCGGCGTGAGCTGCATCGCGTTCCGCTCGCCTACCAGTCGAGCGCGCCCGATTTCCAGGCGTACACGAAGCCGCCGCCGATGAGCGTCATGAACACCGCCATCTCGGCGAGGCCGAACAGGCCCAGATCGCGGAACACGAGCGCCCACGGGTACAGGAACGCGGCGTCGACGTCGAGCAGGATGAAGATCATGCACACCAGGTAGAACTTGATCGGGAAGCGCTCGCGCGCGGTGCCGATCGGAGGCACGCCGCACTCGTAGGTCGCCTGCTTGGCCGGGTTCGGGCGCGGGCGGCCCAGCAGGTACGACATCACGATCGTGAAGACACCGAAGCCGGCGGCGGCCGCACCCAGGATCAGGATCGGGGCATAGGAGGGCATGGGTTCAGGAGTCCCCCGCCGCGAACGCCCGCAAGGCGGTGAGCCGCGGAACTATAGCGTTCGCCGGAACGGAGTGTCAATTGCCGATGCGGCTATACTCGCCGGGACAAGGGATGCGTCGCACCAAGATCGTCGCGACGGTCGGGCCGGCCTCGCGCAGCCCGGAGCAGCTCGAGCGGCTGGTCCAGGCGGGCGTCGACGTCTTCCGCCTCAACTTCTCGCACGGTACGCACGAGGAGCACCTCGCCGTGATCGGCAGCGTGCGCGAGATCGCGGCGCGGCTGCACAAGCCGATCGCGCTCTTGCAGGACCTGTCGGGGCCGAAGATCCGGATCGGCAAGGTGAAGGACGGTGTGGTGCTCGCGAACGGAGCGCGCATCGCCATCACCGCCGACCCGAGCGTCGAAGGCAGCGCCGAGATCGTCTCGACCACCTACGCTCCGCTCGCGCGCGACGTGAAGCCGGGCGACCGGATCCTGCTCGACGACGGCAACCTCGAGCTGCGCGTGCGCGCCGTCGCGGGCGACCGGGTCGAGTGCGAGGTGGTCGACGGGGGCCCGCTCCGCTCCAACAAGGGCATGAACCTCCCGGGCGTCGCGCTCTCGACGCCGGCGCTCACCGAGAAGGACCGCCGCGACCTCGCCTTCGGGCTCCAGCACATGGTCGACTTCGTGGCGCTCTCCTTCGTGCGCCAGGCGCAGGACCTGGTCGACGCGAAGACGCTCGTCGCCTCGCACGGCGCGCGGACGCCCGTGATCGCCAAGATCGAGAAGCCCCAGGCGCTCGACAACCTCGAGGCGATCCTGGCCGCCTGCGACGGCGTGATGGTCGCGCGCGGCGACCTGGGCGTCGAGCTCGGCACCGAGAACGTCCCGATCGCGCAGAAAAGGATCATCGCGGCCGCCAACGCCGCCGGCCGCGTGGTGATCACGGCGACGCAGATGCTCGAGAGCATGATCGAGAACCCGCGGCCCACGCGCGCCGAGGCGTCGGACGTGGCGAACGCGATCCTCGACGGCACGGACGCGGTGATGCTGTCGGGCGAGAGCGCCGTCGGCCGCTTCCCCGTCGAGACGGTCGAGACGATGGCGCGCATCGCCCTCTACACCGAGGAGCACGGCGCGAACGCGATCCGGAGGCGCGGCGACGCGCGCCGCGGCGACCACGCGGCGGGCCCCGTGGCGCCCGGCACGCCGGTGACGCGCAGCCTGACGCGCGTCGCGGCCTCGGTCGCCGAGGAGCTGGGCTGCAAGCTGATCGTGGCGTTCACCGAGTCCGGGATCACGGCGCGGCTGCTGGCGCTCAACCGTCCGCGCATGCCGGTGGTGGCGATCACGCACGAGGAGCGCGTGTACCGGCAGCTCGCGTTGACCTGGGGCGTCGTGCCGGTGAGATCGGAGCTGCTCGAGAACACGGACGACCTGCTCGCCGCCGGCGAGGAGCGGCTGAAGGCGCGAGGGTACGTCCAGAAGGGCGACACGATCCTGATGCTGTCGGGCCACACGCCCGCCGCGGCGGCCACGAACATGCTGCGGGTGCACACGGTTTCATGAGGGCCTGGCGCCTCGTCGGGCTCGCGGGCCTGGTGGGGCTGGTCGGGTGCTCGGGGAATCCAAACCCGAAGGACTACCGCTTCCCGCCGCCCGAGCTTCCCGCTTCGGGGACCATCGTCGAAGGCATCGCGTCCTGGTACGGGCCGGGGTTCGACGGGAAGAAGACCGCGAGCGGCGAGCGCTTCGACCAGGACGCGCTCACGGCGGCGCACGCCTACTGGGCGTTCGGGACGAAGGTGAGAGTGACCTTCCCCACCACGGGCAAGAGCGTCGTCGTGCGGATCAACGACCGCTTCCCCTCGCACAAGGGGCGCGCCATCGACATCTCGAAGGCCGCGGCGAAGGCGATCGGGCTGATCGGGCCCGGCACGGGGCTCGTCCGGCTGGAGGTCGTCGGCTAGCGCGAGGGCGTGGCTAACGCGACATCGCGGCCGCGAGCGTCGGATCGACGGCCCCGGCCAGCGCGTCCGTGAAGCGTTCCGGCCGTGCCTGCGCCAGGTTCGCGAGGACGATCACGGTCAGGTCGCTGCCCAGGAAGCGCGCAATGTCGGACTTGAAGCCCTGCCACGACCCGCCGTGGCGGCGCACCTTCTGGCCGGCGACCTCGTCGAGCTTCCATCCGAAGCCGTAGGGATACGTCTTCCCGCTCGTGAGCGCCACGGGCGCGTAGACCTCGTTCCAGCTCTCCGGTTTCAGCACCGCCCCGGCGCGGAGGCCGCGGTCCCAGGCGACGAGATCGCGCAGGCTCAGGTACAGCGAGCCGTCGGCCATCGTGTTGAGCTGCGGCGAGACCCACTCCTGGTTCTGGAGCGCGCCGTCCACGAGCCGGTAGCCGGCCGCCCGGTTCGGAACGATCGCCGACTCGCTCATCACGCGCGCGGTCGTCATCCCGAGCGGCGCGAACACGCGCTCGGCGAGAACGTCGCCGTAGAAGCGGCCGGCCGCCTTGTTGACGATGAACCCCAGCAGCGCGTAGCCCGTGTTCGAGTAGCTGTAGCGCGAGCCCGGCGGGAACTCGAGCGCCAACCCGAAGGCCATGCGGGCGAACTCGTCGTCGCTGTAGTCCTTCCGATAGTCGACGCTCGCGCTGCCGTAGTCGGCGATGCCGGAGGTGTGCGTGAGCAGGTGGCGCACCGTGATGCGTTTCCACGCCGCGGGCGCCCCAGGGAAGAAGCGGGCGATCGGGTCGTCGAGCGCCAGCGTGCCCGCTTCGACCTGGAGCATCACAGCAACTGCCGTGAACTGCTTCCCCACCGACCCCGACTGGAAGATCGTCTCGGGCGACACGGGCACCCGGTGCTCGACGTTGGCGAGCCCATAGCCCTGGAGCTTCAGCGGCTCGCCCCCGCGGACGATCGCCACCCCGACTCCGGGGATCTTCTGTTTTCCGCGCTCGATCTCCACCAGCTCGTCGAGCCGGTCGGCCGCGCCCGCCGGGAGCGGCCCGGCCGCGAGCGCGAGCGCTACCGACAGAAGAAGGATGCGCGGTCCCATCGGGGCGCTATCATGGGCGACACGCGCCCGTAGCTCAATCGGATAGAGCACCAGGCTTCGAACCTGGGGGTTGGGGGTTCGAGTCCCTCCGGGCGCGCCAACTCACGAGCCATCGCGAGATCAAGCCGGAACGTAGGTCAACCGCATCACATCCTCGCCAATCCGATCATGAGTCATGAGGCGGAGCGGCAGCCGGGGTCCCGCGAAATACGGCTTGCCGTGACCAAGCACGACGGGGTGCAGGTAGATTCGATACTCATCGATCAGGCCAAGTTTGGTCAGGCTTTGCGCCAAGTCCGGGCCAGCAACTTCGATCTCCCCGTCGCGCTCGGCCTTCAGCCGGCGGATCGCGCCCTCAAGATCATCCCCAACAAGCCTGGCGTTGGGGCCGACCGTCTTCAACGAGCGCGAGACGACCCATTTCGGCTGGTTCCGCCACGCCGCCGCGAAGGCGTGTTCCTCTGCATCCCATTCGGGATGATCGTCGTCCCAGTAACGCATGACCTCATACATTTGGCGACCGTAGACACTGCCCGCCTGCCCCTGAGCCTCCTCGATGAAGTGGCGGAAGAGCGTGGGGCTTGGCGCAAACGCCAGATGGTCGACGTAGCCGTCCAGGGACTGGTTCATTCCGAACACGAGCCTGGCCATACCGCTTCCTTTCCTCACGCGGCACATCCGCGCGTTCCTAGCGCCCGAGGCGGTACGAGACGCCGACGGCGAGGCGCGGATCGGTGCTCCAGCCTCCCTCGCCGCTCAGCATGCGCAGGTGGACGAGGCCGCGCAGCGACCAGGCTCCCCCGAGCCCGTAGTCGGCGCCGCCGCCTATGGCCAGGCCCCAGTCCGTATCGGCGTCGCTGACGCGCGCGCCTCCGACATCGACTTCCACGGATGTGCGTACACCGCCGAGGACACCTTCGGCGAACGGCCGCAGCCGGCTCGACGAGGGCGTCCACCGAGCGCCGGCCATCACGCCGAGCTGTCCGAGGTCCGCGCCCGCGAACGAGCCCGTGTGACCCGACAGGTCGAGCACGAGACGGAACGTCGGACCCAGGGGGTAGGATCCGGAGAGGCCGACGCCGTGCAGGTCCGCCTCTCCGGCCTGGGTGAACGAGTAGCCGCCGAATACCTCGGGCGCGACCGACGCTCCGGCCGCCGCACGGCGCGGCGCGGCTGCGGCCAGGCTGGCCGAGAGCCCGAAGGCCAAGGCCAGCCCAGCCGCGCGGTGCGAGCGCATCAGTCCTTCTGGACCTTCACCTCGGTCGCGGTCACCTGCGCGGAGGACGCGGCGCAGGTCATGAGCGTGCCCTTGACATGGACCTTGGCGCCGGCTTTCACCGCGGCCTTGCACTCGGCGTCGCTCGTCGTCTTCGCGTTGCCCACGCACCTGAAGCTGGCGGCGGCGGCGTTCACGTCGATCGGGAAGCTGGCGCGGCCGTTCACCGACAGCTTGAACGCTGCCGACGAGCCCGAGCTCACGTTCCCCTCGAGCTCGATGCCCTGGCCGAGCGTGCCGCCGTTGATCCCGCAGCTCGAGCTCGACGGGGGCGGCGTGCCCGGATCCGTGCCCTCCACCTTGATGTCGATCACGACCAGCACCGATCCCTGGACCTGGACCACGATGTTGACCTGCGAGCCGTCGCCCGCGCTCACGACGACGCGGCCGACCTCGACGCCGTCGGCCAGGAACACCAGCGTGAACGTCCCGCTCGGGACGCCCGAGAGCTTGAACGTGCCGTTGGCGCTCACGTCGACGGTGAGCGTCGTGCCCTCCACGCTGACCGTGACCTTCTTGGCCTGTGCGGCGGACGACGACAGGTCGGCGGCGCCGACGGCGGCGCCCTCGCTGAGCAGCACGCCCTGGACGACGACGCCGCCGTCCCCGGAGGACGACGTCGGGCTATCGCTGCCGCAGCCCCCGGTGACGAGAGCGGCGACCGCCGCGACGGCCCCTGCCCAAAAGATTCGCTGCCTCATCGCTACCTCCAGCGTGCCCGGACCAGACCAGAATAGCGCCCCGGGGAGGTCCGGCAAGGTACATTCCCTCACGCGAGTGAGCCGCGTCACTCGGACCGTGACGCGGGAGCGCTCGTGGCTGCAACTCGAGACCTGACAGGCGTTTTCAATCATCGAGGAACGCGGGCCCCGTCGGCCGCGTGGTAGACTCCCCGCACGGAGGGGTCGGACATGAAGAAGCGCCCGCCGCGCGAGCCCTACCAGCGCCCGAAGGTCGTCCGCGTCAAGATCGTCCCCGATGAGATGGCCGTCACGGGTTGCAAGATGCGCGACAGCGCCGCCGGCCCCACTTTAGGCTGCGTCCGGACCTCCTGCCGGGATGCCGGTAGCTAGGACCCGGTTGGCCTCGCCAGCCCACGATCGCGTCGAAGAGGTTACCTTCCTCGAGTTCCGGGAGCGCGTCGGCGTCGATCGCCGACGCATCCCGATCGAAGGCACGATCGAGACTACCTACCGCTGCAACCTGAACTGCGTCCACTGCTACGTGAACCAGCCGGCGGGCTCGATCGAGGAGCGTGAGCGGGAGCTGAGCCTCGACCGGCTGAAACAGCTCGTGGACGAGATCGTCGCCGAAGGGACGCTGTTCGTGCTGTTCACGGGCGGCGAGGTGCTGTTGCGCCCCGACTTCCCCGAGCTCTACCTCTACGCGCGCTCAAAGGGCCTGATCGTAACGATTTTCACCAACGGAACGCTGGTAACGGACAGGATCGCCGACCTCTTCGCCGAGGCACGGCCCGACAAGATCGAGATCAGCCTGTACGGGATGACCAAGGAGACCTACGACCGCGTCACGCGCGTGCCGGGATCCTTCGAGAAGTGCATCGATGGAATCCGGCGGCTCGTGGACCGCGGGCTCCCGCTGACGCTCAAGACCATGGCGCTCGCCTGGAACCACCACGAGGTCGAGGCCATGGAAGGGTACGCGAAGAGCCTCGGGCTCCAGTTCCGCTTCGACAGCTCGCTCAACCCGCGCGTGGACTGCGGCTCGAACCGCAACTCCGAGCTCCAGATCGCGCCCGAGCGTGCGCTCGAGCTCGACCTCGGCAGCCCGGAGAAGATGGAGGGTTTCCGCGAGTTCTGCGAGAAGTTCACGCGGCCGGACGCCGAGTACGGGACTGACCGGATTTACACCTGCGGCGCCGGCCAGAGCGCTTTCACCGTCGACCCGTACGGGCGGCTGCAGATGTGCCAGCTCTCGCGCAAGAGCTTCCACGACCTGAAGCAGGGCGCCTTCACCGACGGCTGGCACACGCTCTTCCCGATGCTGCGCGCGCGCACGTGGCAGAAGAACGAGGTCTGCCGCAAGTGCAGCCTGATGTCGCTCTGCGGCAGCTGCCCCGGCGCCGCCGAGATGGAGACGGGCGACATAGAGGGCGTCGTCCCCGCCTTTTGCGAGCTCGCTCACTTGCGAGCCTACGCCGTGATGGGCGAGGGCTCGGGGCATCGGCGCGACGCGACCTGCTGTTTCGGCACCGGCGCGCTCGCGGCGCGGCCCGAAGCCGAGGCACGCGCGGCGCTCGCGGGCGGCTGCGGCTCGTGCGGCCACGCCGCTCCCGAGACGGGCGAGAAGCTGATCCAGCTCGAGCGGCGTCCGCAGCGGGCCTGAAACGCCTTGCCGCGCCGGACGCTGCGGATCCGCGTCGGCGGCCTGGTGCTCGCGGTCGAGGCCGAGAGGCCCACGCCGGCGCTCGACCCGCCTCCCGCGCTCGTGCCGTTCCTCGCGGCGCGCGGCGCCGACGTCCGGCTGCGCTACCGCGAAGCACCACCGTCAGAGGTTCAGGGCGAACGCCTCTTCGCCTCGGCAGGCGTATGGGACGTGGAGCGCGACCGCGGCCGTCTCGTGTACAGCTTCCGGGCAAGGGGCCGCCGCCCAGCTCTCTACAAGCAGGTCACGATCGACACGGCACTGAAGCGCGGCACGCTCCACTTCGACGCGAGCCCTCGCGGCCCGCACTATGCGCTCGACTACCCGCTCGACGAGCTGCTGTTCCAGCACCGCCTCGCGCGCGAGGGCGCGCTCGAGGTGCACGCCTGCGGCGTCGTGTGGCGGGGCCGCACGCTGCTCTTCTGCGGCCGCTCCGGTGCCGGCAAGTCGACGACGGCGCGCCTCTGGAGCCGGCACGCGCGCGGCGCGCGGCTGCTGTCGGACGACCGCGTGGTGCTGCGGCCGGGGAAGCGCTCGGTGCGCGCCTACGGAACGCCCTGGCACGGCGACGGCGGCTTCGCGTCGCCGGCGAGCGCGCCGCTCGGCGCGCTTTTCTTTCTTCGCCACGGTCGCCGCACGCGGCTGCGGCCGCTCGGCACCGCCGAGGCCGCGGCGCGCCTCTTCACGCGCTCGTTCCCGCCGCCCTGGGACCGCGTGGGCGTGGCGCGCGTGCTCGACGCCTGCGCCGACACGGCGTTCCGCGTTCCCGCGTTCGAGCTGGCGTTCCGGCCCCGACGCGAGGCAGTGACTGCCGTGATGCAGTGCGTCCGCTAGGGCCGACGAGCCGGCCCCCGGCTATACTGGCTGCTCCTCGTCGTATGAACGCATCCCGGCCGTGAACGAGCCCGAGCGCCGCGTCTACTCGGTGCGCCGCCTCCGTATCGTGGTGGCGCTCCTGACGCTCATCTTTCTCCCGATCGTGATCGGCAGCTCGCTGCTGATCTACCAGTACCTGCGCTTCAGCGTGCTGGTGGACCAGCGGCTCTCGGGCGAGAAGGGCCGCCTGCCTGCCCGCGTCTATGCCCGGCCCCTGCTGCTGCGCGCCGGGATGGTGCTCACGCCCGACGAGCTGGTGAAGGTGCTCAACCGCCTGCGCTACGCCCAGCGCGAGGTGCCGGTCGAGGCCGGCCAGTTCGCGGTGACCGAGGCGGGAGTCCACGTCTTCCCGCGCCCGGTCGTGGACGGGGCCGACGAGCCGCTGCTCGTGTCGTTCGCGACCGACAAGCAGAAGCTGACGCGGGTGCGCGAGCTGCGGACGCGCTCGAAGAAGCGCGTCGCCCAGCAGGCGCTCGAGCCCGAGCTCGTGACCTACCTCTACGGCGAGGACCGCGAGAAGCGGCGCCGCGTGCGCTACGAGGAGCTGCCCGACCACACGGTGAAGGCGGTGCTCGCGATCGAGGACCGGCGCTTCTTCAGCCACCCCGGCCTCGACCCGATCGGCCTGGCGCGGGCCGCGATCCGCAACCTGCGCAGCGACAGCGCCATCCCGCACGGCGCCAGCACCATCACGCAGCAGCTCTGCAAGAACTTCTTCCTGACGCGGCTCGACGACCGCGGCTACCGCAGCGCCGAGCGCAGCTACAGGCGCAAGGCGCAGGAGGCGCTGCTCGCCTTCGTGCTCGAGCGGCGCGCGAGCAAGCCGGAGATTCTCGAGATGTACCTGAACGAGGTCTACCTCGGCCAGTCGGGCTCGTTCGGGATCTACGGCATCGGCGAGGCGGCGCGCAGCTACTTCGGCAAGGACGTCACCAACCTGACGCTGCCCGAGTCGGCTCTGCTCGCGGGCATGATCCAGTCGCCCAATCCCTACAACCCGTTCCGGCACGAGAAGCGGGCGACCGACAGGCGCAACGAGGTGCTGCAGGCCATGCAGGAGGCCGGCTTCGTCGACGACGCGGCGCTGCAGCAGGCGCAGCAGGCGCCGCTGCTCGTCGAGCGGCCGAGCGTCGACACCACGGACGCGCCGTATTTCGTCGACCTCGTCGGCCAGCAGCTCGCCGCGCGCTACGAGGCGAACGCACTCGCGTCGCGCAACCTCTCGATCTACACGACGCTCGACCTGCACCTGCAGGGGCTCGCCCAGGCGGCGCTCGAGCGCGGGCTCGAGCGCGTCCAGGAGCTGATCAAGAAGCGCACGACCGCGCGGGTTCAAGGCAGCGTGATCGCGATCGAGCCGGCGAGCGGGCGGCTGGTCGCGCTCGTCGGCGGGCGCTCGTACGGCCGCAGCCAGTACAACCGCGCGATGCAGGCACGGCGCCAGCCCGGCAGCACGTTCAAGCCGTTCGTGTACCTCTCCGCGTTCGAGGCCACCTTCGAGGACCCCAGCCTGCCGCCGATCACCCCCGCGACGGTGGTCGAGGACGCGCCGGCGGTGTTCTTCTACGAGGACAAGGAGTACATCCCGACCAACTACGAGGACGAGTACAACGGGATGGTGACGCTGCGCACGGCGCTCGCGCGCAGCCTCAACGTCGCGACGGTGAAGGTGGCCGAGATGGTGGGCTACGACAAGGTCGCGAACCTCTGGTCGCAGAAGCTCGGCATCGGCGCCCCGATCCAGCCGTTCCCGGCGATAGCACTCGGCGCCTTCGAGGCGACGCCTTTCGAGATGGCGACCGCCTACAACGTGATCGCGAACGGCGGCCTCAAGGTGGAGCCGGTCGCGCTCTTGCGCGTGGCCGACGAGACGGGCGCCGTCGTCGAGCAGCACCAGGCGCCGCCGCCCGAGCGCGTGCTGCACGAAGAGTCGGCCTACCTCGTGACGGACATGCTGAAGAGCGTCCTGCGCGAGGGGACCGCCGCCGGGGCCGGCGCCCTGGGCTTCACGGCCGAGGCGGCGGGCAAGACCGGGACCACGAACGACTACCGGGACGCGTGGTTCGCCGGCTTCACGCCGGACTTGCTGTGCGTCGTGTGGGTCGGCTTCGACGACAACACCCCCGTGGGCCTGTCGGGCACGCGGGCCGCGCTGCCGATCTGGGTCGACTTCATGAAGGCGGCGCTCGGCGGCCGGCCCGCCACGCAGTTCCCGCCCCCGCCCGAGGGCATCGTGTTCGTGGAGATCGACCGGGACACGGGCCTCCTGGCGCGCGCCGGCTGCCCGCGGACGCGGGCCGAGGTGTTCGTGGCCGGCACCGAGCCCCGCGAGCCCTGCGGCGCCCACTAGCCTCTCCGGCCGGCCGCCTTGAACACACCGCAATCGGCGGGCTATCCTCGACTATTCGCCTGTTCGGTCCGAGCGCCGTAATTCGAGGTACGTCGGCCCCATGCGTCTTTTCCCTCCGCTGACGGTGGCCACCGTCGCCGCCTCCGTCGTCGCAGGCCTCGTCGCCGCGTCGTGCGGCGACAGTGGTCCCGTGTCGTCGACCCCGCCCACGACCGTGCCGCAGCCGAGCGCCAGCCCTCCCCCTCCCCCTCCGACGGGTGGCGACAGCTTCAACCACGCGAGCTGCCCGATCGGGCGAGGTGACGAAGACGCCTCCTGCGAGCGGAAGCGCGAGAGGCTGCTGAACGTCTACGAGGACTCGCTCGACCTCCTGATCGAGCAGCGGCCCGAGATCTTCGACCTCACGAACGAGGCCGTGCCCGACACCGGGTCGTACCTCGTGAAGGACAAGGAGGCCTACCTGAACGGCCTCGTCGCGAACGCGCGCGCCAGGGGCGTGTGCGCGGAGCGCGACCCCGACGACGGAGAGCAGGAAACGATCCGCATGAAGAGCGTCAACGACTTCTCCGACGAGTACGACACCATGCTGCCGAGCAGGCACGTGCGCCGCGGCGCGAGCGCCTACAAGAGGAGCTGCACGCCCGCCAACTTCCCGGTCGAGCGGCCGCCGGACGCCCCCCCGATCGGCAGCGGCTGCGGCAGGCCCTACCCGCCGGTGGTGACACGCTTCAACTGCAAGGTCCACATCAAGAGCCCCGAGTACTACACGCTCGACTCGACACCGCTCGTCGGACACGACGCCGAGTATTGCTTCGCCATCGGCTTCACCGACGGCCGCACGCTCTGCCCGGTTCGCCCGGAGGGTGCTTTGGACCGCGAGGCGTGCGAGAACTGGCGCGTGGGCAAGGCCGCGGACACGGGCCGTCCCGGCCCCACGTGGCGCAAGGAGGACGGCGGCTTCTGCACCGGCAAGGAAAGCGGGTGCGACAACCACCCGTCCAACCAGTACGGGCTCCTGACGTATGCCCCGGGCACCTACACGGTGAGCGCCGCAAACGGCGCCAACTGCACCGTCAGCCATTGAGCCGCGGTGGGGCGCCCTTGACCCTCCGCGGCGCCCCCCGTTATCCTTGCGGTTGCCCTCGCGGGCGCTTAACTCAGCGGTAGAGTGCCACCTTCACACGGTGGAAGTCGTAGGTTCGAATCCTACAGCGCCCACCATCCGAGACTCCTGCCTGGGCGGCCGGCGCTGCCTTGAGACCGAGATGACAGAAGCCGCCGCCGCGCCCGCCGCGCGCCAATACCGCTATTACGACCTGGTGATGGCGGCGTTCGTCACGGTGCTGCTGTGCGCCAACGTGATCGGCGCGGCCAAGGTGGCCCAGGTCGGCGGCTTCAGCTTCGGGGCCGGAGTGCTGTTCTTTCCGATCAGCTACGTCTTCGGCGACGTGCTGACCGAGGTGTACGGCTACGCCCGCGCGCGCCGGGTGGTGTGGGCTGGCTTCGGGGCGCTCGCCTTCGCTTCGTTCATGAGCTGGGCGATCCTCGCCTTTCCGCCCGCGCCGGGCTGGCCGCACCAGGCCGCCTACGAGACGGTTTTCGGCGGCACGCCTCGGATCGTGCTCGCCTCGCTCGTTGCGTACTTCTGCGGCGAGTTCTGCAACTCGTACGTGCTCGCCAAGCTGAAGCTCGCCACCTCGGGGCGACTGCTCTGGAGCCGCACGATCGGATCCACGATCGTGGGCGAGGCGGTCGATTCGGCGATCTTCTACCCGATCGCCTTCCTCGGCGTCTGGTCGCCCGACCTCGTGATGCGCGTGATGCTCACGAACTACGTGCTGAAGGTGCTTTGGGAGATCGTGATGACTCCCATCACCTACCGCGTCGTGAACTTCCTGAAACGGGCCGAACGCGAGGACTACTTCGACCGCGCGACGAACTTCACGCCGTTCTCGTTGCAGACCTAGTCGAAGTCGGTCGCCCGGCCGGGCTCGTCGTGGTGGGCCCAGGCCAGCGTCACTTGTCCTGGGGTCGTCCGGTCCAGGTCCAGTTCAGGGGCGGCGCCGCGGGCGAAGAAGCCGACGGCGTCCACCTCGTGGCTCGTGACCGGGTCGCCGCCTTCGAAGCGGCAGCCGACCAGGACCTTGTAGGTGTAGTCGACGGACGGAGGGTGCGCGTGGCGCGTCTTGTCGAGCAGCGCCAGGAGCTTCGTCGCGCGCACGCGGTAGCCGCTCTCCTCGAGCGTCTCCCGTTCGACGGCCGCCGAAGGCGTGTCGCCCACGTCGGCCCATCCGCCCGGAAACGTCCAGCGGCCGCTCTTCCGCTCGCGCACGAGCAGCAGCTCGTCGGCGCGGAAGACGACGGCGCGCACGTCCACCTTCGGCGTCGGGTAGCCGTGCCCCGAGGCGAAAGCCACGCGGATCTCGTCCGGCGAAACGCCCAGGCCTGCCGCCGCCATCTGCGTCGCGATCGCGCGCAGCTCCTCGTAGCGCTCCCGGTCGTAGGGGTCGCGAGCGTAGGCGAGCCCGGTCTGCGCGATCGCCTGCACGCGCTCGGCGAAGCGCAGCCAGGCGGGCCGCTCGCCCGTCACTTAGCGGCGGCGCGAGTGCTCGCCACGCGGGCGAGCTCGTCGTCGATCACCTGCTGGAACGCCTCGAACGGCTGGGCGCCGCTGATCAGCCGGCCGTTCACGAAGAAGGCCGGCGTCCCCGTGACGCCGTACTCCTGGCCGGCCCGGAAGTCGCGCTCGACGAGCTCGGCGTGGCGGCCGCCGTCCAGGCACGCCGCGAAAGCCTGGGCGTCGAGCCCGAGCGCCCCGGCGTGCTGTTTCAGCTCAGGCACCTGCAGCTCAGTCGGCTTGTCCCAGAGCAGGTCGTGCATCTCCCAGAAGCGGCCCTGCTCGGCCGCGCAGGCCGCCGCCTCGCCGGCCTTCTGGGCCTGGGGATGGAAGTCGAGCGGGTAGTGGCGGAAGGCCCACTGCACCTTGTCGCCGTAGGTGTCGCGCACGCGCTTCACCGTGGGGCG
>DATBSL010000019.1:0-8685 GCA_036559805.1 Vicinamibacteria bacterium
GCGCTCCTTCGTCAGGCTCCCGTCGGGGAGCTTGGGATGGGCGCGGCCCATCTGGACGCCCACGTCGTAGGCGATCTGCCGCAGGTCCTTCGGTGAGCTGATCTGCGAGGTGATCGACGCCTCCTGGTAGTCGTCGGTCCAGTCGTGCATCCAGAAGTACTTGCCGTGGTGCGGCACGACGGCCGCGTAGGCGAAGGGCTCGTAGGCGATCAGCCGCTGCCCGTCGAGAACCCGCGAGGCGCCGATGTCCGTGCGGACGCAGGGATTTCCGGCGAGGTCGCGGATCTGCTTCGCCTCGACGACCATGTCGTCCTCGGTCGCCGCGGTCGGCCCCTCCAGGATGATCAGGTACTTCTCGTCGAGCGCGCTGCCGATCCCCATCTGCAGCGCGCCGATCCGCTTCACCTTGAAGAAGTCGGCGGGCAGCTCGCGCCCGAACACGACGAGCTCGGCGAAGCGCGCGACACCGTCGGCGAAGGTGTCGGTCGGAAGCGGCTGCTTGTCGATCCACGCGTGGGCCTGGCGCAGCGACGCGGCGTGGTCCCAGCGGAACGAGCGGCGCGCCCGCGTTGCGAGCTCGGGCGTCGACATGTGGATGCGGTCGCTGCTGAGCGCGTCGCGGTAGCCGCGCAGGAACTGGTCGACGAAGCTCTTCTCGTCGCGGGTCCAGCCCTTCTCGCGCGCGGCGATCACGATCGACGTGCCCAGCCGCGCGAGGTCGATCACGGCCTTGCCGCGCGTGCAGTCGTCGAAATCGGAGAGGCCGCGCCCCAGGTTGGTGACCGTGTACTGCTCGATGTGGGCGTCGCCGTGGAGCGTGACCTCCGGCATCTGCTCCACCACGTCGACGAAGAGCCGGCAGGTCTCGGCCGCGAAGGCGGTGTTGATGAAGCGAAAGTAGCCGTGAGACGTCGCGCTGATGCGGTTCACCAGGTCCCAGCGCCCGATGAAACGCTGGTCCTTGGGATCGACCGCGAGGGTGTCGGCGGCCCGCAGGCTGGCGCCGGCCAGCAGCAGGGGCGTGAGGATCACGGCCAGGCGAGCGCGCATCGGCAACGCTGATCTTACAGCGGCGCGCCGGCCTCAGCCTCGCTTCCAGCCCCGGAACGCGTAGTACTTCTCCTTCGGTCAGGCAGACGCTATCTCAGCGGGCATGCCGCGTGTAAACCCGCTTCCGTCCAGGCGGCTTTCTGAGTGCTGCGGGCTTGGAGAATCGGACCTGTCCCGGCAGGGCCGTGCGGTACGCTCCTCGCACCATGCCGGCGGCTGCTCCCGCGATGCGGCTCGACCCCTGGGCCGCCGAATACGAGGGCTCGATCCAGCTCAGCGAGGACGCCGAGCCCGCCTCGGTCGACCTCCAGGTCGAGCGCCCCACCTGGGAGGCCGTTCGGCCGAAGGACACGGCGACACGCCCGCGGATCGCGTTCGTGGACGGCGTGCGTCGGATCGAGCACCGGGTGCTGGTCGGGGAAGGGGAGCGCACGATCTTCGGCCTGCTCGGGTCGTTCGGCGTCGGCGCCGTCGAGGTGGACGGGACGGCGAAGGTCGGCCATGAGCTGCTCGGACGCGTGCTCGTCGTGGGCGGGGGCCTGACGCAGCCGGCGTTCCTCGCCTCGGTCAAAGGCGGCCCGCCGCTGCGGTTCGAGCCGAGGAGCGAGCCCGAGAACGACCCCGCCGTCCCGGTCCAGGGCCTGCAGAAGGCGATGCGCCAGACCGAGGCCGGCCTCGCCGAGCGCCTCTCGGCCGAGGTGGAGGCGGTGTTCCTCGACGGGCCGCTGACGTTCCTCACGCCCGCGGCGCGCGGCAGCGTCGTCGGCTTCGTGAAGCGGCAGCTCCGCAACTACCTCGATCCGCGGGCGAGCGCGCTCTTGCCGAAGCTGCGCGTCGGCGAGCGCACGCCCGTCTTCCTGATCGAGGGCCGCGAGCCGCGCTACTCCTGGTACGCCCGGATCGCCCACGGCCGCTCGATCGAGTCGGCGCTCACGGGCGTCGTCCGGCTCGAGGCGCCGGCCGCGCGCGGACGGGACGAGGCGGTCGCGCTGGCCGATCTCTCGGCCCGCATGCTGCCGCGCTTCGCTTCCGACGCGGCGCGCGACCCGCGCGCGCCGCAGAACCTCTACCCGATCGGCGGGCTCGAAGCCCGCCTCAAGCACCGCCTGGGCGACCCCGCGGTCGTGCGCCGGGCGATCGAGGCGCAGCTCCACAAAGAGGTGAACGCATGAGCGCGACCGTCGGCCGGGTGCTCGGCACGCAGGACGCGATGCCGCTCGAGTTCTGGGTGGCCGTCGAGCCAGGCCAGTACCTGCAGCTCGACGACGTCGTCGAGGTGGTGACGAACCTGCCCGACGGCAGCGAGGTCCGCCTCTACGGCGTCGTGGACCTCGTGCGCGCCCGCCACGAGGGCGCGCGCTTCGACTCGGACGTGTTCCTGGTCGAGGAGGGTGTCCTGCCGGCGCTCGTGTCGCAGGCCGCGCATGTCAAGGTCACACGCGTCGAGCCGGAGATCTTCGTGCCGCCGCTGCCGGGGCGCGAGGTGCGCCGCGCGACGGGCGCCCGCCGCGAGGAGGCGCTCTTCTTCGACGGGATGGAGCGCAAGCTGCCGATCGGCCTCTCGCGCGACGGCGAGCCCGTCTTCGCCAACCTCGATTTCCTCGACGGCACGCGCGGCGCGCACGCCAGCATCTCGGGCATCTCCGGCGTCGCCACCAAGACGAGCTACGCCACGTTCCTGCTGCACAGCCTGTTCACGTCCGGCGCTCTCGGTAAGGATGCGGCGAACACGCACGCGCTCGTCTTCAACGTGAAGGGCGAGGACCTGCTGTTCCTCGACCAGCCGAACGGACGGCTCTCGCCCGAGGCGCGCGACGCCTACGCGAGGATGGGGCTCCCCGCGGAACCCTTCTCGAGCGTCCAGATCCTGGCGCCGGTGCGCAAGAACTCTCCCGAGCGCCTGGCCGCGACCTTCAGCCGCGGCGAGGGCGTGCAGTCGTTCTTCTGGACCCTGCGCGAGGTGGTGACCGAGCGGCTGCTGCGCTTCCTGTTCGCCGAGGCCGACGACACGGGCAGCCAGCTGAGCTTCGTCGTGGACCGCGTCGAGGCTAAGCTCGCCGCCGCCGCCGCCGAGAAAGGCGACGCGAAGGACCCCTGGATCGAGATCGACGGGCAGCGGATCGACAGCTTCGACGCGCTCGTCGAGGCGCTCACGGGGCGCGAGGAAGGCCAGGAGTACAGCCTGGCCGACGCCTGGTCGCGTCCCGCGGCCCCGGGGACGGTGGCGGCCTTCGAGCGGCGGCTGCACGCGGCGGCCAAGCACGTCGCGCACCTCATCCGCGGCAAGGACGTGGGCAAGCGCGACGCGCACGTGCTCGACTGGAAGCGCACCCAGCTGAGCGTCGTGGACATCCACGCGCTCCACGACCGCGCCAAGCGCTTCGTGGTCGGCGCGGTGCTCAAGCGCATGTTCGAGGACAAGGAGAGCCTCGGCACCTCGCGTCCGCTCGTGTTCGTGGTGCTCGACGAGCTCAACAAGTACGCGCCGCGCGAGGGCTCGAGCCCGATCAAGGAGGTGCTGCTCGACATCTCCGAGCGCGGCCGCTCGCTCGGGATCGTTCTGCTCGGCGCGCAGCAGACGGCGAGCGAGGTCGAGGGCCGTATCGTGCAGAACGCGGCGCTCCGGGTGGTGGGCCGGCTCGACCCGGCCGAGGCCGAGCGCGCCGAGTACGGCTTCCTGACCGCCGCCGCCCGCGGCCGCGCGTCGATCCTCAAGCCTGGCACGATGATCGTGCTCCAGCCCGAGATTCCGACGCCGCTGCTCGTGCGCTTCCCGTTCCCGGCCTGGGCCACTCGCAAGAGCGAGGTGGCCGAGGCCGTCGGGGCCGACCCGTTCGCGGGCTTCCGCGAGCGCTGAACGGGTTGAAAAGAAGCCAGTTAGCTGATACTGTGATATTGTGAAGAACATCACAGTATCACTAGACGACGAGGACTACCGCCGGGCTCGTGTCATCGCAGCCGAGCGCGACACGTCCGTGACGGCTCTCGTCCGCAACTTCCTGGCCTCTCTCGGAGAGCAGGAAACAGAGTTCGAACGGCGCAAGCGGCTCCAGGACGAGATCCTGCGCTCGATCGTCGACTTCCGAGCCGGAGATCGCCTGGGCCGCGACGAGGCTCACGACCGCCGTGCGCTTCGTTGACACGAACGTCCTTCTCTACGCCGCGAGCACGGCGGAGGACGAGCGATCCAAGGCCGAGCGCGCGCGGGAGATCCTCGGCGCCGCGGACCTCGCGCTCTCCGTGCAGGTGCTCCAGGAGTTCTACGTGCAGGCGACGCGGCCCACGCGCCGCGCGCGCCTCAGCCACGAGCAGGCCGCGGGCCTGGTCGAGGCGTGGCTGCGCTTTCCGGTGCAGGACACGAGCGTCGAGCTGATGCGGGCCGCGTTCGGGACCGCCTCGCGCTTCGGCATTTCCTACTGGGACGCGGCGATCGTCGAAGCGGCGCGCGCGCTCGGCTGCGAGACGCTGCTCAGCGAGGACCTCGGCGCCGGGACGGACTTTCGCGGCGTTCTTGTCGTGAATCCGTTCTGAACTACGCACTCAACTCGGGGCGCCCCGAGTTGGACAGACTAGCGAAGCAGCAGGTACTGGCTCGTGTCGCAGAGCACGACCGTGACCGGCTTGCCGCCGACGACCGCGCGCACGACGCCCTCGGCCTTCAGGTGTCCGGGTAGCGTGGCGGCGGGGCGCACGGCGGACCCGCTGCCGTCCCAGCGCACGATCCGCGACGCGACCGGATTGCCGCTCGAGCCGCCCGCGATGATCCAGAAGTCGCCGCTCTCGTCCGCCTCGATGCCGCGGATGCCGGCGCCGCCGAGGTCGATACGGATCGGCTTCTCGACCAGGAGATTCGCGGCGGCGAACGGGCCGCTCGCGGCGCGCAACCGCACCGGGATCAGCATCGCCTGTCCGGCGTCGAGCGGAGCACGCAGCCCGAGCAGGAGCCTCCCGTGCTTCGCGTCCCACGCCACGCCTTCGATGTTCAGCGGCGGTGCCTTCTGCTTCTTCTTGCCGCCCGTCGCCCGCACCTCGGCGACCGCCCCGGCGAGAAGCGCGCCGAGCCCGTCGATCGTCTCGGCTCCCTGCGCAGCGCCGCGCGTAACGTCGAAGCGGAAGCGCGCGAGCCCCGGCCCCCCGCCGCCGACGTTGCCGCGGGACTGCGAGCCCACCACGTAGACGTAGCGGCCGTCGGTCGTCAGGCCCTCCGGGTCCACGACGCTCACGCCGAGCGGGATCCGGACCGGCGCCGCCTTCGGCGAGCCGTCGGCCGCGAGCTCCATCCAGAGCACCGCGTCGGGACGCGCGTCGTCCACGAACAGCAGCCCCTTGCCGCCGGGCGGCACCACGAGGCCCGAGGCCTCGAACGGCCCGCCCGTGATGGGATGGATCGGCCCGAGATCGGTCGAGTGGCCGCTCGCGACGGACAGGAGGATCGCGCCGACAGCGATGGCGCAGGCAAGAACACGTAGCCGCGGATCCATGGTTCCATCCTAGTCGTCCATCGCTGCCTTTGGCAGCCACCAGCCGTGATGAAACGTGAAAGGGTTCGCTCTACTCGTCCCGGGACGAGTTGCATCAAGCCCTGCTTGAGCGCATCGGACTCAACTCGGGGCGCCCCCGCGACTCCTAGCGCGACGACGCCAGCTTCGGATCCGCGCGCAGCCGGAACGCCGCCATCTCCTGGGCGTTGCGCACGAGCAGCCGGTCGCCGACCAGCACGGGATGGCTCCAGCTCTTGCCCTCGATCGCCGGAACCTTCGCGACTTCCGTGAACGCGTCGGGTGTCGCCCTGACGAGCACGAGCTCGCCGTGCTCCGAGAGCACCAGCAGCAGGTCCTGCTCGGGCAGCAATATGAGCTGGCCGGCGCCGTAGCGCCCGCCCTTCCACTTGCGCTGGCCGTCCGCGAGGTCGATCGCCGCGAGGATGTTCTTGTCGAAGCCGTACGCGTGGCCTTCGTGCACGACGAAGTCGTTGAAGTACGGCTTCAGGCCCGCCGACGTCCAGCGCTCCGCGACGCTCCACCCGGTGGGCCCGTGTGCTATGGCGAGCCGGCGGATACCGCTGCCGCCCATGCTGTCGCCGCCGGCGACGAGCACGTCGCCGTCGGCGGTCATCGCCGGCTGCACGATGCTGACACCGGGCGTAGCCTTGTGCTCCCACAGCAGCGTGCCGTCCGCGGGCGCGACGCTGGTCGAGCGCGCGCCGCGCAGCAGCAGGACCTGCGGAACGCCGTCGATCGTCACGAGGTGCGGGGAGCTGTAGCCGCCGCCGCCCTCGGGCCCGAGCCACCGCCGCTCGCCGGTCCGAACGTCGTAGGCCGCGAGCCGGCCGGAGACGGCGACGATGACGACGTCGCCCACTACGAGCGGCGAGCCCGCGAATCCCCAGCCCGGCTTCTCGACGCCGGCCTCGGCTGCGGCGTCACGCGACCACACGAGGGCGCCGCTCGTCGCGTCGAGCGCGTTCAGGCGACCGGTCCCGCCGAAGGAGTACACGCGGCCGTCACTCAGTGCCGGCGTCGCGCGCGGACCGGGGCCGCCCTCCGAGTCCCAGTGCCGGATCGGGTCGCCGTACCGCCACACGGGCTCCCCGGTGTCGAGCCTGTAGCAGGCGACCAGCTCCTCGTTGCCTCGCTGCTCCTGCGTGTAGACGAACTCGCCCTGCACGGCGAAGGACGACCAGGCGGGCCCGATCGCGCGGCGCCACAGCTGGACCGGCGGGGAAGCGGACCAGTCGGTCGCGATCCGCACGCCGCGGACGACGCCGTCGCGGCCGGGTCCGCGGAAGCCGGGCCACTCGGCGTCCGCTGACGGCGTGGCCATGGAGGGGGCCGGGCTGGCGGGGGCGGAGGGCGGTCGGACGGCCTCGGCCTTCTTCTGCTCCTGCGCCGGAGCCGACGGCTGTGGCGTCGCACTCTCGCTCGCGGGAGTCGGCATCGGTTCGGCAGGCGCCTTCGGCGTGGGCGGCGCTGCGAGTGGCTCGGCGCCCTGCGCGAGGAGCCGCTCCTCCGGCGTCGGCGTCCAGCGCCAGTGGAAGTCGGATTGCCCGTCGCCGCTGACGCCGCCCGAACGCACGAGCGCGAATGGCAGACACCCCAGCAGGAGGGCGACGGGCAGCGTGGCCCATCTCGACCCGGCGGAGAGCCGGCGAGTGGCCGCCGCCCAGGCGACGAGAGCGAGGCAGAGCAGCGGGGTGGAGAAGAACGTCATCATGTTCCCCATGCCCGCCTGAGCGATCGTCGGATCGACGAAGCGCCGCGTCGCGAGCACTGCTAACGGCATCAGGAGGAGCGCGCCCACGCGCTCGAGCCAGGGCGCGCGGCTGAAGAACAGCCACCACACCACGACCACCAGCACACAGACGGCGGCGCCGATCAGGCCGTAGAGCCCGGCGTCGGGCGCCACGCGTGGCACGAGCAGGAGCCCCACCCACTGCAGCACGACCGCGACGACACCCGGCCACAACCGCAGCGGCCTGCGGGCGGGTGCGTGGCTCGTCTCAGAGCTGCTCATATCGGTTCCTTCTCCTGTTCCTGGGCGAGGCCTGGTCGTCCTCGACCCTCTCTATCGGCTTGCGCGAGCCAGCCGGAACGCGGCCATCTCCTCGCCGTTGCGCACCATCAGCACGTCGCCCGCGAGCACGGGGTGGTTCCACGTCTTGCCTTGGATCGCCGGCACGCGCGCGAGCTCGGCGAAAGCGTCGGGCGTCGCGCCGACGAGCGCGAGCTCGCCCTCCTCCGAGAGCACCAGCAGCACGTCCTGCTCGGGCAGCAGCACCAGCTGGCCGTTGCCGTAGCGGCCGCCCTTCCACTTCTGGCGCCCGTCCGCGAGGTCGATGCACGCGAGGATGCGGCCGTCGAAGCCGTAGGCGTGGCCCTCGTGGACGACGAAGTCGTTGAAGTACGGCTTCAGGCCCCGCGACGTCCAGCGCTCCTCGACGCTCCAGCCCGACGAGCCGGGCGCGACCGCGAGGCGGCGTGTGCCGCTGTCGCTCGCCACCGCGAGCAGCATGCCGCCGTCGGGCGTGAAGGCGGGCTGCACGATCGGGAAGCCGCGCCACTTGTGCTGCCAGAGCGTCTGGCCGCCTTTGGGCGAGACGCTCGTCACGCCGCTCCCGCTCAGCAGCACGACCTGCGGGACTCCGCCGATCGTGGCGAGCTGCGGCGAGCTGTAGCTGACGCCGCCGCCCTTCGGCCCGAGCCAGCGCGGCTCGCCGCTCGCGCGGTCGTAACCGACGAGCTGGCCCGCGACCGCGACGACCACGAGGTCGTCCAGCAGCAGCGGCGAGCTCGAGAAGCCCCAATCGGGCAGCTTCTTCGTGCCGCCGGCCATGGACGGCGTGCCCTCGGCGTCGGAGGCCGCGTCGCGCGACCAGACGACGGAGCCGTCACGCGCATCGAGCGCGTTCAGGAGGCCCGTCGCGCCGAGCGCGTACACTCGCCCGCCGCCGACGGCCGGCGTCCCGCGTGGGCCGGCGCCGCCGTTCGACTCGAAGAAGCGCGCCGCGTCGCGGTGCGTCCAGACCGGCGCGCCGGTCGCCGTCTCGTAGCAGGAGACGATCTCGTCGTCGCCGCGCTGCTCCTGCGTATAGGCGAACCCGCCGCTCACCGCGAACGACGACCAGCCGGGCCCGAC
>DATBSL010000020.1:0-25294 GCA_036559805.1 Vicinamibacteria bacterium
AGTGTGAGGGCCAGCAGACCCGCGAGGGGCCGGGCCCACGAGTTGATTCGTCGTCTCACTTCATCCTCCTCGCCCGACGTGATCCAAGACTATGGACCTGAAGGGCTTCTTCGTGCGAAGCAATGAGCGGTTGTTTCACTAGATTTGGCAACCTGCGTGCCACCAAAGCCTAAACGACAAAACCTTGAACTTCCAGAGGGTTGTACTTGTGACCGTGATCTTGGTCGTCCGTATCTTCGAACTCTTGGATCCAAGAGCGTGGAAAACACGGATTTGACGCCTCTCGACGCGGTGAACTAGCGTCGTCCGTGAACGTGCGCCAGAAGCGTCGACGCGACACGCCGCCGAGCTCGCCACCGTCGACCGCGGCGCGTGCGGACGCGACCCCGGGGCGGCGCTCGCGACGCGCCCCGTGGTTGTGGCTCGGGGCAGCCGCCGTCGCACTCGGCGCGCTCTTCGCGTGGTACGCGACGCGCCCGCCCCGCACCGAAGCCGAGGCGCGCGCGGCTCTCGCCCGGAAGCGGCCGGCGCCATCCGCGCTCAACCTCGTGGTGGTCACGCTCGACACGACACGCGCCGACCGGCTGGGCTGCTACGGCTTCCGCGGCGTCGAGACGCCGGCGATCGACGCCCTGGCCCGCGAGGGCGTCGTCTTCGAGCACTCGACCGCCACCGTGCCGCTGACGTTTCCCTCGCACTCGTCGATCTTCACGGGCCTCGTGCCGCCGCACCACGGCGTGCGCGACAACGGCGGCTTCTTCCTCGACGAGGCGAAGGTGACGCTCGCCGAGCGCCTGAAGGACGCGGGCTTCGCGACCGGCGCGTTCGTGGCCGCGTGGGTGCTCGAGTCGAAGTGGGGCCTCGCGCAGGGGTTCGACGAGTACTCGGACACGTTCGACCTCTCGAAGTACAAGGTGGTCTCGCTCGGCACCGTGCAGAAGCCGGGCGACGAGGTGATGGACGGCGCGCTCGCCTGGCTCGAGACTGTGAAGAAGCGGCGCTTCTTCGCCTGGGTCCACCTCTACGACCCGCACACGCCCTACGACCCGCCGGAGCCCTTCAACTCGCGCTACCCGAACCAGCCGTATCTCGCCGAGATCGCCTACACCGACCAGGTCGTCGGCCGGCTCACCAGCTGGCTGCGCGAGCAGGGGCTCCTCGAGCGCACGCTCGTCGTGCTCACGGCCGACCACGGCGAGAGCCTCGGTGAGCACGGCGAGTCGACGCACGCCTATTTCGTCTACGACGCCACGACGCGCGTGCCGCTCGTCGTCCGCACGCCCTGGGGAGTGCGCGGCCGGCGCTCCGTGCAGACCTCGGGGGTCGACGTGATGCCGACCGTCCTCGACCTCTTGGGCCTTTCTCCCGAGCCGGGCATCGACGGCCGCTCGCTCGCGCGCGAGCTGCTCGACCCCGCCGCGGCCTCCGACCGCGTCGCGTACGCGGAGACCTACTTCCCGCGCTACCACTTCGGCTGGCAGCACCTGCGGGCGCTGCGCAGCCTGCAGTACAAGTACGTCGACGCCCCGGAGCCGGAGCTCTACGACCTCCAGGCCGATCCGGGCGAGACGAAGAACATCTACCGCGGCTTCTCGCGCCGTGCCGAGGAGCTGCGGCTGCGGCTCGAATCGCTCGTGAAGGCCGAAGCCGGCACAGCACCCGAGCGGCGCAGCCTCGACCCTGAGACGCTGCAGCGGCTCGCGGCGCTCGGCTACGTCGGCAACGTGATCGACGTGGACCCGAGCGCCGTCTTGCCCGACCCGAAGCAGAAGCTGCCGCTTTTCGCGCTGATGAACACCGCCAAGAGCCTGGCCAACGACGAGGACCGGGTCGAGGACGCGGTCGTCAAGATGCGCGAGGTGGTCGCGAGCGATCCCAGGATCATGGACGCGCACCTCACGCTCGGGAACTGGCTGCTTCGCCTGCACAAGCCCGACGAGGCGATCGCCGCCTACAAGGAGGCCCTCGCGCTCAAGCCCGACGACGACGTAGCGCTCGGCAACCTGGCGCGGCTGCTGGCGGGCCGCGGCCGCACCCAGGACGCGCTCGACGCGCTCGAGGTCTTTCGCACGGCGCTGCGCGTCAACCCGCACAACCCGCAGTCCTGGTACAACCTCGCCATCCACTACCTCGACCTCGGGCGCCTCGCGGAGGCGCGCAGCAGCTTCGCCGAGGCGCTCGCCGCCAACCCGAACCAGGGAGCCGCGCTCAACGGCCTCGCCGCGATCGCGTTCGAGTCGGGGGACCTCGCGAAAGCCGAGACGCTCGCAACGCGCGCGCTCGCGCTCGAGCCTCGGCTGCGCACCGGCCGCTACAACCTCGCGCGCATCCGCGAGGCGAAGGGAGACCCGGGCGCGGCCGCGGCGCTCTACGCCGAGGAGCTCGCGAGCTATCCCGACAACGGGCGCGCGCGCTTCAACCTGGCCCAGCTGCGCCGGGCGCGCGGAGACCGGCAGGGCTACCTGAGCGAGCTCGCGGCGTGCGTCGAGAAGGCGCCCGAGTTCGGCACCTGCTACTTCTACCTGGCGCGCGAGGAGCTTGGCGCGGGCCGGCTCGACGCGGCCCAGGACCTGGCGACGCGAGGGCTCGCGGCCCAGGCGCGCTCCGAAGCCGCGCCGCTCGGCCATTTCGTCCTCGCCGACGTCTACAGCCGGCGCGGGGAGGCGGGCAAGGCCGACGAGGAAGCCGCGAAGGGCCGCAAGCTCGAGGCCGCGCTGCGCAAGAACCCGGCGCCGCGGCTCTAGGCGGCTTCAGCGCGCCCGGTACGTGCCGCCGCGGCCGCCGCTCTTCCTCACCAGGCGGATCTCGCCGATCGTCATCGCCTTGTCGGCGGCCTTCACCATGTCGTAGACGGTGAGCGCGGCGACGGCGACGGCGTGGAGCGCCTCCATCTCGGCGCCGGTCTTCGCGTCGGTGCGGACCCGCGCCTCGATCACGAAGCCGTCGCTACGCGGCACGAGCGCGACGTCCACGTGCGCGAGCGTCAGCGGATGGCAGAGCGGGATCGCGTCGGAGGTGCGCTTCGCGGCGAGGATTCCGGCGAGCCGCGCCACTTCCACGACGCCGCCCTTCGCGAGCCGGGCCGCGCGCACCAGCCGCATCGCGGCGGGAGCGATCCGGATCCGGCCGCGCGCCACCGCTTCGCGCGCGGTCACGGGCTTGCCCGAGACGTCGACCATGCGTGCGGCCCCGTCCTTCCCGACGTGGCTGAGCGCGCGGCGCTTCGAGCTAGTCCGGCGCACCGTCGTCCTCCAGGAAGCGACCGAGCAGCAGCGCCTCGGCCGTCTCGCCCGCCGCGGCGTGCTCGCGTCCGGCGTCGAGCACCACCAGCGCGTTGGCGCGGGCGTGGGCCACGAGGTCTCCCGAGCCCGTCGAGCGCAGGGGCCGCGCCACGAGCCGCCCGCTCTCGAAGCGCACGCGCGCCGGCTGGTGGCTGGTGCGCCCCGAGCGGTTCCGGATCGCGGAGGCGAGCTCGACGCTCACGCGTGGCCGCGACAGAACGCTCGCCCCCTGCAGCTTGAGCAGCGCGGGGCGCACGAACAGGTCGAACGTGACCTGCGCCGAGACGGGGTTCCCCGGCAGCCCGAAGACGAGCGTCGCGCCGCGGATGCCGAACACGAGCGGGGCGCCCGGCTTGACGTTGACGCGCGTGAAGCGCAGCTCGACGCCGAGCTCGGCGAGCGCCGGCTCCACGAGGTCGTACTCCCCCGCCGAGACGCCGCCCGACGTGAGCAGTACGTCGGCCGAGAGCCCCTCGCTAAGCGAGGCCCCAAGCTCGTCCTTCTGGTCTCTCGCGACACCCAAAAGCCGCACCGTGGCGCCCGCCTGGCGCGCCTGCGCCGCGAGCGCGGGTCCGTTGCTGTTGCGGATCTGGGCAGCGCCGGGCGACTCGCCGACGTCGACGACCTCGTCGCCGGTCACGAGCAGCGCCACGTGCGGCCTCCGTCCGACGCTCACGCGCGAGCGGCCGACCGTCGCGAGCACGCCGATCGCGGCGGCGTCGATCACCATCCCGCGCGGGAGCACGACCGTCCCGGCGCGCACCTCGGAGCCGCGCGGCGCGACGTTCTGGCCTTCGGCGACCGAGGCGAGGATCGTGACGCGGAACTCGTCGAGCGGCTGGGTCTTCTCGACCTGCTGGACCGCCGTCGCGCCCTCGGGCAGCGGGGCGCCCGTCATGATCCGCACGGCCCGGCCCGCTGCGACCGTTACGCCCGGCCACTCGCCCGCGCGCACCTCGCCCGCGATCTCGAGCGCCGCCGGCGCCTGCGCGACGTCCTCCGCGCGCAGCGCGTAGCCGTCCATCGCCGCGCGGTCGAACGGCGGCAGGTCGCGGTCCGCGCGCACGTCCTCGGCGAGCACGCGTGCGAGCGACTCGTCGAGCGGGACCTCCTCCGCCGCGAGCGAGGGCGTCTCGCGCAGGACGATCTCGAGCGCCTGCTCGACGGAGACCATGGGTCTCGAATTGTAAGCCGCGCTCCCGGCCGGGGGCCGGCCGGGCCCCGGTATATGCTGGAACGCGAGATGGTCCCGACCGTGACGTGGGAGGACGGCGTCGTGGTGATGGTCGACCAGCGGCGCCTGCCCGGCGAGCAGCTGCTGCTGCGCTGCCACGACCACGACGAGGTGGCGGCCGCGATCCGCGACATGGCGATCCGCGGCGCACCGGCGATCGGCGTGGCCGCCGCGCTGGGGTTGGCACTCGGGGTGAGCCGCACCCGCGCCGAGGGCCCGGCGCTCGCGGCGGAGTGGACCGACATGTGCTCGACGCTCGCGGCCACCCGCCCCACGGCGGTGAACCTGTTCTGGGCGATCGAGAGGATGCGCCGCCGCTTCGACGCCACGGCCGCGCACGGAGGAGACCTGCTGCGCTCGGCGCTGCTCGTCGAGGCGCTCGCGATGCTGAAGGAGGACCTCGACGCCTGCCGGCGCATGGGCGACCTCGGGGCGGAGCTCCTGCCGCAGCAGGCGCGCGTGCTGACCCATTGCAACGCGGGAGCGCTCGCCACCGCCGGCTACGGGACGGCGCTCGGCGTCGTCCGCTCCGCGGCACGTCTCGGCAAGCTCGCGGCCGTCTTCGCGGGCGAGACGCGGCCCTGGCTACAGGGAGCGCGGCTCACGGTGTGGGAGCTGATGCAGGACGGCATCGACGCGACGCTGATCACGGAAGGCGCGGCCGGGCACTTGATGGCGCGCGGCGAGATCAACGCAGTGGTGGTGGGCGCGGATCGCATCGCCCGAAACGGCGACGTCGCCAACAAGATCGGCACCTACACGCTCGCGATCCTGGCGAAGGAGCACGGCCTGCCCTTCTACGTCGCGGCGCCCGTCTCGACGCTCGACCTCAACACGCCGAGCGGAGAGGACATCCCGATCGAAGAGCGCCCCGCCCACGAGGTGACGCACCTCGCCGGGCATCGGATCGCCCCCGAGGGCACGCGCGCGCGCAACCCCGCCTTCGACGTCACGCCGCACCGCTACGTCACCGCGATCGTCTGCGAGCGTGGCGTGGCCAGGCCGCCCTACGCGGAGAGCCTGCCACGGCTGCTGCCCACGTGAGGCGGACGCTCGGCGTGCTCGCGCTCGTGGCCGCTGCCCCGCTCGGCGCCGCCGACTGGCCCCGCTTCCGCGGCCCGAACGGCGACGGCGTCGCGGACGATCGGCCGCTGCCGGGCTCGCTCGCTCCCGACAAGGCGGTCTGGCGCGTGCCCGTGCCCGCCGGCTACTCCTCGCCCGTGCTGCTGGGCGAGCGCCTCTACCTCACGGGCCACGAGGGCGAGCGGCTGCTGCTCATCTGCCTCCGGAAAAGCGACGGCCGCGAGCTGTGGCGGCGCGAGGTCCCGCGCGCGCGGCGCGAGCCGCTCGACCGCCGCAACGGACCCGCCTCCGCGAGCCCGGCGGCCGACGCCGAGCGCGTGGTGGCGTTCTTCGGCGACTACGGCCTCGTCGCCTACGATCACGAGGGCCGCGAGCTGTGGCGCACGCCGCTCGGCCCGTTCGACAACGTCTACGGCATGGGCGCCTCGCCGATCCTGGCCGGCGGGCTGGTGGTGCTCGCGTGCGACCAGTCGACGGGCTCCTTCGTCGCCGCGTTCGACGCCGGAACCGGCCGCGAGCGCTGGCGCGCGGCGCGCCCGCGCGCGCTTTCGGGGCACTCGACGCCGGTCCTGCTCGAGCGGCCGGGGGCAGGGCAGCTGGTCGTGCTGCCGGGCTCTTTCCGGCTCGACGCGTACGACCTCGGCTCGGGCAAAGTCGCCTGGTTCGCAGACGGCCTGCCGTCCGAGATGAAGTCGGGCGCCGTGCTCGACGGCAGCCGCGTCTTCGTCGTCGGCTACGGCAGCCCGCTCAACGAGCCGGGCCAGCACCTGAAGCTGCCGGGCTATGCCGAGTGGCTCGCGGCGCAGGATGCCGACAAGGACGGCCGCGTCACGAAGCCGGAAGCGGACGCCACGAGCCGCGAGTACTTCGACTTCATCGACCTCGACAAGGACGGCGTCGTTTCGGAGAGCGAGTGGCGGACCAACCAGGCGATGATGGCGGCCGAGAACGGCCTCATCGCCTTCCGCGGCGACCTCTCGGGAGACGTCACGCGCAGCGGCCTCTTGTGGACGCACCGCCGCTCGGTGCCGCAGCTGCCGACTCCGCTCGTCTACCGCGGCGTCCTCTACATGATCAACGACGGCGGCATCCTCACGACGCTCGAGCCCGCGAGCGGCAAGGTGTGGAAGCAGGGACGCCTGCGCGAGGCCGTCGACTCCTACTATGCCTCGCCGGTCGCCGGCGACGGCAAGGTCTACTTCGTGAGCCGCAGCGGGATCGCGAGCGTCCTCAGCGCGGGACCCGAGCCGGTGCCGCTCTCGGTCGCGGACCTCGCCGACGAGGTCGCGGCGACACCGGCGCTCGCCGACGGACGGCTGTACCTGCGTTCCAAGAGCGCGCTCTACTGCTTCGCGGGCGCCGCGGAGTAGCGAGGTGCCGGCGAGCCTGCCCGCCCTGGTGCTGGGGATCGAGACCTCCTGCGACGAGACCGCGGCCGCCGTGGTGGCGGACGGCCGCCACATCCTCTCGAACGTCGTGGCCAGCCAGGCCCGCGTGCACGCCGTTTACGGCGGCGTCGTGCCCGAGCTCGCGGCACGCCACCACCTCGAGGCGATCGCGCCGGTGATCGAGGCGGCGCTGGCTGAGAGCCGAACGCGCTTCGAGGACCTCGCGGCCGTGGCCGTGACGCAGGGGCCCGGGCTCGTCGGCTCGCTGCTCGTCGGGCTCCAGGCCGCGAAAGCGATCGCACTCGTGCACGGGAAGCCGCTCGTCCCGGTTCACCACGTCGCGGGCCACGTCGCGGCCGCCTTCCTGGCGCACGGCGAGATTCCGCTGCCCGCGATCGCGCTCGTGGTCTCCGGCGGCCACACTAGCCTCTACGACGTGCCCGAGGAGGGCGTGCACCGCCTGCTGGGCCGCACGCGCGACGACGCGGCCGGCGAGGCCTTCGACAAGGTCGCCAAGCTCCTGGGCCTCGGCTATCCCGGCGGGCCGGTGATCGACCGGCTCGCGCAGGGCGCCGACGACCGCGCCGTCGAGTTCACGGTGGCGCGCATCAAGGACGGGCGCTCGGATTTCTCGTTCAGCGGCATCAAGACGGCGGTGCTGCTGCACGTGCGGCGCGAGGGGATCCCGCCCGTGTCCGACGCCGCCCACGTCCCCGACGAGGTGCGCGACCTCGTGGCCTCGTTCGAGCGCGCGGTGGTGGACGCGCTCGTGCGCGGGCTCGGGAAGGTCGCCGCGCTGCGCCGGCCGCGCAGCCTGATCCTCACCGGCGGCGTCGCCGCGAACACGCGGCTGCGTCGCGAGGCCGAGGCGAAGGGCCGCGAGCTCGGGCTCCCGGTGTTCATTCCGCCCCTCGAGCTCACGACCGACAACGCCGCGATGATCGCGGCGGCAGGCTACGTGAGCTTCGGCCGCGGCGTTCGCGGCGACCTGGCCACGAACGCCGAACCGCATCTGCCCCTCGGTTGAGGCCTTGACAGCGACAGGATCTGTGATCTAACGTGAAAAAACGTCAAGGCGGATGCGGAGGCCAGGATGGACGTGGTGAGACGCACGGCCCTCTCGAACTTCTACCGTGAGGAATTCCTCCGCCACATCGAGCACTTGCAGGCCTCGGGCATTCTCGACGAGTCCAACCGCGACGTCGCCGACCGCTGCCGTGCGTTCTGCGCACGGCTCGACGAGCTGTGCTGCCTCGAGCACTTCCCCGAGCTCGCGGCAACCGTGCTGCAAAGCTTCGACGCGCTCAGCCGCCTGAGCGACCGCGACCCCCGGCTGCCGCATTGAACGCCCGCGCGCGACTGCGCGCCACCGCGGCCGTCATCCTCCAACGAGCCCTGGACGCCGCCGAGCCGGGACGGCTGGTCCGGAAGGCCCTGCGGGTCCGCGCCCGCCAGCTCGAGGTGGCCGGCGTTCGCCACCGGATCGGCCGCGGCCGCATCGCACTCGTGGCCGTGGGCAAGGCCGCAGTGGCGATGGCGCGGTCTGCCGAGGAGCGCCTCGGCCCGGCCCTCTCGGTCGGCCTCGTCGTGACGACGGAGCCGGCGACGCTTCCGAACCTCCGCGTGCGGACGGCGGGGCATCCCGTGCCCGACGCGCGCGGGCTCGAGGCCGCGGCCGAGGTGGAGTCGCTCGCGGCGGGGTTGGGTCGCGACGACCTGCTCCTGGTGCTGCTCTCCGGCGGCGCCTCCGCGCTGCTGCCGGCGCCAGTCGACGGCCTGACGCTCGCCGACAAGGCGCTCACGACCTCGCTCTTGCTGCGCTCCGGCGCGTCAATCCACGAGCTCAACGCCGTGCGCAAGCACCTGTCGCGGCTGAAGGGGGGCGGGCTCGCGCGCTCGGCGGCGCCCGCGCGCGTCGTCGCACTGGCGCTCTCCGACGTCGTGGGCGACGACCTCTCGACGATCGGGTCGGGCCCCACGGCGCCCGACCCGACGAGCCACGCGCAGGCGCTCGCTGTGCTGGAGCAGCGAGGCGTGCTCGCAGACGTCCCGTCCGCCGTGCGCGAGCACCTCTCGCGCGGCGCGCGCGGCGAGCGGCCCGAGACGCCCAAGCCCGGAGATCCCCTGTTCCGGCGCGTCGTGACGCGCGTGGTGGGCAGCGGCCGCGTGAGCGTGCAGGCCGCTGCCCGGGAGGCCCGCCGCCGGGGGTATCGCTGCGTCCTGCTCACGACGCGCCTCGAGGGCGAGGCGCGCGAAGCGGCGCGCGTGCTCGTCGCGATCTTGCGCGAGTCGGCCGAGTCCGCAGCGCGCGGGTCCGCGCCGATCTGCCTGCTCGCCGGCGGGGAGACCACGGTCACGGTCCGTGGCGACGGGCAGGGCGGGCGCAATCAGGAGATGGCTGTGGCGGCCGCGAGCGCCCTCGAGGGCTTTCCGGCGCCGGCGGTCGTGGCGTGCCTCGCGACGGACGGGGTCGACGGGGCGAGCGACGGGGCGGGGGGCATCGTGGACGACACGACGACCGCCCGCGGCCGGAGCCTCGGCCTCGCGCCGCCGGCTGCTTTTCTGGCCGCGAGCGACACCCGAAACTACCTGGGGCCGTTGGGCGAGCTGATCCTGACCGGCCCGACCGGGACCAACGTGGCGGACGTCGTGGCGCTCCTCACGACGCCCGACGGCCGTAAAGGCTATAATGGTCGGTGTTTGCCCGGAGGGGGCGCGTGAGCCAGGATCCCGTCGACGATCTGGACGGGCAAGAGAACGACGAGCCGAGGACCCCGCAAAGCGCCGAAGAGGCCCTCGAACCCCCTCCGGAAGCGGGAGAGGCGGAGCTTTTCGAGCGGCGAGCCCGGCTCGCCGAAGACCGCCTCACCGAGGTCCTCACCGCCTATCGCAAGGTCAAGACCGAGAACGAGGGGTTTCGGGACCGGGTCACCCGGGACGTCGAGCGCACCTTCAACCGGCGCCACGAGAAGCTGCTCGTCAAGTTCATCGACATCCTCGACAACCTCGATCGGGCGCTCGAGGCCGCCGAGCAGACCTATGCGGGCAATCCCCTGATCGAGGGCCTGATCCTCGTGCGCACCCAGTTGCTGCAGACGCTGCAGCAAGAAGGGCTCGAGCGCATCCCCGTGCTGGGCCTGCCCTTCGACCCGGCGATCAGCGAGGCGGTCGGCACGAAGCGGGTCGACGATCCCGAGCACGACCACGTCGTGGTCAAAGAGGTGATGCGCGGCTACCGTCTCCACGGACGCGTGGCACGCGCCTCGCGCGTGTTCATCGGCCAGCACACGGGAGTCGAGTCCGCCGAAGCTCCCGTCCAGCCGGCGGACGAAGAAAAGGCTGACGAACCCGAAACCACGGCCGACGCGCCTCAGACCGCCGCTGCGGTCAGCGAGGCCGCTCCCGACGACAACCCGCTCGACGAGGCCGCGCTGCGCGATCTCCTGGACCTGGGCGGCGGCGAGGGGCCCGAGAAGAAGTAGTCGTCGGGCGCAACGGGCCACGGGTAGCGGCGGCTCGCTGTCGAGGCCCCGCCCCCCACCGCCGTGCTCATTGGGGGGTGGGGTCGAGCACGAGCCGCCGCGGAGACGGTGGCAACGGTCTACAGGACGTAGGCCAGCGCGAAGCCGACCTGGGCCACCATCATCATCAAGTACATGTGCGTCCACGAGGGGTGGTTCTCGGTGAAGGCGAGCTCCTCGGGCTTCCGCACCAGCAGGTAGACGGTGTAGATGCCATAGAGCACCAGCCCGAGCGCCAAGAGGTCCAGCAGCAGCGGGTTGCCCGTGAGCAGCCCCGTGCGCACCCCGATCGGGATCAGCAGGAACGGCAGCACGAAGAAGGGCGCGATGATCCAGGCCGCCTTCTTCACCCCGTACAGGATCGGCAGCGTCTGGCAGCCGCCCGCGCGGTCGCCCTCGATGTCGGCGAAGTCCTTGGTGGTGGACGCGCCCAACACGAACAGCCCGAAGATCGCCCCGATGAACCACGGCTCGGGGTCGAGGATCGTCTTGACGGTGGACCAGCCGGCGACCTTCAGCAGCATGCCGCGCGGGATCGCGATCGTGATGTTCGCCCACAGGCCGTGGCGCTTCGTGCGAAGAGGCGGCGCCGAGTAGGCCCACACCAGCACACTCGTGAAGAGGACGATCCAGAAGCACTCGCGGTTCGCCTCGAGCCCCACGGGCGTCGCGAGCCAGGCGAGCAGCCACGCGAGCAGCGTGCACGCGACCGTGAAGCCCCACGCCTCGCCCATGCCCAGAGCGCCCGAGGGCAGCGGCCGCTTCGGCTTGTTGACGCGGTCGATCTCGAGGTCGTAGATCTGGTTGATCGCGTTGCTCGCCGAGTTGAGCACCGCGGCCATCAGGGCGCCCCACAGCACCGGCAGCAGCAGCTCGGCCGTGAGCGGCGCGCGCGTGCCGTGCGCGCCCCAGGCGGTGACCGCACCGCTCACGACGCCGAGCGCCGGAGGCAGCAGCGTAAAGGGCCGCGCGAAGTCGACGTAGGTCGAGGCCCTGCTCACAGCAGCCTGAGCATGCCCACGGCGAGGAGCGCGCCGATCGCGGTGTTGGCGGCGTTCAGCAGGTCGTTACCCATCCAGCCCCGCCGCTCCGCGACCGTGCCGAGGACGCTCTCGGCCAGGCTGCCCGCGAGCCCCGCAACGGCCACCAGCATCGCCGACGGCCAGCCCAGCAAGCCCGTGGCGACACCCGTCGCGCCGACCGCGAGCGCGCCCGCGAGGCCGGCGAGCGTGCCCTCGAGGCTCACGGCGCCCTCGGTGCCCGGCGGAACGGGACGAAGCGTCGTGATCAGGAACGTGCGCCGGCCGAAGGCCTTGCCGATCTCGGACGAGCAGGTGTCGGCGGCCGCGGTGGCGACCGAGGCCGCGTAGGCGATCGCCAGCACGTCGCGCGGCCCCGGGGGCGCCATGCCCGCGAGCACGGCGAGCGCTGCCGGAACTCCGCCGTTGGCCCAGGCGTTCTGCCACCCGCGCGCCCCGCCCTTCTCCTGCGCGATGCCGCGCGCGGCCTTCTTGCGGTAGCCGAGCTTCGTGGCCGCCGTGCCCAGGACGAAGAAGGCGATCATCAGCGCGAGGCCCTGGACGCCGAGGCCCGCCGTGATCGCGCTACCGATCACGACCGCGGAGAGCGCTCCGAGCGCGTCGATCGAGCGCGCGAGCCAGGCGGCGAGGGCGATCCCCCCGTTGAGCACGAGTCCGATCAGCAGCCGGCCGGGGAAGCCGGGGTCGCGCAGCAGCAGGTCGGGAAAGGCGCCGGCGAGGAGCGGCAATGCGAGCGCCGTCGCGAGCGGCACGCTGACGTTGTCGTCGAGCGTCGTGGGCAGCGACTCGACGAGCGCGCAGAAGAGGGCGAGCGCCAGCGCGATGCCGAGCGTGCGCGGCCAGTGCGCGGCGTCCACGGCGAGCGGCAGCCGCGCGGTCCAGGCCGAGAGGAACGCGGCGGCGGCGGCCCCGAAGACGACGAACGCGAGAAGCCCGCTCCAGCCCTTGCGGGGGTTCCACGGCAGCCGCGGCCCGCCCGCCGCCTGGCCGACGAGACCGGCCGTGCCGTCGCCCACCGCCAGGATCCCCCAGCCCGCGGCGGCCATCCACAGCCGCTCCCGGAACACGAGCACGAGCCCGAGCACGGCCAGCGGATACGCGAGGATGCCGACCGGATAGCCGCGCGCGACGTCGGCCTGGCGCCACATGCCCCGGCCGAAGAGCCGTGGCAGCAGCAGCCAGTTGAACAGGAACGCGGCAAGCGCCAGGAGCGCCGCCTGCGGCCAGCTCAGGTCGCGCAGCAGCAGCGCGAAGCCCACGCACGAGACGTGGACGGCCCGCCGCGCGAGCTCGCCGTGCGACAGGCTCACGCCGCCGTCCCGGCCGGCCCCGAGCGCAGCCAGCGCAGCGTGTCGCGCAGGCCTTCGGCGAGCGGCCGCCACTCGTAGCCGAGCTCGCGCACCGCGCGCGCGCTGTCGCAGGCCCAGTCTTCGCGGAACACGAACACCTCGCCGTGCGTGAGCTGGGGCGGGTGGCCGGTGAGCTCCGCCCACAGCCATTGCGCGCGCCCGAGCGCAGACGCGACGCCGTACGGTATGTGGAGGCGCGGCGGCCTGGCCCCGGCGAGCTCCTGGACGAGCGCGAACAGGCGCCGGAGCGTCGCGTTCTCGCCGCCGAGAACGAAGCGGTCGCCCGGCCGCGACTTCTCGAGCGCGAGCGCGTGTCCCTCGGCCACGTCCTCGACGAACGCGTACGACCAGCGCCGGTCGCCCGGCCCCACGAGGCCGGGCAGGCGCCCGGCCAGGTGGTCCGCGACCATGCGGACCACCATGTTGCCCTCGGTCAGGTCGCCCGGCCCGTAGACGACGCCCGGGTAGAGGATCACCACGTCGTCGCCGCGCGCCGCGGCCTCGCGCGCCTCGGCGTCCGCGAGCGCCTTGGTCCTCTCGTACGGGTTGCGATACGGGGGGCCGGGGTGCGGCCGCGACGCGTCGAGCTCTCCGGAACCCGACGGGCCGAGCGCGATGAACGACGACGTGTAGACGAGCCGCGCGCCCGCCGCGCGGGCGGCCGCGAGCGCGTTCCTGAGCCCGCCCAGGTTCGTGGCCTCGAAGCGCTCGGGATCCGGCACCCAGACCTTGACGAGCGCGGCCATGTGCACGACCGCGGCGCAGCCCTCGGCGGCGCGCAGAAGCGACGCCGCGTCCGTCACGTCGCCGATCGCGGTTTCGGTGCCCTCGGGCAGCCCGTGCGTGCGGCTCGTGGCGCGCGCGAGCACGCGCAGCGCGTGGCCGTGCGCCGCGAGATGACGCGCCACCGAGCGGCCGAGAAAGCCGGTCGCGCCGGTCAGCAGGACCCTCATGAGCTGCGGCCGGCCGTGCCCGCGACGCGCGCGCGCCAGTCGGAGAGCAGGTCGGCGAGCGTCTGCTCCAGCGCGATCCTCGGCTCCCAGCCGGTCGCAGCGCGCACGCGCGAGGGGTCGCCCACCTGGGCGGGCACGTCGGAGGGCCGGATGCGCTCCTTGTCGACCCGCACCTCCACCCGCACGCTCGAGCCCGCGAGCAGCAGGTCGAGGACCTCGCGGATCCGCCGGCCGCGGCCGCTGCAGACGTTGTAGGCCTGGCCGGCTTCGCCCTTCTCGAGCAGCAGGCGATAGGCGCGGACGACGTCGCGCACGTCGGTGAAGTCGCGCACCGCGTCCAGGTTGCCGACGTCGATCACGGGGGCCCTGAGGCCGCACTCGATCTCCGCGATCTGGCGCGCGAACGAGCTCTCCGCGAACGCCTCGCCGCGCCCCGGCCCCGTGTGGTGGAAGGTCCGCGTCAGCACGACGCGCATGCCGCCTTTCGGGCCGTAGAGGAGAGCGAGCGCCCCCTGCGCGACCTTGCTCACCGCGTAGGGCGAGGCGGGCTGGAGCGGAGCCGTTTCCCGGATCGGCAGCTCGCTTTCGGGCACCGCGCCGTACTCCTCGGCGCTGCCGACGACCAGCACCGCGGGGGCGAGGCCGCGGCGCCGTGCCGCGTCGAGCAGGTGCACGATCCCGAGCACGTTGGTGCGTAGCGTGCCGCCCGGGTCGAGCCACGACTGGTGCACGCTCGACTGGCCCGCGAGGTGGACGATCGCGTCGGGCCGGGCCTCGTCGATCAAAGCACTCGCCGCCTGCGGGTCGTCGAGATCGGCCTCCAGCACGCGCGCGCCCGGGGCCGCGACCCGCGAGCTTCCGTGCGGCTGAACGACACCGTAGACGCGCGTCGCGGGCGCCTCGCGGCGCACGAGCTCCAGCAGGTGCCCGCCGACGAAGCCGCCCGCGCCCGTCACCAAGAGCCTCACCGGTAGGACCCCGAGCCGCGGCCGGCGCCGAGGAAGCTGCCGATCGAGCCGATGTTCTCGAGCTCGAGGTTGAAGCGCCACTGCTTCTCGTCGCGGCCGTTCCAGTTGTAGCGGATGTACTCGACCAGCAAGCCGCAGCACTGCGCCTTGTAGCGCGCCTGGGCGCGCATCTGCCACAGCGTGTCGTTCCTGATGTCGTAGTCGGCCGAGCCCTCGAGGAACAGGCGATTCGGGAAGATCTCGAAGGCCGCGTTGCCGCGCAGCGAGTGCGCCCCCACGATGCGCTGCGCCGGGTCCTCGGAGAGCCGCACCGAGCGCGACCAGCCCGCGGTCATGCTCGCGCGCGGCGCGCCGAGGTTGACGTACAGGCTGGTGCGGCGGACCTGCTTGAAGTTCACGTCGTACTCGACGTTGAAGTCGGCGTAGACGTCGGGCGTCGGCCGCAGCCGGATCCGCGACATGAGCGGCGAGAGGTGCTCGGGCCTGGCTCCCGGGCCGAACGACGAGGACGAGTAGTTGGGGTCGTTGTTGTTCTGCCCGTCGGAGATCTGCACGTAGTAGGTCTGCATCAGCCGCCAGGTGAGGAACTCGTAGGGCTGCGGCTTTCCGCCCTGGCTCGTGCGTTTGGCGTAGAAGCGCTGCACCAGCGAATAGGCGACCTGGTTCGTGCCCAGCATGTAGTCGTCGCCGTCGAACTTGGGAATGAAGTAGTAGTCCTCGACGCGCGTCCTGTACGTCCAGACGACCTCGGGGCCGATCACGTGCTTGAAGCGCTCCGAGTACGCGAAGCCCGGCGTGTCCCAGACCTTCGCGAAGGTCGGCCCGCGCATCTCGAGCTGGGTCTCGAAGAAGGAGCGGTTGAGCTTTGGGCCGGTGATCGTGGTCACCTCGTCGCCGTTCTCGTCGAGGCTCGTGCCGTAGCTCGCCCCGTAGCGCGTGTAGCGGTAGCCGGCCGACGGCGTGAACTCGAGGAAGCTCAGCGCGAACGGCCGCGACACGTAGGGGGCGACGTCGATGCGCGCCCAGTTGTCCACCTGCACCTCGTCGCCGTACTGGATCCGGTCGGCCTTCGCCTGCAGCCCGACCACCACCTTGCCCCAGCCGATCTGGCGCGGGAAGCGCCGCAGGCTGATCCCGGGCAGCCGCCCGTTGACGCGTATGTAGTCGGTGCCGAAGTAGGTGCTGGTGGTGTCGGCGTAGGCCGAGAGCACCGCGAGCTTCAGGTCCTTCTCGATCGCGCCCGTCCAGCGCTGGGTGCGGCTCGAGGCGCGCGTGAAGTCGTCCTGGTACTGCTGCTGGAACAGGATGTCGCTGTACTGGCGCACGTTGAGGCTGGCCTTCACGTTGCCGGGCAGGATCTGCAGCGCGTTCCAGTCGAGGTCGTAGTCGAGCTCCTCGGCACCCTTCACGTCGAAGACGTAGGTCCGGAACGTCCCCTGCGACGGCGACTGCCTGACGTAGCGCAGCTCGTGGCCGTAGCCGTAGCCGATCTTCGACCAGTAGTCCGCGTAGAAGGTCTGGTCGGCGCTGCGGCCCATCACCCAGAAGAAGCCGGTGCCCGAGTTGTAGCCGCGCGCGTTCGAGTAACCGAAGTGCGGGAACAGGAATCCGCTCGAGCGGCCGTCGCTGCTGATCGGGTAGTAGATGTACGGCACGTAGAAGACCGGCACGCCCTTCACCTTGAAGACCGCGTGCTTCGCCTTGACCTTGTCGTCCACCTCGATCTCGGCCGAGCTCGCCTGGAAGCCCCAGCGCGGGTTCGGCTGGGTGCACGAGGTGAAGCGGCCGCCCGTCACGCGGTAGGTGTTGTCGTCGAGGCGATCGACCCGCTTGCCCTCGACCCACACGCCGGGCTCGACGAAGCCCACCGCGTTCAGCAGGTAGCCGCGGCCGGAGTCGTCCATCTCGAGCCGGTCGCCCGACATGCGCTCCTCGCCGCGGATGAACACGACGTTGCCCTCGGCCACGATCCGGTGCCCCAGCTTCCCGTCGGGCCGCGTCTCCTCGTGGATGTCGGCCTTGTCGGCCTGGATCCGCATGCCGGCCACGTCGAGGTCCACGAAGCCGCGCGCCTCGATGTGGCCCTTGGCGACCTGCTCGTACGACTCGGCGCGCACGCGCACCTCGCCCGGGTCGCGCGGGGGCTCGGCCTGGGCGCTCGGGCTGGCGGGCTCGTCCGGTGGTGGCACGCCCGGCTGCGTCGAGGGTGGCGGGGTCGGCGCCTGCGGGCTCGACCCGGCCGCGCCGGAGGCGGCCGGCGGGGCGGAGGGCTCGGGCGGGGTCTGTGCGATACCGGGCTCGGGGCAGGCCAGCGCCAGCCCGGCCAGCATCGCGAGGAGTGGCGTCCGCGGCACTCGCTTGCCTCGGGCCTCGGGCGACAGGCCTTAGAGGGCCGCCATGCCGATCACGTGGAAGCCGCCGTCCACGTGGAGGACCTCCCCCGTGACGCCTCGCCCGAGCGGCGACAGCAGGAAGAGCGCGGCGTCGCCCACTTCGTCCTGATCGGTGTTCCGGCGCAGCGGCGCGTGCGTGCGGTGGTACTCGAGCATCTTGGACAGCCCGTGCACGCCGGAGGCCGCCAGCGTCTTGATCGGCCCGGCGGAGACCGCGTTGACGCGAATCCCCTTCGGCCCGAGGTCCGCGGCGAGGTAGCGGACCGACATCTCGAGCGCCGCCTTGGCGACGCCCATGACGTTGTAGTGGGGCACCACGCGCTCGCCGCCCAGGTAGCTGAGCGTGACGATGCTGCCCCCGTTCGGCATGAGCGGCGCCACCTCGCGCGCGAGCGCGGTGAGCGAATAGGAGGAGATGTCCTGCGCGATGCGGTAGCCCTCGCGCGACGTGTTCAGGAAGTCGCCGTCGAGCTCCTCGCGCAGCGCGAACGCCACGGCGTGCACCACGAAGTCGAGCGTGCCGAACTCGTTTTTCACCGACTCGGCGAGCGTCTTCAGGTCCTCGTCCTTGGCCACGTCGCACGGCAGGATCAGCGGGTCGCGCAGCTGCTGCGAGAGCTCCTGCACGTTCTCGAGCAGCCGCTCGCCCTGGTAGGTGACCGCCAGCCGCGCCCCCTCGCGGTGCGCCGCCTGCGCGATTCCCCACGCGATCGAGCGCTTGTTCGCGATCCCCAGCACGAGGCCGCGCTTGCCTTCGAGCAGCATGCGATTCTGATCCTCCAGGAAGCTCCGGGCACTATAACACCGGGGTTCGGTGCGCCCGGTAGCTGCGCGCGGCTCGACGAGGCGTCAGCCCGCGACGAGCGCGTCGGTCGAGAGCCCGCGCCGGGCCAGCAGCCGCTCGACCACCTCGCCCACGACGTTGTTGGGGGTCGAGGCGCCGGCGGTCAGGCCGATCGTGACCGGCCCCTCGGGCAGCCAGGCCGCGCTCGAGGTCTCGTCGTGGCCGCCCACGGGCCGATGGCGGATCGTCTCGCCCTCGATGCGGTCGGCGGAGCTGATGTGGTACGTCGGCAGCCGCTCGGCGCAGATGCGAGCGAGCGCCTGGGTGTTGCTGCTGTTGTAGCCGCCGATCACGACCATCAGGTCGAGGCCGCCCTGCGCGAGCATCTTCTGCACGGCGTCCTGGCGGTCCTGGGTCGCCGAGCAGATCGTGTCGAAGGCGCGGAAGCGCGCGTCGAGCTCGGCCTCGCCCCAGCGCTCGCGCACCGCGGCGCGCAGCAGCTCCTGGATCTCGAGGCTCTCCGTCATCAGCATCGTGGTCTGGTTGGCGAGCCCGATCCGCTGCAGGTCGCGCTCGGGGTCGAAGCCGGGGCTGGTCGCCGCGGCGAAGCGCTCGACGAGCACGTCCGCGCCGAGCGCGCCGCGGACGAAGCCGCACACGAGCTCGGCCTCGGCGCGGTCCTTGACGCACAGGAACTGCCCGCCCGGGTGGGTGAGCGCCTGCGACGCGGTCGCCTTGGTCTCCTCGTGGTAGTGCTTGCCGTGGATCACCGAGGTGAAGCCGTCGCGCGCGTAGCGGTGCACGTTCTTCCAGACGTTGAGCACGCTGCCGCAGGTGGTGTCGACGAGCACGCAGCCCTTTGCGCGCAGGTGCTGCATCTCGGCCACCGAGACGCCGAACGCCGGCAGGATCACGACGTCCGCCTGCTCGACGCCGGCGTAGCGCTCTTCGGGGCTCTTGTGGTCGGGCAGGATCAGGATCCCGAGCGCCTCGATCCGCCCGTTGACCTCCGGGTTGTGGATGATCTCGCCCGAGAGGAAGATGCGGCGGTCCGGGAACTGCTCGCGCGTTTCGTAGGCGTACTCGACCGCGCGGTCGACCCCGTAGCAGAAGCCGAACTCGCGGGCGAGCTTGATCCTGACCTCGCCGGCCCGCGCCGTGTAGCCCAGCTCCTTGAGCCGCTCCACGACCTTCGAGTGGTAGCTCTGGGCGAGCACCGGGCGCACGACGGCCTTGAGGTTGAAGCCCTTCTGGAAGTAGGTCTGCCCGCCGCCGCTCATCCGTGAAACCCCAGACGAACAGGATAACCCGTATCCTTGGTTCGGATGAAGCGGGCGCTGGTCGTCGAGGACGATCCGGACATCGTCGAGCTGATCAGCCACTATCTGTCGGCCGAGGGATTCCAGGTGGAGTCGGTGGCCGACGGGCGGCGGGCGCTCGAGCTGCTGCGCGGCTCGAGCTACGGGCTCCTGATCCTGGACCTGCAGCTGCCGGGCCTCGACGGCCTGAGCGTCTGCAGCGAGCTGCGGCGGGACAAGCGCACGAGCGCGCTGCCGATCGTGATGCTGACGGCCCGCGGCGACGAGGCCGACCGCGTGGTTGGCCTGGAGGTCGGGGCGGACGACTACGTCGTCAAGCCGTTCAGCCCCAAGGAGCTGGTGGCGCGCGTGCGGGCGCTCTTGCGCCGCGCGGACCGGCGCGAGGCCGACGAGGAGCCGATCGGCACGGGCGAGCTCGAGATCGACCGCGCGCGGCACACGGTGGCGTTCCGCGGCGAGCCGGTGCACCTCACGGCCAAGGAGTTCGCGCTGCTCTTGGCGCTCGTCGAGGCCGACGGGCGGGTGCTCTCGCGTCAGGCCCTGCTCGAGGACGTCTGGGGCTATAGCTACGCGGAGGGGACGCGTACCGTGGACGTCCACGTCCGCCGCCTGCGCGAGAAGCTGCCGGGCATCGCCGCCCGTCTTATCACCGTCAAATCGCTCGGCTATCGTTTCGCCCGGGAGACCGGCGAATGAGACGCAAGCTGTCGCTGCGCGGGCGGATGGTGATGACGGCGGTCGTGGCCACCGCGGTGGCGCTCACGCTGCTGCTGCTGCTCGCGGGGCCACGGCTCGAGCGCCGCGCCCGCGAGGACGCCTACGTCAGCCTCACGGCCGAAGCGCGGCTGATGGCGCGGGTGGTCGAGGACGCGATCGCACGCGGGGCGGCCGAGCGAGAGCTCGACGGAGCCGTCGACGCCGCGGCGCGCGAGGTCGACGCGCGCGTCACGATCCTCGCGCCGGACGGACGCGTGCTCGCCGACTCCTCGGCCTCCGGGGCCGAGCTGCGCGCCCTCGAGAACCACGCCACCCGGCCCGAGGTGATGAGCGCTCTCGCCGGACGCGCCACGCGCGCGGAGCGCATGAGCGCCACCGTCGGCGTGCGGCAGCTCTACGTCGCGGTCCCGATCCAGCGCGCGGGCTCCGTGGTGGGGGTCGCGCGGGTCAGCCGGGGCGCGGAGCGGATCCAGGCGCAGGTCCGGGCGCTCTGGCGCAGCGCGGCGCTCGCCGGGCTGGGCGCGCTCGCCGCAGCGCTCGGGCTCTCGCTCGTGCTCTCGGCGGCGCTCGGCCGCTCGCTCGCCGAGATCATGGACACGGCGCGCCAGCTGGCGGCCGGCAACCTGGCCGCGCGCATCCGCGTGAGCCGCGAGGACGAGCTCGGGGAGCTGGCGCGCATCATCAACCACTCCTCCGACGAGCTACAGCGGCGGCTGGCCGAGATCGCCCGCGACCGCGGCCGCACCGATGCGATCCTGTCCGCGATGGACGACGGAGTGCTCGCCGTCGACCACGAGGGCATCGTGACGCTCGCCAACCCCAGCCTGGTGCGGGCGATGGCGCTCAGCTCCCCGCTCGGGCGCCACTACCTGGAGGCGATCCGGCAGCCGGAGGTGAGCTCGCTGGTGGAGGAAGTGCTGCGCACCGGCGGGCGCGGCGAGCGCGAGATCGAGATGCAGGCGCTGCGCCGCAGCTTCACGGTCACCGGCGTGCCGTTCCCCGGGGCCGAGGGCGCGCCGCACGGAGCCGTGCTCACGTTCAACGACACGACCGAGCGGCAGCGGCTCGAGGCGGTGCGGCGCGACTTCGTGGCCAACGCCTCGCACGAGCTGCGCACGCCGCTCACGTCGATCCGCGGCTTCGTGGAGGCGCTCGAGGACGGCGCCAAGGACGAGCCCGGCACCGCCGAGCGCTTTCTCGGCAAGATCCGCACCCACGCCGACCGCATGGCGTCGCTCGTCGAGGACTTGCTCGAGCTGTCGCGGCTCGAGTCCGGGGCGCGCGTCCCGGAGCCCGACGAGACGCGGCCGTCCGACGTCGCCGCCGACGTGGTCAACTCCTTCGCCGAGCAGGCCGCGCGCAAGCCGGTGGCGCTGCGCCACGAGGCGCGCGGCGCGCCCAGTGTCGTGACCGACCCCGAGCGGGTCAGGCGCATCCTCGAGAACCTGGTCGACAACGCCGTGAAGTACACGCCCGCGGGCGGGCACGTCCTCGTCAGCACGCTCGCCGGCCCCGGCGGCTCGGTGCGCGTGCAGGTGAAGGACGACGGGCCGGGCATCGAGGCCGGGCACCGCGAGCGCGTCTTCGAGCGCTTCTACCGGGTCGACAAGGCCAGGAGCCGCGAGCTCGGCGGCACGGGGCTCGGGCTCGCGATCGTGAGGCACCTGGCCGAGAGCATCGGCGCGCACGTCTCGCTCGAGAGCGAGCCGGGCAAGGGCGCAACCTTCACGCTGCTGTTGCCGCCGCACCCGGACGGGACGCCGGACGCCGCGGAGAAGGTGTCCGGCCGCTGAAGTAGTATTGGCCGCGAATGCGCACGCGCGGCCGGCTGCTCCTGCTTTCGCTCGCCTTGCTCGCCCTCGCCGCGAACGCGGCGGCATCGCCCGGCGAGGCGGTCGACCTCTTGCTCGCGGGCGGCACCGTGGTCACGATGGACCAGGGCTTCCGCGTGGTCGAGGACGGCGCGGTGGCGGTCAAGGGCGAGCGCATCGTCGCCGTCGGTCCCGCGCCGGAGCTTCGGGCGCGCTACACCCCGGCGCGCGCGATCGACACGAGCGGGCGCATCGTGATGCCCGGACTGGTGAACACCCACAGCCACGTGCCGATGACGCTCTTGCGCGGAGTCGCCGACGACGTGGAGCTCATGGTCTGGCTCACGAAGTACATCTGGCCGGCCGAGGCCGCGCACGTCACGCCCGAGTTCGTGACCTGGGGCACGCGGCTCGCGGCGTGGGAGATGATCCGCACCGGCACCACGACGTTCTCGGACATGTACTTCTACGAGGACCAGGTGGCGGAGGCGGCGAAGCAGGCGGGGCTGCGCGGCTTCTGCGCCGCCACGGTGATGGACCACCCAGTGCCGGGCTTGAAGGACGCCGAGGAAGGCCTGCGCGTCGCCGAGGCGTTCCTGAAGAAGTGGTCGGGCGACCCGCTGATCGTGCCCGCGCTCGGCCCGCACGCGGCGTACACGGTGGGCCCGCAGACCCTGCTGCGCGTCAAGGCGCTCGCCGATCGCTATCAGGCGCCGATGATGATCCACGCCGCCGAGAGCCCGAGCGAGATGACGCTGGTGCGCGAAAAGTACGGCACCACCACGGTCGCGCACCTCGACAAGATCGGCTTCCTCGGTCCGAACCTGACGCTCGCCCACGCGATCTGGCTCACGGACGACGAGATCGCCACGATCGCCGCGCGCGGTGTCGGCACGGCGCACTGCCCGTCGAGCAACACCAAGCTCGCGAGCGGCGTCTCGCCGGTGCCGAAGCTGCGCAAGGCCGGCGTGCGCGCCGGCCTCGGGACCGACGGGCCCTCGAGCAACAACGACCTGAACATGTTCGAGGAGATCGACCTCGCGCTCAAGCTGCACAAGATCACGAGCGGCGATCCCGCCGTGCTGAGCGCGCGCGACGGCGTCGAGATGGCGACGATCGGGGGGGCGCGCGCGCTCCACCTCGAGCGCGAGATCGGCTCGCTCGAGCCCGGCAAGCGCGCGGACCTGATCGTGCTCGCGAGCGACGCGCCCTGGGCGCAGCCGCGCTACGACGTCTACGCGCAGCTGGCGTACGCGATCAAGGGCTCGGACGTCGCCACGACCATCGTCAACGGCCGCGTGCTGATGGAGGACGGGCGCATGCTCACGCTCGACACGGCCGCGATCACGGCTCGCGTCAGGCGCTACCGCGACGAGATCGCCGTCCGCCTTCCCGCGCGATGACTGGCGGTCCCGCTGCGAAGCCGGACGCGCCGGCCGTTCGCTCGCTGCTGGACCTCACGGGCCGCGTGGCGCTCGTGACCGGCGCGGGCGGCGGGATCGGCCGCGTGATCGCGCGGCGCTTCGCCGAGGCCGGAGCGCGCGTGGCGGTTCACTACCGGACGAGCCGCGAGGGTGCCTTGAGCCTGGTCCACGAGATCGCGGGCGCAGGCGGCGAGGCGCGCGCTTTCGCCGCCGACCTCAATGCGTCGGACGCCGCCGAGGCTCTCGTCGACGACGTGGCCTCGGCCCTCGGCCCGCTCGACGCGCTGGTGAACAACGCCGGCGGCTACCCGCTCGCCGAGCTCATGCAGATGAAGCCCGACGCATGGGACGACGTGCTGGCTTCGAACCTGCGCAGCGCTTTCGTGTGCCTGCAGGCCGCGGGACGCCGCATGGCGGCCCGCGGCACGGGCGCGATCGTGAACGTCACGTCGATCCAGGCCTTCCGCCCGGCGCCGGCGCTCGCCCACTACAGCGCGGCCAAGGCCGGCCTCGAGATGCTCACGCGCTCTGCGGCGCTCGAGCTCGGGCCTTCCGGCGTGCGGGTCAACGCCGTGGCGCCCGGACTCATCTGGCGCGAGGGGCTCGAAACGGCGTGGCCCGAGGGTGTCGCCCGCTTCAGCAAGGCGTCCCCGCTCGGCCGGGTCGGCCGCCCCGAGGAGGTCGCCGACGCCTGCTTGTTCCTCGCGTCCTCCGCGGCGCGCTTCGTCACCGGGACGACGCTCGTGGTCGACGGCGGCGTGCTCGCGGGGCCCGCGTTCTAGGAGCGGGAGTGGCGCCGCCGCCTCTCGCCGGCAAGGTCGTGTTCGTCACCGGCGGCGCGCGCGGGATCGGCCGCGGCATCGCCGAGGCGTGCGCCGACGCCGGGGCAGACGTGGCCGTCGGCGACCTCGACGCAGACGGTGCCTTGGAGACGGCCGGCCGGGTCGAGGCGCGCGGCAGGCGGGCGCTCGCGCTGACGCTCGACGTCACCGAGCCCGCGAGCCTGGAGGCGGCGCTCGCCGCCGCGGCCGCGTCGCTCGGCCGCGTCGACGGCTTCGTGAACAACGCGGGTGTCCTGCGGATGGACGAGGCCCTCGAGGCGCGCGCCGAGGACTTCGAGGCGCAGATGCGCGTGAACGCGCACGCGGTGCTCCGCGCCTGCCAGGCGGCGGCGCGGCGCATGATCGCGCAGGGCGGCGGCGGCGCGATCGTCAACGTCGCGAGCAACGCCGGCAAGGTCGGCTACCGGAACATGGCCGGCTACAACGCGAGCAAGGCGGCGGTGATCAGCCTCACGCGCTCGCTCTCGCTCGAGTGGGCCGAAGCGCACATCAACGTGAACGCGGTGTGCCCGGGCGGCGTCGACACGCCGATGCTGCGCGAGGTGGCCGAGTGGCTCGCCCCGCGCCTGGGCCAGACGCCCGACGCCCTCCACGCGCAGATGAAGCCGCACCAGCTGAAGCACCGCATCCAGCCGATCGAGGTCGGCCGCGTCGTGGCGTTCCTGCTCTCGGACGCGGCCGTGATCATCCGCGGCCAGGCGATCAACGTCGACGGCGGCGACACTCCCTACTGAGGCGCCCATGGACCCCCAGCAGCTGAAAGCGACGCTGTCCTCCGGGCTGCTGTCGTTCCCGGTCACCGACTTCGACGCCGCGGGCGACTTCCGTCCCGCGACCTACGCGCGGCGGCTCGAGTGGCTCGCGCCCTACGGCGCGAGCGCGCTCTTCGCGGCGGGCGGAACGGGCGAGCTCTTCTCGCTCGAGCCGGGCGAGCACGCGGCGGTCGTGCGCACGGCGGTCGAGACGTGCCGCGGCAAGGTCGCGATCCTGGCGGGCGTGGGCGGCCCCACGCGCACCGCGATGGCCCTTGCCCGCGAGTCAGAGCGGCTGGGCGCGGCCGGCCTGCTGCTGCTGCCGCACTACCTGACCGAGGCGCCGCAGGAGGGCCTGGCGGCCCACGTCGAAGCGGTGTGCCGCGAGGTGCGCATCGGGGTCGTGGTCTACAACCGCGGCGTGTGCCGCCTGGG